>CAYZFU010000140.1:3078-8870 GCA_964477725.1 uncultured Halopseudomonas sp.
GATATGGCCCCAAACATGAGTGGTACGCCTGCGATCGATCAGCCGCGGGCGATGTATCTATGCGAGCTGGCGCTGGACATGGCCGCGCGAACGTTGCGTCCGGGCGGTGACTTTCTCATCAAGGTATTCCATGGCGAAGGCTTCGATGAGTATTTCCGGCAGATCAGGGATCAATTCGACAAACTGGTGACTCGAAAGCCAGGGGCTTCGCGGGATCGTTCCCGCGAGACCTATCTGCTGGCACGCGGTTTCAAGGGATAGGCTGTGCGACACAGGGCGTTACAGAGGTGCGTCTGCCGCCCCGCCGGAAACTGGTGTAAGGTACAACGTGTCATATTTTTATGATTTCAGTCAGGCTCAGTCGTCCAGGCGGCGAAGCAAGAGGGTAGCAATTTGAACGACATGGCGAAGAACCTCATCCTGTGGTTGATCATTGCCGCCGTGCTGGTCACGGTCATGAACAACTTCAGCAGTCCCGCTGAGCCCAACACTCTCAACTACACGCAGTTCCTCGAGTTGGTCGAGGATCGTCAGGTTGAGCGCGTCACCGTTGACGGCTACGAAATTACCGGTCGCCGTCGTGATGGCACCACTTTTACCACCATCCGTCCAGCCATCCAGGATAGCGGGCTGATCGGCGACCTGCTTCAGAATGAAGTCATCATCGAGGGCAAGCAGCCGGAGCAGCAGAGCATCTGGACTCAGTTGCTGATCGCCAGCTTCCCGATCTTGATCATCATTGCCATCTTCATGTTCTTCATGCGCCAGATGCAGGGCGGTGGTGGCGGGCGTGGCGGTCCGATGAGCTTCGGCAAAAGCAAGGCGCGGATGTTGTCGGAAGATCAGGTCAAGACCACCTTCGCCGATGTTGCCGGCTGCGACGAGGCGAAGGAAGAGGTCAGCGAGCTGGTCGACTTCCTGCGCGATCCCGGCAAGTTCCAGCGGCTGGGCGGCCATATCCCGCGTGGCGTGCTGATGGTCGGGCAGCCGGGTACGGGTAAGACGCTGCTCGCCAAAGCGGTTGCCGGCGAAGCCAAGGTGCCGTTCTTCACCATCTCCGGTTCGGACTTCGTTGAAATGTTCGTCGGTGTCGGTGCTAGCCGCGTGCGCGACATGTTCGAGCAGGCCAAGAAGCACGCGCCCTGCATCATTTTCATCGACGAGATCGACGCTGTCGGTCGTCATCGTGGCGCTGGCATGGGCGGCGGCCATGACGAGCGCGAGCAGACGCTGAACCAGTTGCTGGTCGAAATGGATGGTTTCGAGGCGAACGACGGCATCATCGTCATTGCCGCTACCAACCGTCCGGACGTGCTGGATCCTGCGCTGTTGCGCCCGGGTCGCTTCGACCGACAGGTCGTGGTCGGCTTGCCGGACATTCGCGGTCGCGAGCAAATCCTCAAGGTGCACATGCGCCAGGTGCCGCTGGGTGACGATGTCGTGCCTGGCAACATCGCCCGGGGCACCCCTGGTTTTTCCGGGGCGGACCTGGCCAATCTGGTCAACGAGGCGTCGCTGTTCGCCGCTCGCGCCGGGAAGCGCCTGGTCGAGATGAATGAGTTCGAGATGGCCAAGGACAAGATCATGATGGGCGCCGAGCGCAAATCGATGGTCATGTCTGACAAGGAAAAACTCAACACGGCGTACCATGAATCCGGCCACGCGATCGTAGGACGCCTCGTTCCTGAACACGATCCGGTGTACAAGGTGTCGATCATCCCGCGCGGCCGAGCATTGGGTGTGACCATGTTCTTGCCTGAAGAGGATCGCTACAGTCTGTCCAAGCGCGCCCTCAACAGCCAGATCTGCTCGCTGTTCGGTGGCCGGATCGCCGAAGAAATGACCCTTGGTTTCGAAGGCGTCACCACAGGCGCCTCGAATGATATTCAGCGGGCTACGCAGCTGGCGCGGAACATGGTGACCAAGTGGGGTCTGTCGGAGAAGCTCGGTCCGCTGATGTATGGCGAGGACGAGAACGAAGGTTATCTCGGTCGTGCGGGCGGTGGCCAGAACGGCAACATCTCCGGTGAAACCGCGAAAATGATTGACCAGGAGGTTCGCAGCATCATCGACGATTGCTACACGACAGCTCGCCGACTGCTGGAAGAGAACCGCGACAAGCTGGATTTGATGGCCGAAGCGCTGATGAAGTACGAAACCATCGATACCGAGCAGATCAATGACATCATGTCCGGACGGCCGCCCCGCGAGCCGAAGGGCTGGAACGGCGACGACCGTCAGGGTCCAGGCGCAGCTGCGGAAGTTGACGATCCGGCAGACGAGCCGCGGCCGGGCCGCGACAAGCCGGCTGATGGTGGCGTGATCGGCGGGCCTGCTGGGGAACACTGACTTCCATGCTGTCCAGTGCAAACAGCTCCCGGTTGCCATGTGGCAGCCGGGAGCTTGATCTTTCCAGAGCCCAGGTCATGGGCATCCTGAACGTTACTCCCGACTCGTTTTCAGATGGCGGTCGTTACGACCGGCTGGACCAAGCGCTGCGGCATGCCGAGCACATGTGTACAGCTGGCGCGGCGCTGATCGACGTAGGTGGCGAGTCCACCAGGCCCGGAGCAGCTTCGGTAACCACGCAACAGGAGCTGGATCGTGTCATCCCCGTAGTCGAGGCAGTTGCGGCACGCTTCGACATCATCGTCTCGGTGGACACCAGTACCCCTCAGGTCATGACCGAAGCCGCTGCTGCGGGCGCAGGTCTGATCAATGACATCCGGGCGCTGCGACGTCCGGGCGCGATCGAGGCTGCGGCTGGCTCGGGCCTTGCGGTTTGCATCATGCATATGCAGGGTGAGCCCGCGACGATGCAAACGTCGCCGGTTTACGAATCGGTACTGGCCGAAGTCAGTGGTTTTCTCGAAGAGCGCGTTGCGGCCTGCGAAGCAGCCGGTATCGATCGTTCCCGTATTGTGCTGGACCCGGGTTTCGGTTTCGGCAAGTCACTCGAGCATAATCTGCAGCTGTTCGCAGGTATGGACAGGCTGCGTCCTCCAGGATTGCCGATACTGGTTGGCGTATCGCGCAAAAGCATGATCGGTCAGGTGCTCGATCGCCCGGTGGAGCAGCGGCTGCATGGCAGCGTAGCGCTCGCGGCGCTGGCAGTCGGCAAGGGAGTCAAAATCATCCGCGCGCACGACGTCGCTGAAACAGTCGACGCGGTGCGCATGATCGAAGCGGTGCTGTCCGCCCGCTAATCACAAGACCACAGATACAGGACAGCGAAATGGAAAAGCGCTATTTTGGAACCGACGGCATAAGAGGCCGGGTCGGCCAATATCCCATTACTCCGGATTTCATGCTCAAGCTCGGCTGGGCGGTCGGGATGGCTTTCAAACGACACGGACAGTGTCGCGTATTGATCGGCAAGGACACGCGGATCTCCGGTTACATGTTTGAATCCGCGCTCGAGGCTGGTTTGTCTGCCGCTGGTGCGCAGGTCCAGCTGCTCGGTCCGATGCCTACGCCGGCCATCGCGTACCTGACCCGCACGTTCCAGGCCGATGCCGGAATCGTCATAAGCGCCTCCCACAACCCGTTCTACGATAACGGCATCAAGTTCTTCTCGGTCACTGGCAGCAAGCTGCCGGACGATCTCGAGCTGGAGATCGAGCGCCTGGTCGAGGCGCCGATGGAGTTGGTCGAGTCGGACGAGCTGGGAAAGGTTGCGCGGGTAGAGGATGCTTCGGGGCGTTACATCGAATACTGCAAGAGCAGCGTGCCGACCAGTACGCGGTTCCGCGAGTTTCGCCTGGTGCTCGATTGCGCGCATGGCGCCACGTACAAAGTTGCGCCCAACGTGTTCCGCGAGCTCGGTGCGGAAGTCGAAGTCATAGGCGCCCAGCCGGATGGTCTGAATATCAATGCCGAGGTCGGCTCGACCGATTTGCGTGCACTGAGCCAACGGGTTGTGGAGACCGGCGCCGATCTGGGGATCGCGTTCGACGGGGACGGCGACCGGGTAATGATGGTCGACGGACAGGGCGCGGAAGTTGACGGGGATGAGCTGGTTTATATCATCGCTCGTGATATGCATGAGCGCGGACTGCTCAACGGCGGCGTTGTTGGCACCTTGATGAGCAATCTTGGCTTGGAGTTGGGCTTGCGCGAGTTGGGGATCGAATTCGTGCGGGCCAAGGTGGGTGATCGCTACGTGATGTCCGATTTGCGCGAGCGCGGCTGGCTGGTAGGGGGTGAATCCTCTGGGCATATCCTCTGTCTGCATCATACCTCTACCGGCGATGGCATCATCGCTGCGTTGCAGGTGCTCAAGGCATTGCAGCGTTCGGGGCTGCGCCTGGATCAAGCCAGCGGACGCATGCACAAATGCCCGCAGAAGCTGATCAACGTACGCTATCAGAAAGGTGCGCAATCGCCACTGGCGGATCCGCAGCTGCAAGAGGCCGTGCGAGAGACCGAGGCGCGCCTGGGCGATACGGGGCGGGTGCTGTTACGCCTGTCGGGAACCGAGCCGTTGATCCGGGTGATGGTCGAAGGGCAGGACTCGGACCAGGTTAACAGAGAGGCAGAGGGCTTGGCTGATCGGGTCCGCGCGCTGTTCGCAGCGGGCTGAAAAAGTCGTTGTTTCACTTGGGCAACTTGGTTAACATTGGCGCCCGCTTGAGCTGAGAGGTTAAGCATGCGACGTTTGCTGGTCGCGGGAAACTGGAAAATGTACGGGACGCGCCAGTCGGTGGAGTCCCTGCTCGCTGGCTTGAACCAGCAGGAATGGCCGGAACAGGTCGATCTGATGATCGCTCCTCCGGCACTGTACATCCAGCAATGCCGTGAGGCGCTCGAGCGTTCGCCGATACGCCTGGCCGGGCAAAGCTGTGCGCCTCAGGCCGAGCCTGGCGCGCTGACCGGTGAGATATCTCCAGCTCAGTTGCGTGATGCCGGTTGCGAATACGTGCTGGTTGGGCACTCGGAGCGGCGCACGCTTTTCGGTGAAACCGATGAGCAGGTGCGGCAGAAATTCGCTGCCGCGCTGGCGTGTGGCCTGCGACCCGTCCTGTGCGTAGGTGAGACCCGCGAGCAGCGCGATGCGGGTGAGACCGCCGACGTCGTCGGTCGTCAGCTTCAGATCGTGCTGGACGCGTTCGGAGTGGGTGGCCTGGCGCAGGGGGTTGTCGCTTACGAGCCGGTCTGGGCGATAGGTACCGGATTGACAGCGACGCCCGAGCAGGCTCAGGAAGTCCATGGTATGATCCGCGCCCGACTTGCGATGCTCGATGACGATCAGGCGCAATGCGTGCAGATTGTATACGGTGGCAGTGTCAAGGCCGATAACGCCGATGCTCTGTTCGCCATGCCGGATATCGATGGGGGGCTGGTTGGTGGAGCCTCTCTGAACGCAGATGATTTTGGCGCGATCGCTCGCGCCGCAGGACGAGTGTAATGATCGAAACCGTAGTCGTGGTAGTGCACCTGTTGGTGGCGATTGCCCTGGTTGGCCTGGTGCTGATGCAGCAGGGCAAGGGTGCCGACGCTGGCGCATCCTTCGGCTCCGGTGCGTCTGGCACGGTTTTTGGTAGTCAGGGTTCGGCAACTTTTCTTAGCCGCTTGACAGCCGTGCTGGCCACTGTATTCTTTCTGACTTCGCTGGGCCTGGCCTACTACGCCAGCCATCAGGCAACTCAGATTCGCGATGCTGGTCTTCCTGATCCGGCGTTGCGAAGCGCACCGGTAGCTCCGTCTGCACCGGTGGTCAGCGAAGATGTACCTGTTCTTGAAGAGCAGGCTCCTCAGGCGCCTTCGACGGGCGATGTACCAGCCGTCGAGTA
>CAYZFU010000141.1:0-8832 GCA_964477725.1 uncultured Halopseudomonas sp.
CTGCAAGGCGAGCGGAAGCATGCCCTGGCAGCACTGAATGTTGGGATTGCCGAAGCGCGGCGCTGTCGCGATATCCACGTGCTGCTGGGTTACTGCATAAAGGCCAGCCTGCTCGGCAGGCAGCGCGACACGCTCGGCGATGGCTTCGACACGCTGACCGAGGCCGAGCGCCTGATGCACATGTGGGACATACCACCGGTGCTGCATCTCGGCTGGCTTACCGTTCTCAAATGTGACCTGTGGATGAGCGCCGACAGGCGAGAGCTGGCCGAACAATGGCTGCCCCGGCTGCGCCAGACCTATTGCGGCCCGGCGCCCGCGGCTCCTCCGCCGTTCTACCACGCCCTGGCTGTCTACATTGAATTAGTCAATGCCCGGCTGCTTTGGCTGCGTGGCGACCAGGGAGGCTGCGAACAGGCCCTGCGTGCGCTCCTGGCGACGCTGCAGCGCGCCGGGGAGGGTTTGCAGTTGATCACCGTCCAGGTGCAGCTGGCCAGGCTGTTGTTCCACAGCAACCGCGAGGTGGAAGCGGGCGCATTTCTGCGCGCTGCGCTGGAGATGGCAGCGGCACAACGCATCGTCGATCCGTTCCTGTCGCTGGTTCGACAGAGTCCACCCGGTCTGCCGAGCGCTCTGGCCGATGCTCCGGCCAGCGCTTTACGCGACGATTTGCTGGCCATGCTGCCAGCGATTGCAGGTCCGACTGGCAAGCCTGTCGCCGCAACCCTGCGTGAACCGCTCAGCAGCCGGGAGCTGGACGTGCTGCGCTGCATTGCGCAGGGCTATTCCAATCAGCAGATAAGCGAGGCGCTGTATATTTCGTTGCATACAGTGAAAAGCCATGCCCGGCGTATCAATAACAAGCTCGGGGTGGCTCGCCGTACCCAGGCAGTGGCTCAGGCCAAGGCGCTGGGTCTGCTTGGCTAGCAAAATGCGCTAACCTCCCGGGTAGTGCCTACAAGGAGTCGTGCATGCCCAGTCTCAACCAACAGATTCTCATCGCCGCCGGTCTCGGCTTGCTCATCGGCTGGCTGGTCGGTGCCATGCCGGACGAGGCAACCACGCGCACCTCGGTGCTCTACGCCAGCACGCTGGTAGGCAGCGTTTTCATCGGTCTGCTGAAGATGATTCTGGTACCGCTGATCTTTACCTCGATTGCTGTCGGTGTCGCGAACCTGCAGGCGCATCATCAGGTCCATCGCGTCTGGGTCACCACCCTGGCGTACTTCATCGGCACGCTGGCGCTGGCGATGCTGGTGGCGTTGATCGCAGCTAACCTGTTCAAGCCGGGTGCAGGGCTGTCTCTGACGCTGTTCGAAGACGCTATGGCTAGCTTCGAGGCGCGGCGGCTCACCTTGCCAGAGTTCTTTCAGCACTTCTTCGCCAACCTTTTTCAAAACCCGTTCACCGCTTTTGCCAACAACAGCATCCTGTCGATCGTGGTGTTTGCCATTTTTCTCGGCGTAGCGCTGGTGGCGGGTGGGGCGCGTTACGGGAATATTCTCAAGGTGCTGCAGGAATTCCTCGAACTGCTGAGGCGCATAGTCGGCTGGATCATGCGCCTGGCGCCGCTGGGCATCCTGGCGCTGCTGATCCGGCTGGTTGCCGAGCAGGACGCCAGCCTGCTGACTGCCGTGCTCGGCTTCATCGTTCTCGTCTTTGCCACCACGCTCTTTCACGGCATTGTCGTGCTGCCCGGCATCCTCTGGCTCGTCACTCGCAAGTCACCGTTGTGGTTCTGGCGTGGCTCGCGCGAGGCGATCATCACTGCCTTTGCTACCAGCTCCAGCGCGGCGACGCTGCCGATATCGATGCGCTGCGCCGAGGAAAACCTTCAGGTCCGGCGTGGCGTTGCCGGCTTCGTGCTGCCGCTCGGGGCGACCATGAACATGGATGGCACCGCTCTGTACGAAGCGGCCGCTGCCCTGTTCGTCGCCAATCTCATGGGAATCGAGCTGAGCTTCGCCCAGCAGATGGTGGTTTTCTTCACGGCGATGGTGGCCTCCACCGGCGCGCCGGGCATTCCCAGCGCAGGCATGGTGACCATGGTGATGGTGTTGCAGGCGGTCGGTCTGCCGGCCGAAGCCATCGCCATTCTATTGCCGATCGATCGCTTGCTGGATACGGTGCGTACTGCCGTCAATGTGGAAGGCGACATCGTCGGAAGCGTGGTGGTTCAGCAGTTAGCCGGTGTGCCCGAACACGCCGACGGTCTGGTTGAGGTACGGCGTGCATAACCCGGCGCGAAGGGCGTCTTGCGGGCCGAAAGGATAAAGCATCGCCGGATCTGTCCCGCGCGTGACGCGCTGGTGTTTCCGGCTCGCCCTTGGCATGCTTGCAACTGCTCGGCTCGCCAGACCTGTCAGGAGAATACATGCAGTCCAGAACCGCGACGCTCGTTCGTGAAACCTTCCCTGTGGGCCCGCTCGGCTGTAACTGCACCATTGTTGGCGACCCGCTGACAAAAAAGGCCATCGTTATCGATCCGGGCGGAGACCACCAACTGATCCTGGATCGGCTCGACGCGCTGGGCCTGAAGGTGGTCAGCATCATTCACACCCATGCGCATCTGGATCACTTTCTGGCCTCCGGTGAAATGAAAAAAGCCACCGGTGCCACACTGCACTTGCACAAGGACGACCAGTTTCTCTGGGATAACCTGGAAATGCAGTGCCGTCTGTTCGGCGTGCCTTACACGCCGGTTCCGGCCCCCGACCAATGGTTGCAGGATGACGAAGAGCTCGCCTGTGGCTGCGGCGTGGCTTTGCATACCCCCGGCCATACCCCGGGCTCGATGAGCTTCTGGTTCCCCCAGGATCGACTGTTGATCGCGGGCGACACGCTGTTTCGCCGCGGCATAGGTCGAACCGACCTGTGGGGCGGCGATTACCAGCAGATCGAGCGCTCGATCCGCCAACGGCTGTACAGGCTCGACGAGGAAGCGGTGGTGGTCACCGGTCACGGCCCGGATACGCTTCTCGGCGAGGAAATGCGCGAGAATCCGTACATCCGCGGCTGAGCTTTCATCCGGATTGTGCTCTGCACCCCTTCCGAATTCGCCATATTCAGGTAATCTGCGGCGACGCCGTACTTTTGAAAGGAACATACTCCATGAAGATACAAGGTTTGATCGCTGCAGGTTTGTGCTCGTTTTTGCTCGCGGGCTGCACTACCAACCCATACACTGGTGAACAACAGGCCGGCAAATCGTCGATCTATGGCCTGGGCGGCGCTGCAGCCGGCGCTATCGTAGGGGCAGCGACTTCCAGCAAGAAGGACCGTGGCAAGGGCGCGCTGATCGGCGCAACGGTTGGCGGTGCCGCTGGTGCCGGCTACGGTTATTACGTCGATCAGCAGGAAGCGCGACTACGCCAGGAGCTGTCAGGCACAGGCGTGCAGGTTGTGCGTAACGGCAACGACATCCAGCTGGTAATGCCGGGCAACATCACCTTCGCCAGCAACTCTGCCGATATCGCCAGCAGCTTCTACCCGACGCTGAATTCGCTGGTGCGGGTGTTCAAGGAATACGATCGCAACGGCGTCGATATCGTCGGTCACACCGATAGCACCGGCTCGCTGGAGCTGAACATGCGCCTGTCGCAACAACGCGCCAGCAGCGTTGCCTCCTACCTGACAGGGCAGGGCATTTCCGGGGCACGTATCACCAGCCGCGGCGTCGGTCCGAGCCAGCCGATCGCCTCCAATGAAACCCAGGAAGGCCGTGCGCGCAACCGCCGTGTCGAGATCAACCTGCGTCCGATGCAGTAACTGCAATCGCATCCGCCTCGCCAGCCTCAGGCCTGGCGTGGCGGATGCTCCTTGTGCAGCCGTTCGAGCTGCGCATCCTTCGCTTCCCACAAACTGGTGATCCAGGCCTGGAACTCGCTACGGAAGGCCTCGTCGTTCTGATAGTCCTTGCCGAGAAACTGCTCGGGAATCGGCTTGACCTCGCAGCGCATGACGACCTTGCGAATCCTGCCGCTGAGCAGATCCCAAAAGGTGGGGTTGCCATCCGGATAATGGATGGTGATGTCGACCAGCGAGCGCAGCTGGCTACCCATCGCGTCGAGTACGAACGCCACACCGCCTGACTTGGGTTTGAGCAGATAGCGGAACGGCGACTGCTGCTGGTCGTGCTTGGCCTGGGTGAAGCGCGTGCCCTCCAGAAAATTGAAAACCGCTACCGGCGTCGTCTTGAATTTTTCGCAGGCGCGGCGGGTGGCGGCCACGTCCTGCCCGGCCTTTTCCGGGTGCCGGTCAAGGTAGGCCTTGGTGTAGCGCTTCATGAACGGAAAATCGAGCGCCCACCAACAGATGCCGATGATCGGCACCCAAATCAGTTCCTGTTTGAGGAAGAACTTCAGCATGGGCATGCGGCGATTGAGGTTGTGCTGCAGCGCCAGGATATCGACCCAGCTCTGATGGTTGCTGATAACCAGATACCAGCCATCGTAGGCCAACTGCTCATACCCTGCTACGTCCCACTCGGTGCGCCCGGTGAGCTTCATCCAGCCGCTGTTGCACAGGATCCAGAACTCGGCGATGCGAATCAGCAAGACGGTGCACATCTTCTGTAGCGCGGGCAACGGCAGCAGTTTGACCAGTGCCAGGGGCAGCAACACGCTGAAGCAGACGATGGTATTCAGCACCAGCAACAGGGCGGACAAGCACCCGCGAAGCGGCGCGGGGAGAAAGCTCAGCATAACGATGACTCGATCACGGGCCCGACCGTGGGGCCTGGGCGTTTCTTATTGGGAATTGTCAGCCTGGATTGCCGTCAGCGCGATGGTATAGACAATGTCATCGACCAGTGCGCCGCGCGACAGATCATTCACCGGCTTGCGCAAGCCTTGCAGCATCGGACCGACGCTGACCACGTTGGCGCTACGCTGAACCGCCTTGTAGGTCGTGTTGCCAGTATTCAGATCGGGGAACACGAACACAGTGGCCTTGCCGGCCACCGGGCTGTCCGGCGCCTTTTGCAGACCTACGCTGGCAATGGCGGCGGCATCATACTGGAGCGGCCCGTCGATCAACAGTCCCGGTTCTCGTTCGCGGGCGATGCGGGTAGCCTGGCGGACCTTTTCCACATCCGCGCCGGTGCCCGACTCCATGGTCGAGTAGCTGATCATCGCCACTCGCGCCGGAATGCCGAACGACTCGGCGGAGCGGGCGCTCTGGATAGCGATTTCAGCCAGCTCTTCGGCGTTCGGATCCGGGTTGACCGCGCAGTCCCCGTACACCAGCACCTGGTCTGGCAGGAGCATGAAAAAAATCGAAGATACGAGGTTGTAGCCCGGTGCCGTCTTGATCAGCTGGAAGGCCGGGCGAATGGTATTGGCCGTGGTATGCACCGCGCCGGAAACCAGCCCGTGAACCTCATCCAGCGCGAGCATCATGGTGCCGAGCACCACATTGTCTTCCAGCTGCTGCAGCGCCATTGGCGCGTTAAGACCACGGCCCTGGCGAAGCTTCACCATCGGCTCGACGTAACCTTCGCGTACGACGTCAGGATCGAGGATGCGCAGGCCTTCCGGGAGCGTGATGTGTTGCGCGCGGGCGACCGCCTCGACTGCCTCGGGCTTGGCCAGCAACACGCAGTCGGCGATCCCGCGTCGTTGGCAGATGGCAGCCGCCTGGACGGTGCGCGGCTCGTCGCCTTCCGGCAACACGATGCATTTGCCGGCCTTCTGCGCGCGGCGGAACAGTTCGTAGCGAAACGCCGGCGGTGACATGCGCAGCTCGCGCGGCTTGCCGCAGCGTTCCTGCAGCCAGGCGTGATCGATATGCGAGGCGGCATAATCGGTAACCATTTCGGCGCGCTCGATGTCGTCCACCGGAATCTCGCGGTTCATGCGATCCAGGTGCGTGGCCGTGTTGAAGCTATTGGTGTTCACGGTCATGACCGGCAAGCCGCTCTCCAAGGCCGGCTTGCACAGCTTCATGACCCGGCTGTCCGGACTGATTCCGCCCGTCAGTAGCAGGCCGGCCAGCGGGGTGCCGGCCAGCGATGCGAGGGAGCTGGCGATAAATACATCATCACGATCGCCGGGGGTGACGATCAGGGTGCCCGGCTTCAGACGTTCGATGATGTTCGGCACGGTGCGCGCGCACAGCGAAATCTCCGCGACACGGCGAGTCCGTATCTCGCCTTCATTGAGAACGTGCGCGCCGAGCAGCTCGGCTACATCGCCGGTGCGCGGGGCGTTGAGCTCATCCTTCCAGGGGATGCAGCCAATAAGCCGGAAATCCTCGGTATCCAGCACCTTCGATTGTTGCTTCAGGGCCTGGGCGTACTCCTTGAGCGTGCGTTTGAGTTTGCCCAGCTCCGTGGCCAGTCCTTCATTCTCATCGATACCTTCGACCTTGTTGACAATAGTTCCTAGCACCTTGGGATCGCGTGGGCCGCCAAAACTCTGGGCGTGGATCTCGATGCGATTGGCCAGCGCGGCCATGTCGGCATCGTTCGCATCCGGCGCAGTGACCAGGATGACGTCGGCATCAAGGCTTTTGGCCAGATGATTGTTGATCCGCGCCGCATAGCTGGCCTGTCGTGTCGGCACCATGCCTTCGACAACCACGACATCGGCATCTGCTGCCGCCAGCTGGAAGCGGCTGATGATGTCTTCCAACACCTCGTTGAGCTCGCCCTTGGCCAGACGCTGTTCCACCTCGCTCAGGCCCAGCGGCTTCGGCGGGGTGAGACCCAGAGTGCGAGTTATCAGCTCGGTGGATCGCTCCGGCCCGGTGTCGCCTGCGTGCGGCTGGGCGATGGGTTTGAGGAAATGCACGCGCAGACCGGTTCGTTCGAGTGCGCGAATAAGACCCAGGCTGATGGACGTAAGACCGACGCCAAACCCGGTTGGGGCAATGAAGAATGTATGCATGGTGCTCCCGTTATGGTTGGTTGCGCAGGTGGTCGATCAGGCTCAGGCTCTCATCGGCGATCTGCCGCTCTTCGTCGGTCGGTATGACCAGTATTGCTGGCGAGCCGCTGCGTTGCACCGCGCCGGCCTGTCCGCGCGGCAACCGACTGTTGGCATCCGGATCGATGTGCAGTCCGAGAATCGCCAGATGGCGCAGCGTCAATGCTCTTACCAATGCGGAGTTTTCGCCGATTCCGCCGGTGAAAATCAAACCGTCCAGACGCGGCAGGGCGACGGCGAGGCCAGCCAGCGAACGCGCCAGGCGGTAACAAAATACCTCGATCGCCAGATGCGCACCGTGATGGCCATCTTCGCGGGCCTGCTCCAGCTGACGCATGTCGTTCGACAGACCGGAGAGGCCAAGCAGGCCGCTTTCACGATTCAGCAGCTGCTCGATACGCGGCAGATCCCAGCCCAGTGTGCGCGCCAGATGCGCGTGCAGGTTCGGATCGACATCGCCGCTGCGTGTCCCCATTACCAGACCTTCGAGAGGCGTCAGTCCCATGCTTGTATCCAGGCTCTTGCCATCGAGTACCGCACAGCTGGAACAACCATTGCCCAGGTGCGCACTCAACCAGGCCCCGTGTCCGACCTGGCGCCCGGTGAGCAGGCTGGCCTGGTTGGTCACGTACTGGTGGCTGGTGCCGTGGAACCCGTAACGCCGGACGCCGTGTACCGCATACAGATCATCGGGCAGTGCGTAGCGGTAGCGTGGGCCGGCATGCTCTGGTGAAAAGCGGTATCGAAGATAGCGACCTGCTGAACGTCCGGAAGCAGCTCCATAGCGGCGCGGATACCTGTGAGGTTCGCTGGATTATGCAGGGGCGCGAGCGGGGCGCTGGCATCGATCGCGGCGATCACCTGGTCATCGATAAGGCGCGCCCCGGTGAAATGTTCACCGCCGTGCACCACGCGGTGCCCGACGGCCGCCAGCGGCTGGGTGGTATGCTCACCGATCAACGGCAGCAGTCGCGCCATGGCCTGCGTATGGTCTGCCTCGCCAAGCGGCTCTTCGTGCTTGTGATCGCCAGACCGCCACTGCAGCGTCGCCTGAGGCGTTCCGAGACGTTCGGCAAGGCCGCTGAGCAACGGATGGCTGGTGTCCTCCTCGCGCACAGCGAATTTGATCGATGAACTACCGCAGTTGATGACCAGTACCAGTCGGCTCGACATGAATTTCCCGTTTTTTGATCTATATTGCTTATTGTCCTCGTGAGGACGGGCCGAGTTCCCCCGGTCGAACCGTGCGTTCGAACGGCATTCGGCGTAGACTCACCGGTTTGAACACGACATTACAGGTGCCAGATTATGCAAGTTGCCGCCAACAAGGCCGTATCCATCGACTATACGCTGACCAACGACGCTGGCGAGGTGATTGATTCCTCTGCTGGTGGTGCACCCCTGGTTTACCTGCATGGCGCGGGCAACATTATCCCGGGTCTGGAGCAGGCGCTCGAAGGCAAGCAGGAAGGAGACGAGGTAAAAGTCTCCGTCGAGCCGGAAAACGCATACGGCGAATTCAGCCCCGAACTCGTCGCGGTACTCGGCCGCGAAATGTTCGAAGGCGTCGACGAGCTGGAAGTCGGCATGCAGTTCCATGCATCCGGCCCGGATGGTGGTATGCAGATCGTCACCATTACCGCTCTGGAGGGCGACGAGGTTACCGTCGACGGCAACCACCCGCTCGCCGGCCAGCGCCTGAACTTCGACGTCAAGGTCGTTGACGTTCGCGAGGCCAGCGCCGATGAGCTCTCCCATGGCCACATCCACGGCGAAGGTGGTGTGCACCACTAAGCGTCGCACGTAGCGTCTGGACACAGGCGCACCTCGAAAAGCCGAGCTATTGCTCGGTTCAGACTGCTGACGAACCCACCTTTTTGGTGGGTTTCGTTTTTCTGGGGTTTGT
>CAYZFU010000142.1:0-8764 GCA_964477725.1 uncultured Halopseudomonas sp.
CTATTAAACAAAAGCCCCGGCCGAAGGGCCAGGGCTTTGTCAGCAGTCTGACCCGCCGAGGCGGGTTTTTTATTGGGTCATGTTCATGCCTGCCCGCGCTGCCCGGAATGTCGTTCCATGTAGCGTTCAACGAACGAGCACGACGGGATCACGGTATAGCCTCGTGCGTCGGCGTAGCGCAGGGCGTGCTCGGCCAGCTGACCGGCAAGACCTTTTCCACGCAACTCATCGGGAACATAGGTCCGGTAGATGTCCAGCGTCTGCTTGCCGAGGTCCATGTACGCCAGGTAGGCCCGCGAGCCGTTGACGGTCATGTAGAACTGCTTGGCCGCGGGGTCGTGAACGATGGGTGTATCTGGGCTCATGTGACCTCCTAGCGGGTCCTATTATTGTTTAAGCACGAACCTTAATTGACAGCCCTTGGAAGGTTAAATTCCTGAAAGGGCTGGCAATTCCCGGCAAAGGTCAGTTTATTCCCAGCGCCATCAGCAGAGCGATCGAGGCGAGACAGGCGATGACCGGAATCGCCACCGTAACCGCGAACATGTCCTTGTAGGCCTCACGGTGAGTCAGCCCCATGATGACGAACGTAGCAATGACCGCACCGCAGTGCGGCAGAGAATCGAGACCACCCGAGGCAATAGCGGCGATACGGTGGAGAATCTCCGGCGAGACGCCCATTTCCAGATAATGCGGCGCCAGCGACTGCATGAAAATCTGCAACCCGCCCGATGACGAACCGACAATCGCTGACACTACGCTGGCCGATGCGAACACCGACAAAAGCGGTGGCAGATCGGCGTTCAGCATCCACTGGGCGAATTGGGAAAAACCCGCAGTCTGCGTAACCACGCCACCGAAGCCGATCACCGCCGCGGTATTTATCAACGGCATGATCGAGTCCTCGGCGCCCTGCCCGAATACCTGGCCAGTCTTGCGGCGCATGCCGCGGAACAGCACCAGGCAAACCAGCGAGCCGATGATCAGCGCCAGGCTCGGCCAGATGATCGGTTGAGCTTGCGAGAAACGCAGGGTTTCCGCCAGCAGGCTGTCGCTGGTGGACCAGTCTCCGAGAGCTATCAGCAGCCGAGGCAACATGATCACGCCCAGGACGACGGCCAACGGGATGATGGCCAGATACCACGGCGGCGCTTCACTCGGGTCACCGGCAAGCTGCTCCATCCGGCGGTCCTGCGCATTTTCGACGAAGCCCTCGCCCGTCGCGCGGGCCTTGCGCCAGCCATGCTCGACATACCACATGCCAAGACCGCCCATGATCAGCGCAGCGAAAATGCCGATCCAGCCGCCAGCGAACAGATCAGTGCCCAACGAGCTGGCCGAGATCACGTTATGGATCGATGGCGTGCCCGGCAAGGCGGTCATAGTGAACGTGCCGGCGCCAACCGAGGTAGCGGCGGCCCACAAGCGCTTGGGCAGATTGGCTTCGCGCATCAGCGTGATGCCTAACGGATACATGGTGAACACGACGACAAACACCACAACCCCGCCATAGGTGAGCAGCGCGCAGACGCTCATGCCGACCAGCAAGGTATGCTTGACACCCAGGCTCCGGGTTATCGCCAGAGCGATGCTCTTGGCCGCCTGGCTGGTGGCCATGGCCTTGCCGAAGATCGCCCCACAGAGAAACAGCAAAAAGAACTTTCCGGCGAACGAGAACGCACCCAGCGGGCCGGAAGGATAGTATTCGAGGAGGGTTCGCGGAATCATCAAGCCGTTGGTGGCAGCCACCACCAGCGCGCAAACCAGCGAAGCGATGAAGATGTTGACCCCACGCAGGGCCATGTAGATCAGCAAAGCCAGGCCGGCCAGCAGCCCGAGATTTCCCAACATGAGTGCTTCCTTGTGATTGTAGTTATGTCTGGCACACACCTTACCGCAGCAGTTACCGAAGACAAACCGCACATCCGCAGGGTCACGTTCTTGAATATCGCGAGAGATCGTCTATTTATGACTTGGGTCATTCGCTAACGACACGTGTTTGCTAGACTCAGCGTGCCAAGCGATTTCTTGGTTCACCCACGATACGAGGTATGACATGAAAAACGTGCTTCAACTGTCCGCCATCTCCCTTGCCGCCGTTCTGGCCGTTGGTTGCGCCAACACCAAGCAGAACGAAGAGACCACGTCCCGACTGACCGCCAGCGAGAGCGCAACCGCACGCGCGCAGGCTCGCGCCGACGAAGCGTATCGCAAGGCAGAGGAAGCGTTGTCTGCTGCTCAGCGTGCTCAGCAGAGCGCTGATGAAGCCAACCAGCGGGCGATGCGCATGCTCGAGCGCGCCAGCCGCAAGTAAGCATGCTTCACAGGCGGCGTTCGCTAGCGTGTGAGCGCTGCCTGTGATTGATTCGATCCAAAAGCGGTGCCGATACGCTGCGGAACGCCCTGTTCCGCATAAACGGTGTCTCGGATCCGCGTCCAGTCCAGTCTGAAGCGCTCTGTCAGCTCTGGCTTGCTGGCGAAGAGCGTCTGAATCGCTGCCAGGCGGTCAACACTCGACGGTCTACCGTCTTCATCGAGCGGAGTGTGAACCTCAAGATACAGATCGCCTTCATGAATCCCGAGCTTGTAGGGCTGATTGACGATCGTAACGGTAGCTCCGACCGGTACCTGTGGAAACAGTGCGCTGATGTCGTCGTTGCGCAACCGGAAACAGCCATGGCTGACACGCATGCCGATGCCGAAGTTCTTGTTCGTGCCGTGGATCACGTAGCCACTGAGGGCGAGATTCATCTTGTATGGCCCCATCGGGTTGTCCGGCCCCGGGGGCACCACCGGTGGCAGGAAGTCCCCTTCCGCAGCGTGCTCCTTGCGAACCGACTCGGGCGGATACCAGGAGGGATTGGCTTGTTTTCGCGCCACGCGTGTTTCGCCGATCGGCGAAGACCAACCCTCGCGCCCGATCCCTACCGGATAGGTAACCACCGTTCGCTGGTCTTCGGAGAAATAGTACAGCCGGTACTCCGGGAGGTTGACTACGATGCCCCGGCGCGGCGCGTCAGGCAGAACGTGCTGACCCGGCAGGACGATGTCACGGCCCTCACCTGGCAACCAGGCATCAACGCCGGGGTTCGCGGCAATCATTTCCAGATGACCGAAGCCGTGGCGCTCGCCGAGTGTCTCGAAGGTGTCTTCGTACTGGGCCTGGACCTTGCGCAGCGAACCGACCAGGTGCTCGCCCGGCGCAGGCAGTGCGTATTCGGTGGCGGCACCCATGCCGCTGAACAAGCCAGCCACAAGCGCCACGCAACCTGCTAGTCGTTTCAACTTCATTGTCCGCCCGCCCTGTGTTCAACGTAGAGATCGATCTGTCCGCTGCCGGGATTCGCTTGAGTATCACGCCGGCTGCGTGGGGAGCCGCTACGGCCCGTTCGCAATGATTGCGCCAGCCCCAGGCACTGCGGACAGAGCGTTTTCAGCAACGGCCTGACGAGTTCGCTGTAGACCGGCCTGGAGGGAAGTAGATCGCCGCACAACGTGCGTTCACGAGGCACGTCCAACCGCAAGTTGATATCCGCCAGGTGCACATGCCAGGGATCGCTCACGAACAGGTCCTGCTGCTCGTCCTGCTCGACAACGCACCAGCGTCGTGCCATCCACGCGACTGTCACCTTCATCCACCCTCTGCATTAAGCGTTACTGGTCTTCCAGCCACGTTTCGATGGCAGGCCAGGCATTATCCAGTATTTTTGGCTGCGCAGCAGCGGTCGGATGGATTCGGTCGGATTGCATCAGCTGTGGGCGGTCACCAATGCCTTCGAGCAGGAACGGCACTAGCGGCACGTCATGCTTCTCGCTGACGGTGGTGAAGACTTCAGAGAACGCGCGGGTGTAGCGCAAGCCGTAATTCGGTGGAATCATCATGCCCAGCACGATGACGTCCGCTTCCGCCTCGCGAGAGCGCTCGATCATTGACGAAAGATTCTGTTGCATATTGGCCGGTGGCAATCCCCGCAGACCGTCGTTGCCGCCCAGTTCAATGATCACCAGATCCGGGTCGTGCTCCTCGAGCAGCCGCGGCAAGCGGGCCAGACCGCCAGCGGTGGTGTCGCCGCTGACCGAAGCGTTGATCACCGGATCATCATAACCGCGCTCCTCGAGACGCTCGCGCAACAGGTGGACCCAGCCCTGTTCGATTTCCAGACCGAAAGCGGCACTGATACTATCCCCAACGACCAGAATGCCCTGCGCTGATGCGCTTGCCGAAATGACATACAGCAAAGCGAACAGCAAACCGTTCAACAGCGACTTCATAAGGCAGTACCCATGTCGGAAAGCGTGATCATTGCCAGCCACCTTAGCAAAGTCGTCCAGAGCTCGGAAGCAGAGTTGACCATCCTCGATGACGTCAGTCTTGATATCGAGCGCGGCAGTAGCGTAGCCATCGTCGGCGCCTCTGGCTCAGGCAAGTCCACCCTGCTCAGCCTGCTCGCCGGTCTGGATCTGCCGAGTAGCGGTGACGTCCAGCTTGCGGGCAAATCGCTTGGCGCTCTCGATGAGGACCAGCGCGCTGCGCTGCGCGCCGAACACGTCGGCTTCGTGTTTCAGTCGTTTCAGTTGCTTGGCAGTCTGACTGCGCTGGAAAACGTGATGCTGCCCCTGGAACTGCACGGGCGACGTGATGCCTCCGAGCAGGCCGCACTGCTCCTGTCCAGGGTCGGTCTGGCCGAACGTACCAGTCACTATCCCAGGCAGTTGTCGGGAGGTGAACAGCAGCGGGTAGCCATAGCGCGCGCCTTTGCCAGCGACCCGGCGATCCTGTTCGCTGATGAGCCCACCGGCAATCTCGACGCCGCCACCGGTGAGCGCATAACGGATCTGTTGTTCGAACTGAATCGCGAGCAAGGCACCACGCTGGTGATGGTCACGCATGACGCACAGTTGGCCGAACGTTGTCAGCGGGCGGTGCACATCCAGGCCGGCCGTCTGGTGCAACCGGCATGACCCGCGGCACATCGACCTCGACGCTGGCGACGCGACTGCTCGCGCGCGACTGGCGTGCTGGTGAATTGAAAGTTCTGCTGGCTGCTTTGATCATCGCCGTACTGGTCAGCACCGCTATCAGTTTCTTCACCAACCGGCTCGAACGGGGGATGACCAGCCGTGCGGCAGAGTTTCTCGGCGCCGACCTGGTAGTTTCGTCACGCGCCGAGCTTCCTCCGGAGTTTCTTGAAGAAGCGCTTCGGCTAGGGCTGTCGCACACCGAAGTGGTCGAGTTTTCCAGCGTCGTGGCCAGCGCAGCGGATATGCAGCTGTCCAGCGTCAAGGCGATCGGCGAGCACTATCCGCTGCGCGGCGAGGTCAGAATCGCCGACAGCGCCTTTGGCGAGCAGCGGGTCGTCCGCACGACACCGCCTCCCGGAACCGTCTGGGCCGAGGCGCGGTTGCTGAACGTTCTGCAGGTGGACAACGGGGATCCGGTGGAAATCGGTTTGAGCGATCTCCACGTAAACGCGGTACTCACACACGAGCCGGACCGCGCTGGCGATTTTTACAGCCTGACGCCGCGAGTCCTGATGAATCTCGCCGATCTGTCAGCAACTGGCATCATCCAGCCTGGCAGCCGGGTGCGCTATCGGCTATTGCTCGCCGGCGATGAGCAGCAGCGCCGGGCCTACACCGACTGGATCGAGCCACGTCTGGAAAACAACCAGCGACTGACCAGTGTCGCGGACGACAACCGTCAGATCGGCAGTGCGCTCGGGCGCGCCAGTCAGTTTCTCGGTCTGGCGAGTATCGCCGCTGTTGTCCTTGCGGGCGTGGCGGTGGCCCTGTCGGCCAATCGTTTCGCCAGCCGACACTTCGATACCAGTGCATTGCTGCGCTGTCTCGGGGCCAGCCGGCGCCGTGTGATGACGCTGTTTCTGATTCAGCTCGGCTGCCTGGGCCTGCTCGCCACGTTGGTCGGGCTGCTGCTCGGATGGGCCATGCAGGCCGGGCTGGTCTGGCTGCTCAGTGATCTACTGCCGCCAGACATGCCACCGCCAGGAGTCAAGCCATTACTGGTGGGCGCCGGCACCGGGCTGATAGCCCTGGCCGGGTTCGCCTTGCCTCCCCTGCTTCGTCTTGGTCGCGTTGCACCGCTGCGGGTACTGCGCCGGGATCTGTCACCCCTGCCCAGCAGCGGCTGGCTCATCTACGGGCTCGCTCTGGGCGCACTGTCACTGTTGATGTGGCAGTTCACCGGCAACCTCAAGCTCACGCTGGCGGTCGTACTCGGTGGCGCGGTGGCTGCCCTGTTCCTTGGCGCGATCGCCTGGGGCTTGTTGCGCCTGGTTGGAGACCGCCTGCGCCACGCGAGTCTCGCCTGGCGCCTGGGCAGCGGCCAATTGCTCAAGCAGCCTGTCACCGCCGCGGGACAGATTCTCTCATTCGGCCTGATCATCATGTCCATGGTCGTGATCGTCCTGCTGCGTACCGAGCTGCTGGATAGCTGGCAGACGCAGCTGCCGGAAGACACGCCGAATCACTTCGCTCTGAACATTCTTCCGTCGGAGGAATCGGCATTTCGTGCCAAGCTCGAGGAAATCGGCGCCGTGGCCGCGCCCCTGTATCCCGTCACGCCGGGGCGTCTGGTCGAAATCAATGGTCAGCCCGTTCGTGAGCTGGTCACCAAGGAGAGTCAGGCCGACCGGGCAATCAATCGAGATCTGAGCCTGACCTGGGCCAATGAACTGGCCCCGGATAATGAGCTGCGCGAAGGACATTGGTGGAACGTTCTGGGCGACCTGAGCACACCCCTGGTCTCGGTGGAGGCCGAACTGGCAGACAGCCTGGGCGTCGGTCTCGAAGACACCCTGAGCTTCGTCATCGCCGGCGAGCGACTCGACGCTCGGGTAGCGAGCATCCGTGAAGTGCAGTGGGACACCTTCACTCCGAACTTCTACATGATCTTTTCGCCAGGCAGTCTCGCTGACGCGCCTGCGACCCTGCTCACCGCCTTTAGCCTGCCGAGCGAAAACCGCGAAGCACTGCGCAGTCTTTCCCGCGCCTTTCCCGCCATGACGCTGCTGGAAGTCGAAGCCATTCTTGCGCAAATCCGCGACATCCTTGCGCAGGTCACTCTAGCCGTGGAGTACGTCTTGCTATTCGTGCTGCTCGCGGGCTTTACCGTGATGTTTGCCGCTCTGCAGGCCACGCTGGACGAACGTCTGTACGAAGGCGCCCTGCTGCGCACGCTGGGCGCCGGACGTGGCCTGCTACGCCATGCGAACCGGATGGAGTTCGCGCTTCTTGGTGCGCTGGCCGGCACCCTGGCGATAGTCGCAGCCGAGCTGATCACCTGGGGCCTGTATCGGCATGTGATGGATCTGCAGTGGCAGCCGCACTGGCTGGCCTGGTTTCTGGTTCCGCTTGGCAGCGCCGTGCTGATCGGCATCGCCGGCTCGGTCGGCACGCGCGCGGTGATCAATCAGAGTCCGATGCGGCTGATCAGTCAAGGCGCGGGATCATGAGTCGATATCGCCCGCCCCGCTCCGCGGGCACCCCGCTGATCACCGCCGAAGGTGCACAGCGCCTGCGCGATGAGCTGCATGAGCTGTGGAACGTAAGGCGCCCGGTCGTTACCCAATCGGTGACCGAGGCAGCCGCCCAGGGGGACCGTTCGGAAAACGCTGAATACACTTACGGCAAGAAGATGCTCCGCGAGATCGACAGCCGGGTTCGCTTTCTGCGCAAGCGGCTGGAAAACCTCAAGGTGGTTGACCAGCCCCCAGCCAACCCGGACAAGGTCTACTTCAGCGCCCACGTCACGCTCGAGGATGAGGATGGCGGGCAACTGGAGATCCGGATCGTCGGTCCGGACGAGATCGATCCGAAAAAACAGCACATCAGCATCGACAGTCCCATGGCGCGAGCCCTGGTAGGCAAGCAGGTCGACGACGAGGTGACCGTGCGCGCCCCGGCGGGCGAAAAGCTGTACTGGATCGTCTCGATCAAATACTGACCACGCCGGCACCGCACACGCCCGGCACTACATGCCCAGCCATTCGGACGGTGGCGCACCTCGACCATGCGGCTCATTCAGGTCCATGCCTTCGCCCAACGGTACGATCCGGGTCGGGTTGATTTGCCCGTGGCTGTAGTAATAGTGCTGCTTGATATGCTCGAAATCGACCGTCTCCGACACGCCAGGCCACTGGTACAGCTCGCGCAGATAGCCGGACATGTTGAAGTAGTCCTGAATCCGCCGGATATTGCACTTGAAGTGTCCGTGATACACCGGATCAAAACGCACCAGCGTGGTGAACAGTCGCCAGTCGGCTTCGCTGATCCGATCACCGGCGAGATAGCGCTGCTTGCTGAGAATGTCCTCGACCCAGTCCAGTGCTTCGAACAGCTTCAGACACTCCTTCTCGTAGACATCCTGCGCGGTGGCGAAGCCAGTCTTGTACACGCCATTGTTGATGTCGTGATAAACCCGCTGGTTGACCGAGTCTATCGTCTCGCGAAGATCCTCTGGATAATAATCATCGGTGTTACCGGTGAGCCCGTTGAACGCGCTATTGAAGATGCGAACAATCTCGGCCGACTCGTTGTTGACGATGGTTTCCTCCTGCTTGTCCCACAACACCGGAACCGTTACCCGCCCGGTGTAGTCCGGCTTGGCGTGGGCGTACAGCTGGTAATGCCGGGTGTGGCCGTACAACGGCTCCGGCGGGTCGTAGGTCCAGCCTTCTTCGAGCATATGTGGCTGCACTACGGTGACGTCGATGTGCGACTCGAGCCCCTTGAGCTTGCGCAGGAT
>CAYZFU010000143.1:0-2006 GCA_964477725.1 uncultured Halopseudomonas sp.
CACTCGCGCGTTGCGGAACATGCGCATCCAGCCGCCGTCTTCGCTCCAGTCTTCGGGAATCCAGGAGTTCTGCACGGCGCGGAAGTTGCGTTCCGGATGCGGCATGAGAATGGTGACGCGTCCGTCGCGGGTGGTTAGGCCGGTGATGCCGCGCGGTGAGCCGTTGGGGTTGGCCGGGTAGCGTTCGGTCATCCGGCCGCGGTTGTCGATAAAGCGGACGGCGACGCTGTTGCTCGCTTCGCAAGCGTCGACCGCGGCGCTGCTGGCGAACTCGGCATGGCCTTCACCATGGGCGATGGCGATCGGCATGCGTGAGCCGACCATGCCGGCGAAGAAGATCGACGGCGACGGCTGAATTTCGACCATCGCCACGCGGCCTTCGAACTGCTCGGAGCGGTTGCGCACGAATCGCGGCCAATGATCGCTGCCGGGGATGAGTTCGCGCAGGTTCGACAACATCTGACAACCGTTGCATATGCCAAGCGCGAACGTCTCCGGGCGCTGAAGGCTTCGCGGGCCTGCTCATTGAACAGGATCGACTTGGCCCAGCCTTCGCCGGCGCCGAGTACGTCGCCATAGGAGAAACCACCGCAGGCGACCAGCCCGCGGAAGTCGGCCAGATCCACGCGGCCTTCGAGGATGTCGCTCATGTGCACATCGACCGCGCAGAAGCCGGCGCGGGTGAAGCCTGCGGCCATTTCCAGCTGACCGTTCACGCCCTGCTCGCGCAGGATTGCCACGCGCGGGCGAATACCGGTGTTGATGTACGGCGCGGCAACATCTTCATTCGGCTCGAAGCTGAGCTGCGCGTGCATGCCGGGGTTGTCGTCGTCGGCGATGGATTCGAACTCCTGGTCCGCCCCTTCCGGGTTGTCGCGCAGGCGCTGGATACGCCAGCTGGTCTCCGCCCAGGCCTGCTGCCAGGCGGCGCGGGTACCGCTGAGCACGGTCTGGTCATTGAAGCTGAAATTGAGCGTCTGCTCGGTAGTCGGCTGGCCGATCACCGCGCTGCAGTCACCCAGGCCGGCCGCGGCCAGCTGGCTGAGTACGGCTTCGGTGTCACCCTGGCGCACCTGAATCACAGCGCCAAGCTCCTCGTTGAACAGTACGCCGGCCAATTCGCTGCGCTCGTCGGCCAGCACGTCCAGACGGATGTTCAGGCCACAGTGGCCGGCAAAGGCCATCTCGGCGAGAGTCGTCAGCAGACCGCCGTCCGAACGGTCGTGGTACGCAAGCAACTGGCCGTCGGCGTTCAGACCCTGAATGACCGCGAAGAAGGCCTTGAGGTCTTCGGCATCGTCGAGATCCGGACCCTGCGCGCCGATGCGGTTGTACACCTGCGCCAGCGCGGAGCCGCCCAGGCGATTCTGCCCACGGCCCAGGTCGATAAGAATCAGGTCGGTCTGGCCCTGGTTGCTGCGCAGCTCAGGGGTGAGCGTGAAGCGAATATCCTGCACTGGCGCAAAACCGGTCACGATCAGTGACAGCGGCGAGGTGACGCTCTTGTCCTGACCTTCTTCGCTCCAGCGAGTCTTCATCGACATCGAGTCCTTGCCGACCGGCACGGTGATGCCCAGTTCCGGGCACAGCTCCATGCCGACTGCCTTGACCGTTTCGTACAGCCGCGCGTCCTCGCCAGGGTGGCCGGCTGCGGCCATCCAGTTGGCGGACAGCTTGATGTCGGAGAGTTTTTCGATACGCGCAGCTGCAAGATTCGTCACGGTCTCGGCAACGGCCATGCGGCCCGAGGCCGGGGCATCGAGCAGCGCCAGCGGGGTACGCTCGCCCATGGCCATGGCTTCGCCGGTGTAGACGTCATAGCTGGTCGCGGTGACGGCGCAGTCCGCTACCGGCACTTGCCAGGGGCCAACCATCTGGTCGCGAGCGACAAGCCCTGTGATGGTGCGATCGCCAATGGTGATGAGAAAGCTTTTGCTGGCCACCGATGGCAGGCGCAGTACGCGGCCGACAGCTTCGTCCAGATCGGTCTGGGTGGCGTCAAAGTC
>CAYZFU010000143.1:2016-7784 GCA_964477725.1 uncultured Halopseudomonas sp.
TGCATGCGCGGCGGCTTGCCGAGCAGCACGGAGAGCGGCATGTCGACCGGCTGATTGTCGAAGTGCTGGTCGTTGAGCACCAGCAATTGCTCTTCGGTCGCCTCGCCCACCACGGCGTACGGGCAACGCTCACGCTCGCAGAGCGCGGCAAAGCGCTCGAAGTCGGCGTTATCCACCGCCATCACGTAGCGTTCCTGCGACTCGTTGGACCAGATTTCCAGCGGGCTCATGCCCGGCTCGTCATTCGGGACGTTGCGCAGCTCGAAGCGCCCGCCGCGGCCGCCGTCGTTGACCAGTTCAGGGAAGGCGTTGGACAGACCGCCCGCGCCCACATCGTGAATGAAGCGAATCGGGTTCTTGTCGCCCTGGGCCCAGCAGCGGTCGATGACTTCCTGGCAACGGCGTTCCATTTCCGGATTTTCGCGCTGCACCGAGGCAAAGTCTAGGTCCTCGGCGCTGGCACCGGTGGCCATTGACGAGGCAGCGCCGCCGCCCAGGCCGATGAGCATGGCCGGCCCGCCAAGCACTACCAGCTTGGCGCCAACCGGAATCTCGGCCTTCTCGACGTGACCGGCGCGAATGTTGCCCAGCCCGCCGGCGATCATGATCGGCTTGTGGTAGCCACGCACCTCGGCACCACGCGGGGACTGCACGGTCTGTTCGAATGTACGGAAATAGCCGGTCAGGTTCGGCCGGCCGAATTCATTGTTGAAGGCAGCGCCGCCCAGCGGGCCGTCGAGCATGATCTGCAGCGGCGTGACGATGCGATCCGGCTTGCCATTGTCTTCTTCCCAAGGCTGTTCGAAGCCGGGTATGCGCAGGTTGGATACGGTGAAACCGGCCAGACCGGCCTTCGGCTTGCCGCCGCGCCCGGTGGCGCCTTCGTCACGGATCTCGCCGCCCGAGCCGGTCGCGGCACCCGGGAACGGGGCGATAGCGGTCGGGTGGTTGTGGGTTTCCACCTTCATCAGGATATGTACCGGCTCCTCGTGGAAGCGGTACTCATGACTGCTCGGCTGCGGGAAGAAGCGGCCGGCGACGAAGCCTTCAATCACCGCGGCGTTGTCCTTGTACGCTGACAGCACACCTTCGCGGTGCAGTTCAAAGGTGTTCTTGATCATGCCGAACAGGCTCTTGTCCTGTGCCTGGCCGTCGATGTCCCAGCTGGCGTTGAAGATCTTGTGCCGGCAGTGCTCGGAGTTTGCCTGGGCGAACATCATCAGCTCGACGTCGCTGGGATTGCGCTTCAGCTCGGTAAAACTCTGTACCAGATAGTCGATTTCATCTTCAGCGAGCGCCAGACCGAGCGTCTGATTGGCCTCTTCCAATGCCGCACGCCCGCCGGAAAGGATATCCACGCGGTCGAACGGCTTGGGCTGGGTGTGAGCGAACAATCCTTCGGCAGCATCGAACTGCTCGAGCACCATCTCGGTCATACGATCATGCAGCAGAGCGGCGACCCGTTGACGGGCGTTGGCGTCCAGATCACCTTTGACATGGTAGGCAAGGCCGCGCTCGATTCTCGCAACAGACTGCAGGCCGCAGTTGTGCGCGATGTCGGTGGCCTTGCTCGCCCAGGGCGAGATGGTGCCGAAGCGCGGGACAACCAGAAACTTCCGGTTCCTCGACTGCAACGGACGGGCCATAGCGCAGCAGCCGTGCCAGCACTTCGTGACCCCGTTCATCCAGTTCGGCGGAAAGCTCTGCAAAGTGCATGAAATCGGCATACAGTCCGGAAACGGCCGGCACTTCGGACTGGATACGCGACAGCAGCTTGTTGCGGCGAAAATCGGAAAGGGCTGGGGCTCCACGCAGAATATGCATGTCGGTAACGGCCTCGGAGAAACAGGGATGGAAAATGAAGGCGCATAGGATAACCCAAGGACGGCGTGACGGCCATGCTGGCTGACCGGCTCGGCGCGGCAAGCCGCGGCTGTGCGGGCGGCCGGACAAACGCGGCTACACGCGGTAACTATTGTGGTGAACGGCTTTTCCTTATACTGAGTCGCATGTCGCCCCGCCTGATCCGAAAGATCCGCTTTCCCGCCCTGTTGGCTGCCGTCGCCATGACGCTGCTGGCAGGTTGCGGCGAGCAACCCAGCCGTCTCGAGCAGATCCGCGACGAGGGCACGCTGCGCGTGGTGACCCGCAATACGCCGACAACCTACTACCAGGACCGGCATGGGGATACCGGCCTGGAATACGAGTTGAGCAAGCGCTTCGCCCAGAGTCTGGGTGTAAAGCTGGAGATCAGCACTACCACCACTCTGGACGACCTCTACCATCAGCTTTCCAGCGAAAACGGGCCGGATCTGGCCGCCGCGGGGGTGACGATCAACCCCGAGCGCGAGGATCAGGTGCGCTTCGCCGAGCCGTACCTGGAAACCACGCCGCAGGTGGTTTATCGCCGGGGCAAGCGTCAGCCGCGCACTATCGAAGACCTGTATGGCAAGCGCATCATGGTGCTCAAAGGCAGCACGCTGGCAGACATGCTGCGCGGCCTGCAACAGGAACATCCCGGTCTGGTGTTCGAGGAATCCGACAGCCTGGAGGTTGCCGACCTGCTGCGCCTGGTCAACGATGAAGAGATCGACCACGCCGTGGTGTATTCCAATGAACTGGTGGTGAACCAGGCGTTTTATCCGGCGGTACGGGTAGGGTTCGATCTGGGCGATCCACGTTCGATGGCCTGGGCCCTCCCTCGCGAGCCGGACGATACTCTGCTCGAAGCGGTGCGTGAGTTCTTCGCTGGCATCAAGGCAGACGGCACGCTCGATCAACTCATCGAACGCTTTTACGGGCATTCAGACGTGCTCGATTATGTTGGTGCCAGAGCCTTCGCGCGGCACATGACCCAGCGTTTGCCCCGCTTCGAAACGCAATTTCGCCAGGCCGGCGACCAGTACGCGCTCGACTGGCGCCTGCTCGCCGCCATGGGGTATCAGGAGTCGCTCTGGGATCCGGACGCGCGTTCGCCGACCGGAGTGCGCGGGCTTATGATGCTGACGCTGCCCACCGCCAAGTTCGTCGGGGTGACCAACCGTATCGACCCCACGCAGAGTATTTTCGGTGGTGCGCGTTACCTGATCTGGGTCCGCGACCAGCTATCCACTGACATTCCCGAACCAGACCGCACCTGGTTCGCTCTGGCTGCCTACAACGTCGGGCTTGGTCATCTCGATGACGCACGGACGCTGACCCGCAACAACGGCCGCGACCCGAACCGCTGGATCGACGTGAAGGATCATTTGCCGCTGTTACAGAAAAAGCAGTGGTATACCCAGACCCGCTACGGTTATGCCCGTGGCTCCGAGCCGGTGCATTACGTACAGAACATCCGGCGCTACTACGAAATCCTGCAATGGGTCACCCAGCCGCAAGCGGAAACCGCGCGGCTGCCGGACGGCGAGTACCACGCACCGGGGATACTCGAACAGCTGCCGCAGGGGATCTAGCGCCGCCTCTGGCGGCTCAGCCACAAGCCTTAAGCTTCAAGCGCCAAGCTGCCCGAGCGGGCGAGCCGCCTCTGGCGGCTCAGTGACAAGCCCCAAGCTTCAAGCGACAAGCTGTCCGAGTGGGGGATGACGGAAGAAGTGTGCTTTTGCGGCTCGCTGCAATCCGTGCTCACCGAAACCGGGTGCGGTGTGGTTTTTGAAGCTCGTCGCTTGTAACTTGTCGCTTGCAGCTCGTAACTGAGCGACAGCTAGCTGTCGCGCCCCCTGCGCTGCCGAAAGAAGGTCGTCAGCACAGCACCACATTCTTCGGCCAGCACGCCTCCCTCCACCTGAACACGATGGTTATACCAGGGCTGGTCAAGGGTCTGGCTGCGGCTGACAATGGCGCCGGCACGTGGTTCGCTGGCGCCGTAGACGAGTCGGGAAATACGACTGTGCACCAGCAGGCCGGCGAGGGTGACGTAGAGCGTGGCGCCGGGCAGCCGGTAATAGTTCACCGACTGCGCAGCCTGGCGAATGGCGACCATTTCTGCGTGGGCGCTGGGGTCGTGACTGCTGATTGGCTGGTTGAAGCCTTTGCCGACCACGATCCCATTGACTACCAGTACCGCACCGACCGGCACCTCGCCGAGCGAGGCGCCCTGCTCGGCTTCGGCGAGCGCCAGCCGCATGAAGTCGATGTCAGCTGGCTTCATCGCCGGTTCCCGTCAGATGAGCTTGCGCTCGCGCAGCAGGCCGATGACCTTGTCAACGCAGCTTTCCAGGTCCATGTCAGCGGTATTGATCACCAGGTCAGCATTTTCCGGCGCCTCGTACGGGTAGGACACACCGGGAATGGTACCTTCAACGTTGGCTGCGTACAGGCCAGAGGGGTCGCGCGTCTGGCACACGTCCAGCGGTGCATCCAGGTGCACCAGCAGGCAGCGCTCGCCGAGAATGTGGCGTGCCGTATCACGGCTGGCCTTGGTCGGCGCGACGAAGGCGCCCAGTGCGATCAGGCCGGCCTCGTTCATCTGTCGGGCGATGCGCACGCCCTTGTGCAGGTTCTCCGCACGGCCGGCGGCGTCCTGAGCCAGTCCCTTGGACAGATCCTGACGCATGGCCTTGCCGTCGAGCACATAGCAGGCGCGGCCCTGGTCGAACAGCTTGCGCTCGACCGCATAGGCGATGGTGCTCTTGCCCGAGCCCGACAGGCCGGTAAACAGCACGGTGACCGGATCCTGGCCGAAGCGTGCAGCGCGCTCGGAGGCGGTCACATGGGCGAAGCGGCCATGGTGGCTTTCGCCGCTGTTCTGGCCCATCAGACCCTTGGCGACAATCATGCCCGCACCGACGGTGCCATTGGTCATGCGGTCGATAACGATGAACGCGCCGGACGTGCGATTGCTGCGGTAGTCGTCATAGGCGATCGGCCGCTCGAGCGATAGTTCGACGCGGCCGATTTCGTTCAGGCCCAGCTGACCGGCTTCCTGATGTTCGAGCGTATTCACGTCGATGCGATGCACGATACGGGTGAACGAGCCCGGGCTGTAGCTGGTGGCGCGCTTGATGTCGTACTTGCGCCCTGGCTGCATGGGCTGTTCGGCCATCCAGACGACGTTCGCTTCAAAGTGATCGCCGATCAGCGGACGGTTGTCGACGTGAGCGAGCATATCGCCCCGGGAAATGTCGATCTCGTCTTCCAGCGTCAGTGTAACCGCCTGACCGGGGCCGGCTGTTTCCAGCTCGCCGTCATAGGTGACGATGGATTTGACGCGGCTGCTCTTGCCTGAAGGCAGCACCACGAGCTCGTCGCCCTTGTGCACGATGCCCGAAGCGATGGTGCCGGCGAAGCCACGGAAGTTCAGGTTCGGCCGGGTGACCAGCTGAACCGGGAAACGCAGATCCTTGACGTTGCGATCAGCCGCCACTTCGACGGTTTCCAGAATTTCCATCAGGGTCTGGCCGGTATACCAGGGACTCCGCTTGCTACGGTTGACCACGTTGTCGCCCTTCAGAGCAGACATCGGCACGAAGTGCACGCTGTTGCCGTCGAGCATTTCCAGCCCCTTGGCGAACTCGCGATAGTCGTCGCAAATCTGGTTGAACACGCCTTCGTCGAAGTCTTTCAGGTCCATCTTGTTCACGGCGACGACGATGTGCTTGATGCCCAGCAGCGAGGCAATGAAGCTGTGACGCTTGGTCTGGGTCTGCACGCCGTAACGCGCATCGATCAGAATGATCGCCAGATCACAGGTCGAGGCGCCGGTGGCCATGTTGCGCGTGTACTGTTCATGGCCAGGGGTGTCGGCAATGATGAACTTGCGCTTGGCG
>CAYZFU010000143.1:7804-8733 GCA_964477725.1 uncultured Halopseudomonas sp.
TGCTCCCGCTCGGCCTGCAGGCCGTCGACCAGCAGCGCCAGGTCGATGTCTTCGCCGGTGGTGCCGGACTTCTTCGAGTCGCGAGTGATGGCTTCCATGTGATCTTCGTAGATCATCTTGGAATCATGTAGCAGGCGCCCGATCAGGGTGCTCTTGCCGTCGTCGACGTTGCCGCAGGTCAGAAAGCGCAGCAGCTCCTTGCGTTCATGCTGCGCCAAATACGCCAGGATATCCTGGCCGATCAAATCAGATTGGTGACTCATTTTCCCAAACTCCAAGCTGCAAGCGACAAGCTGTAAGTCGTTCGTGCAGTCATTCAGTGATTCGGTTTATCAGCCCAGCGAGCATTCTGGAAAGCTCCCGGGTCTCTGCAATCCAACGATCGGCAAGTTCGCAATCGATGTAATCGATCTCTTTCCCGATCAGAAGCTGCGTTCTCAATTCCGCGCAAGATGCTTTGGCAACGTGCAGGAAGTACCGCTTCTCTGCACCGCCTGGCCGCTCCATCCCTTCCGCAATATTGCTTGGAATAGAGAGACCCGAACGTGTTATCTGGCTGCGGAAACCAAAGTCCGTGCAATGCGCGAACGCTCTATACATCGCAACCGATAACGCTTTTGCTCGCTGCCACACGTCAAGCTTTTCAAAGTCCAAAGCAACCTCCGTGTCGCTCCTTGGTCCTGCCGGGCACCGTTCAGCTTGCCGCTTGCAGCTACCCGCTTGCCGCTTCTTCTAGCCTTCGGCTAGAAGTACCCCTGACGTTTCTTTTCTTCCATCGAGCCGGCTTGGTCGTGGTCGATCACGCGGCCCTGGCGCTCGGACGTTCGGGTCAAAAGCATTTCCTGGATGATATCCGGCAGCGTTGCGGCGCTGGACTCGACGGCACCAGTGAGCGGGTAACAACCCAGGGTGCGGAAGCGCACCATCTT
>CAYZFU010000144.1:0-4641 GCA_964477725.1 uncultured Halopseudomonas sp.
GACACCATCGTCGCGGCGCTTGATGGTTTCTGCCGCGCCGCGCGCGTGCGCCTGGTGCATGACGTAGCGCGCCCCTTCGATGCGCGTTTCGCCGGTGTCGACGCGCATGCTGGCGTTGTCGCCCAGCACCAGCACGCCCTGGTCGCGCAGACGTACCTGGTCCTGCAACTGGATGATGTCGTTGTTCCGATCGTAACTGGCCGCGTCGGCGCGCGCCTGCAAGCGCCCCTGGCGCAACAGCACGTCGCCTTCCAGGGTTCCGGTCTGGTTGCCCTGCTCGAAACGGCTGCTGTCTGCTTCTGCGTAGATCGGCAGCTCTTCGAACGGCGTGTCATCGTCACGGCCGGTGCGGGGCGGCTCGACGTAGGTCCCGCCACAATAGGGGGCGATAGCCGCTCGCTGTGCTGCGTTGAGCTGATCCCGCGGAACCCAGTCCAGCCCGCTGAACTCCGAAGCGGAAATGGCCGTAGCGTCACGTGACGGGCGGCTGCTCGCGCCTGCCTGTTGGTTGGCCTGCTCCGCTTGAGCCGCCGCCGGGGCCGGCCGCTCCGGGCGCGGCGGCAGGGCAGCAGGGGCTTCGAGCGAGGAGCAACTCCAGCCGGCACCGGCCTCGCTGGCGCGACATTCGACCTGGCCGACCGCCAGACTGGTCATTGGTTGGGCGAGAAGCAGACCGCTGGCCAGCAACATGGGAAACGAAGGGCGGAACGGAGGTTTGTGGTAGGCCATTATGTAGTTATCCGGGCTTCCAGTCGGCGCGACTCGCAGCAACTTGTGCGAGCGCAATGCAACATGCATGCTGCGTCTGCGTTCAAAGATCACGGATAATAAAGCATTGTGCGGCGCCAGAGCCAGCATCGACCAGATCGGGATGACAATCATGGAATCAAGACAGACAGCGCTTCAGGCGTGGTTGGGACCGGCGCTACGCAAGACGTTCGCTGATCACGGTTGGGGTTCGCCGGGTAGCGGCGAACTCAGTGCCGCCAGCGCCGATGCGAGTTTCCGGCGGTATTTCCGCTGGGTCGACGGGCCGCGCACGCTCATCATCATGGATGCGCCTCCCGAGTACGAGGACACCCGTCCCTTCGTCAGGGTTGCCGCGCTGCTGGCCGAAGCCGGCGTCCGCGTCCCGCAGATCTACGCTGCGGATGTCGACCAGGGCTTCCTTTTGCTCGAGGATGTCGGCAGTCGCACCTTCCTCGAGGCCATGCAGGACGGATTGCTGGCCGAGGAGCGTCAGCGTTTGTTCCAGTCGGCGATCGACCAGTTGATCGCCTGGCAGCTGTCGAGTCGTCCGGGAATGCTGCCGGACTACGACGAGGCCGTGTTGCGACGGGAGCTTGGCCTGTTTCCGGAGTGGTTCGTTGCCCGGCATCTGGGTCGCCGGTTCACCGATGCCGAGCAGGAAGACTGGGAGGCACTGTGCTCTGTGCTGCTGCAGAGCATACTTGAGGAGCCCAGGGTGTTCGTGCATCGCGACTACATGCCGCGCAATCTGATGGCGGCTACAGGCACCCCGGCAGTGCTGGATTTTCAGGACGCTCTCTATGGCCCGTTGAGCTATGACGTGACCTGCCTGTTCGCCGATGCATTTTTCAGCTGGCCGAAGGCGGAGCGGGTAGCCTGGATTCAGATCTACTGGGACAAGGCACGCGCTGCAGGGTTGCCTGTGGCCGAAGACTTCGACAGCTTCATCGATCAGTCACGTCTAATGGGCGTCCAGCGTCACCTCAAGGTTCTGGGGATCTTCGCTCGCATCCGCTACCGCGACGGCAAGCCGCGCTATCTCGAAGACGCGCCGCGTTTCGTTACCTACCTACGCGAGGCGTGCGCGGCGGACCAGCGCCTCGCTCCGCTGCAGCGACTGTTGGACAGTCTGGAGTTGCGCGCTTGAAAGCGATGATTCTGGCCGCAGGCAAGGGCGAGCGCATGCGCCCACTGACGTTGACCACGCCCAAGCCGTTGTTGCCCGTCGCTGGCAAACCGCTGATTGAGTGGCATATAGAGGCGTTGGCGCGTGCCGGCATCGTCGAACTGGTGATCAATCACGCCTGGCTTGGCGAGCAGCTGAAATCGGCGCTGGGCGATGGCAGTCGTTGGGGTGTCCACATCAGCTGGTCGCCGGAGGGCGAGCCGCTGGAAACAGGCGGGGGCATTCACCGTGCACTGCCAAAGCTCGGTGAAGAGCCGTTCATGCTGGTCAACGGCGATGTGTGGACGCGCTTCGATTTCAGCCGTCTGCAGCTTGCCTCGGGTGATCTGGCTCATCTGGTTCTGGTGGGCAATCCCGCACACAAACAACGCGGCGACTTCGCCCTTGAAGCCGGGCGGGTATCCAACCCCCTAGACGTCCTCGGGCTCACCTTCAGCGGCATTTCGGTTATTCATCCGGCGCTTTTCGCCAGCTGCGAGCCGGGCGCCTTTGCCCTGGCTCCGCTCCTGCGAAACGCCGCCGACGCAGGTCGGGTCAGTGGTGAACACTATCGCGGCGCATGGATCGACGTGGGTACGCCCGAGCGCCTCGACGATGCGACGCGACAGGCACAGGAACAATGACTTGCTCTGGCCATTAACGCTCATCGGCGCTCTGATCGGCGGACTTGTCGCCGATCTGCCTGGGGCCTTGCTTGGCGTCGTGTTGGGACATGCGCTCGATCGGCACTGGGGCTTGCGCCGGTGGAGCGACCTGGCGAGGCGGCTCAGTGAACGCAGAGAGGGCGGGTTCGAGGAAACCCTTTTCCTGTGTCTGGGCAGACTGGCCAAGGCCGAGGGGCGCGTCGAGCCGGTTCACCTGCAGCTGGCAAGAGACATCATGCAGCAATACCGACTCGACGAGCCGGCTCGCCTGAAGGCAATGCGTGATTTCAATCGAGGCAAGGATCCCGCGGTCCGCGTCGCTCTGCGCTTGAAGCGGCTGAAACGCAGCAATCCGGCGCGAGCCGCGGAAGTGATCGATTGTAGTTGGCGCATGGCACTGGCCGCCGGCGGACTGGGACCGCGTTCGCGAAGCCTGCTTGACGAGTGGTCGGTTCTCGCCGGTATGGGCCGGGCCGAGCATCAGCGCATGCATCAGCGCCATCAGCGCGCGCATGCCGCCAGGCCGCCCATGGCGAGTCGTGATGCCTTGCGTGAAGCCGCAACATTGCTGGGAGTCGATCCGGACGCTAGCCCCGAAGTGATCAAGCGTGCCTATCGCCGACAGTTGAGCAAGCACCACCCGGACAAGCTGCGCGGGGCCTCGGCGGCTGTCCTGGCGCAGGCGGGTGAGCGCATACAGGCAATCCAGGACGCCTACGAGCGAGTCCGGCGTCACCGCGGGTTTCGCTGAGCCGCCGGCAGTTTTCGCAGCCAGCCTTCAATGCGCTTGATCAGCATCTGCTGAGTCTGGGGCGTGTTGCCGGGATTGCTAACCAGTATCTGCCGGTAATGCTGATGGTCGGTTCGCTGGGCTATGAGCTGTCGCTCCCGGGCCGCGTCGCTGCGCCCAAGCGCGCCTTTGGTGGCGATATCCAGCAGTGGCTTGTCCCAGCTTTCCAGCAAAGGCCCCAACGGTTGCTCGGGTCCTGCCGGGCGAGGCTGATAGGCAACCAGCGCACTGACTGTTGGCAGCGCGTCGGCGTGCTGCAGTACCCAATAGCTGGCCTGGCCTCGGGCGATGACCGCTACCGGAGCCGCGCCTGTTTCGTCGAGTAGCGCGACGCCCAGCTCGAGTCGCTCGGCTATGCGTTGCTCAAGCAGGCTTCGGCGCGCGGTATGGTCGTCGCCGGCTGCGCCGATGTGCGCCGGCGGTGGCTCTGGCAGCCCGATAGCCAGGGTGTTCCAGCCTGCTTCGCTCAAACTGGCGCGTGCCGGCTCGATCAATTCGGGCCAGTTGGCGTGTTCCCCGACGTCGGCCACCACCAGAACGCTTCCTAGCGGGTCTGGACGGGCCGCGGGAAGGAACAATCCGAGAAACGCTGACTCGCCTTCGCCCAGCTGGCGCTGCTGGGTGGTCGGGATCTGCCTTTGCAGCGCCTGTTCCTGAACGGTGGAGCGCGGTGACAGGGCAGGCCTTGCCAGGGTGGTTTCGGCAGCCCCGAACGCCTCGGGCGTCTGTGCCTGAAGCATTGGACAAACCATCAGCAACACTAGCAATAGGCGGCCCATCGTCACGACTCTTTGGCAGTGGTCTTGGCAGTATACAGCAGGCTCGAATCGCTTCGGGTAGACTAGGCGCGTTCAGTTCCTGCCCGGAGTTAGTCATGCCTGATTATGCGATTGCCCCTTCCATCCTTTCCGCCGACTTCGCCCGTCTGGGTGAAGATGTCGACCGGGTTCTTGCGGCAGGCGCCGACATCGTGCACTTCGATGTGATGGACAATCACTACGTACCCAACCTGACCATTGGTCCGATGGTCTGCTCGGCGCTGCGCAAGTACGGCGTGACCGCGCCAATCGACGTGCACCTGATGGTCAAGCCGGTCGACCGGATCATCGGCGATTTCCTCGAAGCGGGCGCCAGCTACATTACCTTTCACCCTGAAGCGAGCGAACACATCGATCGTTCGTTGCAACTGATCCGTGATGGCGGGGCCAAGGCGGGTCTGGTGTTCAACCCTGCGACGCCGCTCGACAGCCTGAAATACGTCATGGGCAAGG
>CAYZFU010000144.1:4651-8629 GCA_964477725.1 uncultured Halopseudomonas sp.
TGATCCTGCTGATGAGCGTCTACCCTGGCTTCGGCGGGCAGAAGTTCATCCCCGGGACGCTTGACAAGCTGCGCGAGGCGCGAGCCCTGATCGATGCCAGCGGGCGCGATATCCGCCTGGAAATCGATGGTGGCGTCAACGAGAAAAACATCCGCGAAATCGCCGAAGCCGGAGCAGACACTTTCGTTGCCGGCTCGGCGATATTCAGCAAGCCGGACTACAAGGCAGTCATCGACGCCATGCGCAGCGAATTGGCGCAGGTGCAGCGCTGAGCATGGCGGCACTCGCTCGGCTGTTCGAGGGTCGGATTCCTGATCTGGTCATGTTCGATCTGGACGGCACCCTGGTTGACTCGGTTCCGGATCTGGCTGCGGCCATCGACACGATGCTTGGCCGGCTCGGCCGGCCACCGGCCGGCGTCGAGCGGGTCCGCGACTGGGTGGGCAACGGCGCGGCCGTGCTGGTACGTCGTGCCCTGGCAGGCTCGATTGATCATGATGGAGTCGATGACGCCCGCGCCGCCGATGCGCTGGCGATATTCCTCGAGGCCTACAGTGGCGGCCATGCGTTGACCACGGTCTATCCGGGCGTTCCGGCTTTTCTCGACTGGCTGCAGGATAACGCTGTGAAAATGGCGGTCATCACCAACAAGCCGCAGCGATTTGTCCAGCCGCTGCTCGATGAGGTAGGCCTCGGCGGCTATTTCGACTGGCTGATCGGTGGTGACACGCTCCCGACGCAAAAGCCAGACCCGGCTGCGCTGCTACATGTGATGCGCCAGGCGCAGGTCAGCTCGCAACGAGCGCTTTTCGTCGGGGATTCACGCAATGATGTGCTGGCCGCGCGTGCCGCTGGCATAAAGGTGGTCGCAGTCAGCTACGGCTACAATCATGGCCAGCCGATCGCTGCGGAAAACCCGGACCTGCTGGTTGATTCACTGATCGCGCTCATATAGTCTTTCAAGCCATTCCCGCCCATTTTCGTATGGATCAGCCCGTGTTTGTCAGCAACCGCAAACTGATGAGAGTGATCAAGGCGCTCGCCCGCTGGCGTTGGCGCGCCTGATATCGCCTGCCTGCGCCGCGCGCGGGTCTCTTCGTTTGTGTGACCAAATACCTGCCCCGAGAGGCTGATCATGACCCGAGACGAATTCCTTCGCCTGGCCGACCAGGACTGTAACCGCGTACCTGTGATACGCGAAGTGCTGGCCGACCTGGACACGCCGCTGTCCACCTATCTCAAGCTGGCCGATGCGCCATACTCCTACCTGCTCGAGTCCGTACAAGGCGGGGAGAAGTGGGGTCAGTACTCGATCATCGGTTTGCCCTGCCGCACGCAGCTGCGGATGACCGGAGCGACCATCAGCGTGGTCACCGACGGTGTCGAGACCGAGCGCCATGAAAACATCGACCCGCTGGCCTTCATCGAGCAGTTCCAGTCTCGCTATCGCGTAGCGGAGCTTCCCGGGATGCCGCGTTTCACCGGGGGTCTCGTGGGCTATTTCGGTTATGACACGGTCCGTTACATCGAGCCTCGCTTGGCCGGGAAAGCGCCACGGGACGTGCTCGGCACGCCTGATATCCTCCTGATGGTTTCCGACGATGTGCTGGTGTTCGACAACTTGTCAGGCAAGCTGATGCTGATCACCCATGCCGATCCGACTGTGGCCGATGCCTTTGATCAAGCTCAGGTTCGCCTCGACGAGCTGGTGATACGCCTGCGCGAGAGCATTCCGCGCCCACCGGTAGCGGAGCCTCGCCAGGTGCAGGAGGATGACTTTCGCTCCGGCTTCGGCCAGCAGGGGTTCGAGTCCGGCGTCGAGCGGATCAAGGAGTACATTCTCGATGGCGACGTAATGCAGGTGGTATTGGCCCAGCGCATGAGCATCCCCTACGCAGCGCCGCCCCTGGATCTGTATCGCGCCCTGCGATGCTTGAACCCCTCGCCGTACATGTTTTTCCTCAATCTGGGCGATCATCACGTGGTGGGCTCGTCGCCGGAAATACTGGCGCGCCTGGAAGACGGCGTGGTCACGGTTCGGCCGATCGCCGGTACGCGCAAGCGCGGCCGGACCAAGGAGGAGGACCAGGCGCTGGAACAGGAACTACTGGCCGATCCGAAGGAAATTGCCGAGCACCTGATGCTGATCGACCTTGGGCGCAATGACGCCGGGCGAGTCGCCGAGATCGGCACGGTTCGGCTGACCGACAAGATGGTGGTCGAGCGCTATTCGCATGTGATGCACATCGTGTCCAACGTCGAGGCAAAGCTGCGCCAGGGGCTGACCGCAATGGACGTGCTGCGCGCAACCTTCCCGGCCGGAACGCTGTCCGGTGCACCGAAGATTCGGGCGATGGAAATTATCGACGAGATCGAACCGGTCAAGCGTGGTGTCTATGGCGGGGCGGTCGGCTATCTTGGCTGGAATGGCAACATGGATACGGCAATTGCCATCCGTACTGCCGTGATCAAGAACCAGACGCTGCACATTCAGGCCGGGGCCGGCGTTGTCGCCGATTCCGTCCCGCTCAGCGAGTGGGAAGAGACCCTGAACAAGGGGCGTGCGGTGTTCCGCGCGGTAACCATGGCCGAACAGGGTCTGGGCTGAGGAGACGAACATGCTGCTAATGATCGATAACTACGATTCCTTCACCTACAACGTCGTGCAGTACCTGGGCGAACTGGGCGCGGACGTGAAGGTGATTCGCAACGATGAAATGACTGTCGAGCAGATCGAGGCGCTGCAGCCCGAGCGCATCGTCATTTCACCCGGCCCCTGCACGCCGAACGAGGCGGGTGTGTCCGTCCCGGTACTCAAGCATTTCGCCGGCAAGCTGCCGATTCTGGGCGTATGTCTCGGCCACCAGAGCATTGGCCAGGCGTTCGGTGCGGAAGTGGTCCGCGCACGGCAGGTGATGCACGGCAAGACCAGCCCGGTCTATCACGAGCATCAGGGCGTATTCGAAGATCTGCCCGACCCGCTGACCGTGACCCGTTACCATTCGCTGGTCGTCCGCCAGGAGTCGCTGCCTGACTGCCTGGAAGTCACTGCCTGGACGCAGCGTGAAGATGGCCAGCCTGACGAGATAATGGGATTGCGCCACCGCGAGTACATGATCGAAGGGGTGCAGTTTCACCCCGAGTCGATCCTTACCGAACAGGGTCACGAACTACTGGCCAACTTCCTCAAGCAGGAAGGCGGCGTACGCCGCAGCTAAGGAGCACGCATATGGATATCAAGACGGCACTGGCTCGAGTGGTCGAGCACATCGATCTGACGACCGAGGAAATGCAGGAAGTCATGCGCCAGATCATGACCGGCCAGTGCACCGATGCGCAGATCGGCGGATTTCTCGTTGCCCTGCGCATGAAGAGCGAAAGCATCGACGAGATCACCGGGGCGGCGATGGTTATGCGCGAGCTGGCCTCGCGCGTCGAAATCGGCGTCGATCGGCTGGTCGACACCTGCGGCACCGGTGGTGACGGCGCGAATATCTTCAACGTTTCGACCGCTGCGGCACTGGTGGTTGCTGCCGCGGGTGGCCGCGTCGCGAAACACGGCAACCGGGCCGTATCGGGCAAGAGCGGCAGCGCCGATCTGCTGGAAGCGGCCGGGGTCAATCTCAACCTGAACCCCGAACAGGTCGGGCGCTGCGTCGAGGCGGTCGGAGTCGGCTTCATGTTCGCTCCGGCACACCATGGCGCGATGAAGCATGCGGTAGGTCCGCGCCGCGAACTGGGTATGCGCACGCTGTTCAATATGCTCGGACCGATGACCAATCCCGCAGGCGTCGAGCATCAGGTTATCGGCGTCTTCAGTGAAAAGCTCTGCAGACCCATGGCCGAAGTGCTGCGCAGGCTGGGCAGCAAACACGTCCTCATCGTGCATGCAAAGGATGGCCTGGACGAGCTGAGCCTGGCTACCAGTACCCACATTGCCGAACTGAACAACGGCGAGATTCGCGAATACAGCGTTAC
>CAYZFU010000145.1:0-8582 GCA_964477725.1 uncultured Halopseudomonas sp.
TGGCTTGTAATCAGCACCTTGCTGGGCATTTTCTCGCTGCCCGGCACCGGCTTTGCCGATGGACCAGCGGACGTCCGTACCTTCGTCGATACCAGCGGACGCCTGACGCTGGTCGAGGTCTTGTCCAACCGATATTCCAATCGCTTCACCCCGGCCCCGGACCACGTATTCAAGCTGCCCGAGCCACCGGCTGCGCTATGGGTGCAGCTCGCTGTCGACCCGTCGCGCCCTGTCCTCACCATCGACAATCCGTATATCGACGCAGTGACGCTGCACCATCTCGTTGATGATGCGATGCTGAGCCATCGTTCCGGAACAGCTTCGCAGCGAACTCAACCCGACGGGTTGCCCTACCCCGGCTTCGCGTTTCCGCTGGACGTCTCAGCCGGTAGCCAGGCCGCCCAGATGGTTTACCTGCGCCTGGCCAACGACTATCCCTTGCGCACCCGCGTTACCTTGACCGATGCCCGCCATGCAGCCCATGAACACGGGTGGCATCAAGCATTGCAGGGCATTCTCATCGGCCTGCTGTTGTCGCTCGTACTGCACGGTCTGCTGCAAGGCCTGGTAGGTCGCGATCGCCTACACCTCTATCTGGCCGCAGCAGGCTTGCTGGTTGCGCTGAACACCTTTGTTCGAGTCGACTGGCTGGAGCCTTTGATCACCTTTGAGTCCGCTGCGCTTCAGGACTCCCTGCGCCTCGCCGCCCTGGGCTGCATCGGCCTGCTTCTGGTGCGCCTATTTACCCCTGACCGTCGGGCCAGGGTGCAAACCGATGCGTTGATCGCAATCGCCACGCTCATGGGAATCGGCGCTTCGTACCTTTGGCCTGCTACAGGCGAGTCCATCATACGCGGCGCCCGTCTGGGGGTACCGATCATTGCGATCGTCGCAACGGCGTACTGCTGGTATAACCGCGCGCCGTTCAGCCGACCGCTGTTTTCCGGTCATCTGTTGCTGCTGGTAAGCTGGCTTGCCGATCAAAGTGCACTCCCCCGCAGCCTGGCCGAGCAGATGTCCGATCTGTTTCTCTGGGCGGCGCTGATTGCGTACGCCTGGCGCCTGTTCATCCGACAGCAGCAGCGTATCGCCAAGGAGCACACGCTACGTCACGCCGAGGCCGCCCAGCAGGCGGAAACCCGCGCCAAGTCGGAATTTCTGGCTCGCATCAGTCATGAAATCCGCACACCGATGAACGGCGTGCTGGGTATGACCGAGCTCCTCCTGGATACCGCTCTGTCGGCGAAGCAGCGTGATTACGTGCAGACCATCCACAGCTCGGGCAACGACCTGCTCAGTCTGGTCAACGAAGTGCTGGACATGTCACGCCTGGAATCCGGTCAGCTGGTGCTGGAAAATGTTCAGTTCGATCTGCACGCGTTGATCAACGACTGCCTGGACATCTTCCGCGGACGGGCAGACAGCCAGACCATCGAGCTTATCGGCTTCGTCCACCCGGACGTGCCGCGGATACTTGTCAGCGATCCGATTCGTCTGCGCCAGGTCCTGCTTAGCTTGCTGGGCAACGCCTTGCAGTCGACCGCGCACGGCGAAATCCTGCTGGTGGTCGGCCGGGAAACGACGTCCCCTGGCGAACCGCTGCTGCGTTTCGCTGTTCAGGACACAGGCACCGGGCTGTCACCTCAGGCGCGGGCAAGCCTCACCGGCCCTGCAGGCGATACCTCGCGGCTTTTTGAACGGGCCAGCGCAACCGGCTGTCTTGGCCTGGTCATAGCTCGCCAGCTGGTCGACATGATGGGCGGAAAACTGGGCATCAAATACGCATCCGATCAGGGCACGACCGTCTGGTTGACGCTGCCCGACACTTCGATCGCCGACGCAGCCAATCCTGATGTGGAGGGGCAATGCCTGGCAGACCGCAGCGTCCTGATTGTCGATGACAACGCCACCTGCCGCAAAGTGCTGCAGCAACAGCTCAGCGCCTGGGGCATGCAGTCCCAGTGCGCCTCCAGCGGCAAGGAAGCGCTGGCCATGCTACGCACCCAGGCGAGCCTCACGACGCCCTTCGATGTACTGCTGGTCGATCAGTCGATGCCAGGGATGACCGGGCTGGAACTGGCTGCGCGCGTTCATGAGGATCCTGCCATCCGCGGCGATCTGTTGATCATCATGCTCACCGGGGTCAATCAGATTCCCAGCCGGATCGTTGCACGAAACGCAGGCATTCGCCGAATCCTCAGCAAGCCGGTAGCCGGTTACACGTTACGCGCGACCCTGATTGATGAGTGGGACCATCATCAAAAACAGCAGCAATCCTTGCCCGGATTAGTCCAGGCCGAACCGGAGCCATCTTCGTCTGAGGCCAACTTCCGCGTGCTGGTCGCCGAGGACAACGCCATTTCCACCAAGGTTATTCGCGGGATGCTGCAAAAGCTGAAAGTCGACAGCTACGCCGTCGGCAACGGCCGCGAAGCCGTTCAGGCTGCGCGTAGTGGAACCTACGATCTGATCCTGATGGATTGTGAAATGCCGGAAATGGACGGATTCGCCGCAGCCGGGGAAATTCGGCAGTGGGAACAGAGCAATGGCATGCACGCGGTACCGATCATTGCGCTCACGGCGCACATTCTGCCGGAGCATCGCGAGCGCGCACGCAAGGCTGGCATGAACGGGCATATGGCCAAACCGGTGGAACTCAGCCAGCTCCGCGAGCAGATCAACTACTGGATGGAGCGAAAAGCCGACGGGGCGATCAGCCCGTGATCATCAAAGCGCCTCGTCCTGCACTGCTGTACCACACAGCGCGGCGGCGTAGTCGGCAAACATCCGAATCATCACATTGATACCAGCCATCATCAGATCCTCCCTGCATTCAAGGTAAGCCTAGATCTGACTTTGGCCGGTGGCCATCAAGTTTCCTCAATGGCCGTGATAGATGTTAGCGAGCAGGCCGCGAGCCCTTGCGGGACTTCTTGCCCGCGCCTGTGTCGCGTGGCGGCAAACCGGTATGCTGGGTCAGGATTCGTCCGGCCTTGCGGCTCCCGGCGGGAGTGGAGTTCTTGCGTCGAGAGCTGTGGTAGCTCTCCCCTGCCGGCTGATGAGTCGGAATCAGATGCAGCTTGCTGTTTCCGATCAGGTCCGCGCGCCCCATGTCCTGCAGCGCCTCCCGGAGCAGAGGCCAGTTCTTCGGATCGTGGTAACGCAGGAACGCCTTGTGCAGGCGCCGCTGTCGCTCGCCTTTGACGACGTTCACGCCATCGCTTTTGTAGGTCACCTTGCGAAGCGGGTTCTTGCCCGAGTGATACATTGCGGTAGCGGTAGCCATCGGAGAGGGATAGAACGCCTGGACCTGGTCGGCGCGGAAACCGTTGCGCTTGAGCCACAGGGCAAGATTCATCATGTCTTCGTCGGTGGTACCCGGATGCGCCGCGATGAAGTACGGGATCAGATACTGCTCCTTCCCCGCCTCCTTCGAATACTTCTCGAACATCTGCTTGAAGCGATCGTAGGAACCGATGCCCGGCTTCATCATCTTGGTCAGCGGACCTTCCTCGGTATGCTCCGGGGCGATTTTCAGATAGCCGCCAACGTGATGGGTCACCAGTTCCTTGACGTACTCGGGCGACTCCACCGCCAGATCGTAGCGCAGACCCGAAGCGATGAGGATCTTCTTCACACCCGGCAGTTCACGCGCCTTGCGGTACAAGCCAATGAGCGAGGAATGATCGGTATTGAGGTTTTCACAGATACCGGGAAAGACGCATGACGGCTTGCGGCATGCCGCTTCGATCTCGGGGCTCTTGCAGGCGATGCGATACATGTTCGCGGTGGGGCCGCCGAGGTCGGAGATCACCCCGGTGAAGCCCGGGACCTTGTCGCGGATCTCCTCGATCTCGCGGATGATCGAATCGTGCGAGCGGTTCTGGATGATCCTGCCTTCGTGCTCGGTAATCGAGCAGAAGGTGCAGCCGCCGAAGCAGCCGCGCATGATATTCACTGAAAAGCGAATCATCTCGTAGGCCGGGATCTTTTCGCCGCCATACGCCGGGTGCGGAATGCGCGCATACGGCAAACCGAAGATGTAATCCATCTCTTCGGTGGTCAGCGGGACAGGCGGCGGATTGAACCACACGTCCTTTTCCGCATGCCGTTGCACCAGGGCGCGTGCATTGCCCGGATTGGTTTCGAGGTGCAGCACGCGATTGGCATGGGCGTAGAGGACCGGATCGTTACGCACTTTTTCGAACGACGGCAGGCGGATCACCGTTCTGTCGCGCTCAAGGCGCGGATGCGGCAGCAGGTGAAGAACCTGCACCCCGTCTACGGTTGCCGCTGCTGCGGTTTTGTCGTCGCCCTTGGCCTGCTCGACGGCGCAGGCGCTGGTATCCTGCGTGTTGACGTAGGGGTTGATGATCTTGTCGACCTTGCCGGGCCGGTCAATACGCGTCGAGTCGAGTTCGAACCAGCCCTCGGGCGTGTCCTTGCGCACGAACGCGGTACCGCGTACATCCGTGATGCTTTGTACCGTTTCGCCCCGGCTGATCCGCTGGGCAACCTCGACGATCGCACGTTCGGCGTTGCCGAACAGCAGGATGTCTGCCTTGGCATCGAGCAACAGGGAATGGCGAACCTTGTCCTGCCAGTAATCGTAATGCGCTATACGACGCAGCGACGCTTCGATGCCGCCAAGCACGATCGGCACGTCCTTGTAGGCCTCGCGACAGCGCTGGCTATAAACAGCGCTGGCTCGGTCAGGCCGTTTGCCGGCAACGCCGCCCGGCGTATAGGCGTCATCAGAGCGAATCTTGCGGTCCGCCGTGTAGCGATTGATCATCGAGTCCATATTGCCCGCCGCGACCCCGTAAAACAGGTTCGGCTTGCCGAGCTTCATGAAGTCGTCCTTGCTGTGCCAGTCCGGCTGACTGATGATGCCGACACGAAATCCCTGGGCTTCCAGCAGCCGTCCGATGATCGCCATGCCAAATGATGGATGGTCTACATAGGCGTCGCCGGTGACGATGATGACATCACAGCTGTCCCAGCCAAGCAGGTCCATCTCTTCGCGCGACATTGGCAGGAACGGAGCCGGACCGAAGCACTCGGCCCAGTATTTTGGATAATCGAAAAGCGGCCGGGCGGCCGGCATGCTGCTAGACATTGCTACTCCAGATCCCCGTAGCCGGCATAGGAGCCAGGCGCCAGGTTTTCGAAACGAGTGTATTTGCCGAGGAAGGCCAGGCGCGTGGTACCGATGGGTCCGTTACGCTGCTTGCCGATGATGATCTCGGCAATGCCTTTGTCTTGCGAGTCAGGGTGATAAACCTCATCCCGGTAAACGAACATGATGATGTCGGCGTCCTGCTCGATCGCTCCGGATTCCCGCAGATCCGAGTTGATCGGCCGCTTGTTCGGCCGCTGCTCCAGCGAACGGTTGAGCTGCGACAGGGCAACCACGGGCACGTTGAATTCCTTGGCCAGCGCCTTGAGCGAGCGCGAGATCTCCGAGATTTCGTTCGTTCGGTTCTCTGCCCCGCCACCACCGATGCGCATCAACTGCAAATAATCGATCATGACCAATGCCAGGTCGCCGTGTTCACGTACGATCCGGCGCGCCCGGGCACGCATTTCCATGGGCGAAAGGCCGGCGGTGTCATCAATGAACAGTTTGCGGTCGTTGAGCAGATTGACCGCCGAGGTCAGGCGCGGCCAATCGTCATCGTCGAGCCGACCCGAGCGCACCTTGGTTTGATCGATGCGACCGAGCGAGGACAGCATACGCATGATCAGTGACTCACCCGGCATTTCCAGGGAAAACACCAACACCGCCTTGTCGCTACGCAGCACTGCATTTTCGACGAGGTTCATGGCGAATGTCGTCTTGCCCATGGAGGGACGGCCGGCAACAATGACCAGGTCGGAGGGCTGTAGCCCCGAGGTCATCTCGTCGAGATCATTGAACCCGGTCGAAAGACCGGTTATGGCGCCATCACTGTTGAACAGGGTATCGATACGGTCGATAGCCTTGGTCAGCAAAGCGTTGACCGCTTCAGGCCCGCCAGTCTTCGGCCGGCTCTCGGCGATGGAAAAAATCTTGCGCTCGGCTTCGTCGAGCACTTCAAGCGCCTGCAGGCCCTTGGGGTTGAATGCAGTGTCAGCGATATCCGAACTGACGCTGATCAATTGGCGTAGCGTAGCCCGCTCGCGGATGATCTGCGCATACGCGCCAATATTCGCCGCCGAGGGGGTGTTCTTGGCCAGTTGGCCAAGGTAGGCAAGCCCACCGACCTGATCGATCAAGCCTTCACGATCCAGGTCTTCGGCGAGGGTGACTACGTCAAACGGTTGGTTTCGCCCAGCCAGACGCACCATGGCACGGAAGATCAGACGATGGTCATGACGGTAGAAGTCGGTCTCGCTGACGCTTTCGGCAACCCGCTCCCAGGCGGTGTTTTCGAGCATGACGCCGCCCAGCACCGCCTGTTCCGCCTCGATTGAATGAGGGGGGATTTTCAGGGACGTCGTCTGCAGATCAAGCTCCGCAGTATTGGAATAGGCGGTTTCGTTCATCGGACAGGCTCGGGGAAACGGCGGATAGAAAAGACAACACGGCGCCTGTCAGGGACAGGCGCCGTGCTGGTAAGTCTAACTGCAAAGCCCGAGCAAATCATCAGCTAGGCGCCACGGGGGCGACCAACCGACGAACGCGGTCAAGCAGCGGGATAGGCTCCCTTAGCCGGCAACAACAACCAGCTTGACGGTGGCTTCGACGTCGGTGTGCAGGTGCACATCGATATCGAATTCGCCAACGTTGCGCAGCGGGCCTTCCGGCAGACGCACTTCGCTCTTCTCGATTTCGACACCAGCGGCGGTGACCGCGTCGGCGATATCGCGAGTACCGATGGAACCGAACAGCTTGCCTTCCTCGCCAGCGTTGGCCGTGATGGTCACGGTCAGGTCGGCCAGTCGAGCAGCACGAGCATCAGCTTCGGCCTTACGCTCGGCAGCGTTCTTTTCCAGTTCGGCGCGACGTGCTTCGAACGCTTCTACGTTTGCTGCGGTGGCAGGCGTTGCCTTGCCGAACGGCAGCAGGAAATTGCGAGCGTAACCTGCCTTAACAGCGACTTTGTCGCCCAGGTTACCCAGATTCGCGATCTTTTCGAGCAGGATAACTTCCATTGCGATGACCTCTTGAAATTCAACCTTGGCTGTTCGAATCATCGTCTCCGGGCGGCCCGGCCGGGCGCATCCTGGAGCGGAAATCGAACAAGCTATCAACAAATGCCAAAAACATGATCAACGGATAAATCAACTGAGCGACGAATGCGAACATTACGTACATCGCGACCAGCCATGCAGTACCAAGACCGCGCAAACCGATAACGCCATGTATGAGCGCGAGCCCCGCCAGCAACAGCGGCACACTGGCAATCGGCGACACCAGGGCCAACTCGGACCACTGCGGACCGATCAGCGTCAGCGCGAGCAGACCGACCGCTACCAGCGGCGAAAGGCGCAGCTGATGAAACTCCTGTCTAAAACCACCCGGGTTATACAACCGGGCCTGCCAGGAACGTCCGATCATCAGACTGATCAGCGCCATCAGCATGTGTACTGCGCCCATAAGGCCAGCCAGCAACGGCACCAACAGCGCTTCAAGCTGCGCCCTGTCGGTCTCGCCCAACTCACCGCTCATGCCCGAGAGCATATCGGGCAACATGTCGCGAATCTGCGTGGCCAGCTGCTGCAGCGGCTCGTTGAGCACAGCCAGCAGCGCCAACGCGTAGGCAACACCCAAAGGCACCGCAACAACGAGCACCGGGGCCCAATCGCTACGCTGCCGCAACAGGACTGCCATCGCACCAGCACCGGCGATCACCAGCAACGGCGTCAGATCGCCAACAATGGCCCAGGCCAGCGCCGGGAGAATGCCCCACACCAGCACTGGCAGTGCTTCGCTCAAGCCCCGGCGCAGGATAACCAGCGCCAGCGCCGCAGCGCTGAACCAGAACAACAGGGGAATAGCTGCCGCTATTGCGACGACCAGCGTGGCCTCTTTGCGACCACGCATGATGTATTCAGCCAGACCACGCATGTTGGTTCAGTATCCAGATCAGTTTCAGCTACCTATCAACGACCGTGACTGTCGGTGAACGGCAGCAGGGCCAGATAACGCGCGCGTTTGATGGCTACAGCCAGCTGACGCTGATATTTGGCCTTGGTACCAGTGATACGGCTCGGAACAATCTTGCCGGTCTCGGTGATGTAGGCCTTCAGTGTGTTGAGATCCTTGTAATCGATCTCTTTGACGCCTTCAGCGGTAAAACGGCAGAACTTTCTGCGACGGAAAAAACGTGCCATGGCAACGTCTCCTTAGATACTGGAATAGGAACCGAAAAACTTACTCTTCGTCACCGTCATCGGTGTCGTTGCTGCTGTTGTCAGCATCGTTGTCGGAGTCAGTGCGCTCACGACGCTCGCGACGCTCGCCACGACCGGTGTCTTCGGGCTTGAGCATGTCGGACTGTTCGGTGACGGCTTCGTCACGACGGATGACCATGTTACGGATCACGGCGTCGTTGTAACGGAAGGTTGTGGTCAACTCTTCCATGGCCTCGTTGGAC
>CAYZFU010000146.1:0-8545 GCA_964477725.1 uncultured Halopseudomonas sp.
GGTTCAGGCGGCCATCCAGGGCGAGCAGGTCCGCGTCACCGGCAAGAAGCGCGATGATTTGCAGGAGACGATGGCTCTGCTGCGTGGCGCCGATTTCGACATGCCTCTGCAGTTCAACAATTTCCGCGACTAACGCGCGTCAGGATACGAAAGGTAATAAAAGGGAAGTCTGATGAATGATGTAATCATCCAGTTGGAGGAGTTGCAGGAGGCCTGGTTGCCCCTGGTCTTGCAGTACGGTAGTCAGGCATTGCTGGCACTGGTGACTCTGCTGGTGGGTTGGTGGGTAATCGGCCGGATCACTTCCGGTGTGCATATGCTGCTGGAAAAGCGCACGGTCGACCGTACTCTGCATGGGTTCATCGGCGCGCTGGTCGGAGTAGGGCTCAAGGTCCTGTTGTTCGTCAGCGTTGCCGGAATGATCGGCGTCGAGACCACCTCCTTCATTGCGTTGATCGGTGCCGCTGGCCTGGCAGTCGGGCTGGCGCTGCAAGGCAGCCTGGCGAACTTCGCGGGCGGTATGCTGATTCTGATGCTGCGGCCGTTTCGAGCCGGAGAATACATCGAAGCGCAGGGTGTTGCAGGCACGGTAGACAGTATCCAGATCTTCCACACCATCCTGAAAAGCCCCGATAACAAGACCATCATCGTGCCCAATGGCAGCCTGTCCAACGGCAGCGTCATCAACTATTCGCGTCAGCCCACGCGTCGCGTGGACTTGAATATCGGCATCGACTATGGCGACAGCGTAAAGCAGGCACGAGATATCCTGCTGGGTCTGGCCCATGCTGACGAACGGGTGCGCAAGGATCCCGAGCCGGTGGTATGGCTGGTTTCGCTGGGCGACAACTCGGTCAATCTCTCGCTGAGAATGTGGACCAAGACCGAGGACTACTGGGGAGTGTACTGGAGCATCATCGAGCTGGCGAAAGAGCGCTTCGATGAGCAGGGAATCACCATACCGTTTCCTCAGCGTACGGTGCATCTGGTCGCCGAAGCGAGCGCAGCGGGGAAATAATCGAAGGAATATTTCTAATGAAAACCCGGCCTTAGCTGGGTTTTTTGGCGTTATTTGATACGTTTGTCAGAAAACGGCCACAAATCGTTGAACGGGTCAGCATGGGGCTTGTCACTTGGTACAGCGATGCAATAGGTATCGCGCCTACCAATCAATAGTGAGAGGGGCAACCCATGAAAAAACTCTTCAAAACATCGATGCTCGTCGCCGCTATGGTACCCGCCATGGCAATGGCCCAACCCATGACCGGCGGTCAGGAAGTCACCTTGAGCGGTGCTGGTAGCAGCGACAAGGACTTCGACAGCACCGTGCTGTCTGTCCAGGGTAGCTGGGGGCAATACCTGAGCGAGAGCTCGCTCTGGGGTGTGCGTCAGACCATCAATGCCCGCGACAATGAAGGCGATAGCGTCAAGTTCGACGGCTCGACCCGCGTGTTCTACGACTACATGTTCGGTACCGGTCCGGCTCGTCCGTTCATCGGCGCCAGCATCGGCGGTATCTACGGGGAGCAGGTCGACGAAACTTTCATGGGTGGTCCGGAGCTCGGTGTGAAGTACTGGGTGCAAGACAACACCTTCATCACCGCGATGGCTGAGTACCAGTTCCTGTTCAAGAGCGCAAGTGACGCGCGAGACCGTTACGATGACGGCGCGATATTCTACAGCGTCGGTATCGGTTATAACTTCTGATCGATCCTCGTAGCGAGAAAGGGCGCGTCCGGCGCCCTTTCTTTTTGTCTGAAATCAATCGATACCGGGGCGGCGCATCCTGTCGGGATGAGCGAAGCGCAACAGCATGAAGGCCAGCACGATGGCCGGAAGGCCGGTGAAAGCCGTCATAGTGAAAAAGCCGATCCAGCCGACGTTGGCGGCCAGCAGACCGGTGAACCCGGCCGCGAACTGTCCGGGCAGCGTCATCAGAGAACTGAACAAGGCATATTGGGTCGCGGTGTACGCCGTATTGGTAAGACTCGAGAGGTAGGCGATAAACACGGAGATGGCCAGCCCACCGGTGATGTTATCGGCAATGATTGCCAGCACCAGCCCGTAGCTCTGGGGGCCAATATAGGCCAGCCAGGCGAAGGCGAGGTTGGTCGCAGGGGCCATGAACGCGGTGGCGATGAGCATCGGAGCGATGCCGAAGCGTGCGACCAGCAAGCCGCCGAGCGCTGCGCCCGCGAGGGTCATCCCCAGGCCGAACGCGGCCGCAATGTTGGCGATCTCGGCCTTGCTGAACCCCAGATCCAGATAGAACGGGTTTGCCATGACGCCCATGAAGATATCGCTGATACGAAAGGTGGCGATGAACGCCAGAATCAGCAGAGCGGTTTTGCCGTAGCGCTGGAAGAAGTCGGCAAACAGGCAGTCAGGTCGCGCTTCCAGCCGGTCTGTCGCGTCTGGGCGAGGTACTGTTGCACTCGCGCTTCCAGTCGATTGGTTGATTCGGAAATACTCACCGCCGGTTCGGCTATGAGTAGTGTCGTTGTCACCCCAATGCCCATCAGCGCGGCCATGGTCAGATAAGCCAGGCTCCAGCTATCGAGACTTGCAATATGCAAAGCCCCCGCGCCTGCGGCAAGTATCGCGAGGCGATACCCGGTCACGTAGGTAGCGGCCATCGCAGCCTGGCGGTGCTTGGCTTCCGCCTCGACCCGGTAGGCATCAATGGCGATGTCCTGGGTGGCGGAACCGAAGGCGGTCATTACTGCGAACACAGCAATCAAGCCGAGGTGTTCCCGCGGATCGCTCAATGCCATGCCTGCAAGAGCAAGAATGACGATGGTCTGCGATAACAGCATCCAGGCCCGGCGACGGCCCAGCAGACGCGACAGCAGAGGTACGCGAGCGCGATCGATGATCGGTGCCCACAACACCTTGATGGAATAGGCCATGCCAACCCAGCTGAGAAACCCGATCGCCGACAGCTCGATACCCAGATCGCGCAACCATGCGCTGAAGGTGCCGCCGACCAGCAATAACGGCAGCCCTGCGGAAAAGCCGAGAAACAACATGGCGATCACGCGCGGCTTGAGATAGACCTGCCAGCCTTCGCTTGGCAGGTCTGCCGAACCCGCCTGGTTATCAGTCATAAAAGTCCTGTGAGGTGAGGTGAGGCGAGCCGGTTATTCCGGCCAGCCGTAGCGTTTCATGTCGATACGGCGGTTGTGAATGCCGATGCCTTCATCGATCAACCGTGCTAACTGTTCCTGGCCGGCAGGCGAATCGGCTGGCAGCGAAAGCCGCCCCTGGCTGTTGACCACCCTATGCCAGGGAAGCGACGATGCTGCCGGAAGCTGGCCAAGCCAGCGGCCGGCCAGGCGAGCGCCGCGGCCAAGCCCGGCCAGCCGGGCAAGCGTTCCGTAGCTGCAGACTCGTCCTTGCGGAATGCTGGCGAGCGCTGCCCAGAAAGCCTCCTTGACCGGGTCGGATACCGTTCGGCAATCCGTCTTCGAGGCGGGTAGTAATCGACTCTCAGGCATGGATAATGGCGCTCTTGTCGAATTCGTTCCCAAGGTTGTCCCATGTTTTACCGCCTACTTGCCGCGCTGGCTCTGGTCTTTCCGCCACTTGCCATCGCAGACACCGTCTGGCTGGACAACGGCGACAGGATAACCGGACGCATCGAATTACTCGATAGGGGCCGACTGGTGGTGTTCACCGAATTCGCCGGCGAAATCACCATCGACGTGAACCGGGTGCGCACGCTGGAAAGCGACCAGCCGCTACTGGTCAAGCGCGCAGACGAAGCCGAAAGCGCCCTGTCTATTCTGCCTTCTACCGTCCCCGGCCAGATCCAGGTGGTCAACGGTCTGCCTGATGCCTACGAAGTCACCCTCGCTTCAATCGATCAGATGATGGTTCCTCAACCATTGATCAAGGACTGGTTGCTCGAAGGTAACGCCGATGTGGCCGTACTGATCAAGGAAGGGCAGGTTGACGAACGAGACCTGGCGCTGCGTGGAAACACGCGCGTGCGGCATGGGGACTGGCGACATTCACTCGCCGGAAATTTCGAGCGCTACTACCTCGACGATGTGAAAAACCGCGACCTGTGGCAGACCTCCTATGATCTGAGCTGGTTTTTCGATGAGCAGTGGTTTCTGCAATCGGCATGGAATTACCAGCGTGATCGGATCGGTTGGATATCCAGGCGGACCCAGCTCGGTATCGGTCCGGGTTATGAGTGGTGGAACACTACACTGAGCCGCTTCGAAACGGCTGCGCGAATCGATCGCGTCGCAATAACCGAACGGGACGGAACCGAGCGCGAATTCGAAGCATTGGGTCTGGAGTGGGATTTCAGGCGCTACATGTTGGGGAAGCGGTTTGAACTGTTCCACCGGGCCGAGACGCTGATTCCCAGCGATCCAGCGGTTCGCTACATTATTGATACGGAGCTGGGCTTGCGTTACATGCTCAACAGCTGGGCATCGCTGAACCTGTTGACCGAGTGGGACTATACCGACAGCACAACGGATCCCGACATCGATGACATCCGCTATCGCTTCGGGCTGGGAGTCAGCTGGTAGGGCCGGGTTTCTCCGGCCCTTTGGTGTTACAGGCGAAGACCGCCGTCGAGCTCGAGAATTCGGCCGGTATAGTAGTCATTCTCCAGCAGATAGGCAGCAGAGTGAGCAATTTCCTCTGGCTTGCCCATGCGCTTGAGCGGAATGCCCGAGGTCATCTTTTCCAGGGCCTCAGGCTTCATGCCGCCAGTCATTTCGGTTTCGATGAAGCCCGGTGCGATGCCAGCCACGCGAATGCCGTAGCGAGCCAGCTCCTTCGCCCAGACCACGGTCATGGCTGCCACACCGGCCTTGGCTGCAGAATAGTTCGACTGGCCCATGTTTCCGGCGCGGGATATCGAAGATATGTTGATGATCGAGCCCTGATTGCCCAGCTCGATCATTTTCGCGCCCACCTCGCGAGTGCACAGAAAAACGCCGGTGAGGTTCACGTCGATCACCGACTGCCACTGTGCCAGGCTCATCTTCTGGATTTCGCCGTCCCTGCTCTTCAAAAGCAAACCGTCGCGCAGAATGCCGGCGTTATTGATCAATCCATTGATCTTGCCAAAATCGCTGGCCACGCGCGCAACCATGTCGCAAACCTGCTCTTCGTCGGCAACGTTGCAAACGTAGCCACGGGCATCGCCGCCCGCGGCCTTGCACGCTGCCGAGGCCTCGCCCAGGCGCTCCTTACCGAGGTCGACCAGCGCCAGTCGGGCACCCTTTGCCGCAAGAAACTCTGCCATCGCCCGGCCCAGACCCTGACCGCCCCCCGTGATGATGATCACGCTGTCTTTGATTTGCATCGCTGTTACTCCAATTTGCTCGCGGATAATCGAGGCGAGCAAGCATGCATGAGATCGGATGAAGAATGAATACCTGCTGCGACAGGGGGCGGGTCATGCTTGAAATCGGCTTTTGCGCCCCCATACCTGACCTTTACCCTTCTCCGTGAGGTTGTGATGATTCGACTTCTTCTACTCGCCGTACCGCTCATCGAGCTGGCCGGGCTGATCATACTGGGTCAGCGCATCGGCGTCGGCTACACACTGCTATGGGTGCTGGTCAGCGGCTTGCTTGGGGTCGCGGTCATTCAGCGTCAGGGCTGGGGCACGTTGCAGCGGCTCCAGGAGCGCATGGCGGAAAATCGCAGCCCGTTCAGCGTGCTCAAGTCGGGCATGTGGGGTGTGGTTGCCGGGCTGCTATTGATTTTCCCCGGCGTGATCACAGACGTTCTCGCTGCGGCCGCGCTGATCGTTGCGCTGCGTCACCGCGGTCGGCCTGGGCCGGGAGAGCCGGGCGGCCCCCGCGTTTACCGCCGAGGACAGAACAATGTTATCGAAGGTGAGTGGGAGAAACCTGAGGGTGGCGAGCGTGGCGATGATCCGAATTCCAGAATCGACAAACGTTGAAAAATTTTCCTGAAGCGCCCTTGAAAAGCCTTTGGCCAGCCCCATTAACCCTGCACCACTTATCGCGGGGTACCCCTCGGGTGCTCCGCGCAGGATAGTGACGCGGCCGCGAGGCGCGTCCTTCGGGTCGCAAGACCTGACGTTAACTCGAAACAGCCGGAAAACCGGTATTTGACATATATATGGGAGATCAAAAACGATGAAAATCCGTCCGTTACACGATCGCGTCGTCGTTCGTCGCAGCGAAGAAGAGACCAAGACCGCTGGCGGTATCGTTCTGCCTGGCTCAGCCGCAGAGAAGCCGAACACCGGTGTTGTGGTCGCTGTAGGTACCGGGCGTCTGCTGGACAATGGTGATGTTCGTCCGCTGGCCGTCAAGGAAGGTGAAAAGGTTGTTTTCGGACCTTATTCCGGTAGCAGCACCATCAAGGTCGATGGAGAGGAGCTGCTGATCATGAGCGAGTCCGAAATCTACGGTGTGCTCGACAACTGATTGCTGCATTGTTGACGCAACGCATCCCTTAACGAATTCAATGAAGGAAAAGCGAAAATGGCTGCTAAAGAAGTTAAGTTTGGTATCCCCGCCCGCAACAAGATGCTGGCCGGCGTAAACATCCTGGCTGATGCCGTCAAGGCAACCCTGGGTCCGAAGGGCCGCAACGTACTGATCGAGCGCAGCTTCGGTGCTCCGCTGATCACCAAGGACGGCGTATCGGTAGCCAAGGAAATCGAACTGAAAGACAAGTTCGAAAACATGGGCGCCCAGCTGGTCAAGGACGTCGCGTCTCGCGCCAATGATGACGCTGGTGACGGCACCACCACCGCAACCGTTCTGGCTCAGGCCATCGTCACCGAAGGCCTGAAGGCCGTCGCTGCCGGCATGAACCCGATGGATCTCAAGCGTGGTATCGACAAGGCCACTACCGCCATCGTTGCCGAGCTGAAGAACCTGTCCAAGCCGTGCGCTGATTCGCGCGCCATCGCTCAGGTTGGCACTATCTCCGCCAACTCCGACGAGTCCATCGGCAAGATCATTGCCGAAGCCATGGATCGCGTTGGCAAGGAAGGCGTCATCACCGTTGAAGAAGGTTCCGGTCTGGAAAACGAGCTGTCGGTAGTAGAAGGCATGCAGTTCGACCGTGGCTACCTGTCGCCTTACTTCGTCAACAAGCCGGAAACCATGCAGGCCGAGCTGGACAACCCGTACATCCTGTTGGTCGACAAGAAGATCTCCAACATCCGCGAGATGCTGCCGGTCCTCGAAGCTGTCGCCAAGGCAGGCCGCCCGCTGATGATCGTTGCCGAAGACGTCGAAGGCGAAGCGCTGGCTACTCTGGTGGTCAACAACATGCGCGGTATCGTCAAGGTCGCTGCAGTCAAGGCGCCGGGCTTCGGTGACCGTCGCAAGGCCATGCTGCAGGATATTGCCATCCTCACCGGTGGTACCGTGATCAGCGAAGAAGTGGGCCTGAGCCTGGAAGGCGCTGCTCTTGAGCACCTGGGCCAAGCCAAGCGCGTTCAGATCAACAAGGACAACTCGACCATCATCGACGGTGCTGGCACCCAGATCGATATCGAGGCGCGTGTTGGTCAGATCCGCAAGCAGATCGAAGAAACCTCATCCGACTACGACAAGGAAAAGCTGCAGGAGCGTCTGGCCAAGCTGGCCGGTGGCGTAGCCGTGATCAAGGTTGGTGCCGGTTCCGAAGTCGAGATGAAAGAGAAGAAGCACCGCGTGGAAGACGCTCTGCACGCAACCCGTGCGGCAGTGGAAGAAGGCGTGGTACCTGGCGGTGGCGTAGCGCTGGTTCGCACTCTGAAGGCTATCGAAAGCCTGACTGGCGACAACGAAGACCAGACCGTTGGTGTCAACCTGCTGCGTCGTGCGATCGAAGCGCCGCTGCGCCAGATCGTGGCCAACGCTGGTGATGAGGCAGCTGTCGTTGTGCAGCAGGTCAAGGCCGGCGAAGGTAACTACGGTTACAACGCAGCGACAGGCGAGTACGGCGACATGATCGAAATGGGTATCCTCGATCCGGCCAAGGTCACTCGTAGCGCACTGCAGGCGGCAGCGTCTGTAGCCAGCCTGATGATCACCACCGAAGCCATGGTTGCAGAGATCCCGGAAGAGAAGCCGGCGATGCCTGACATGGGCGGCATGGGTGGCATGGGCGGTATGGGCGGCATGATGTAATTGCTCCCCGGCTAGCAAGCCTCGAAACCCGGTCCAGCAATGGACCGGGTTTTTATTGCCGGCGATGTGTTCTTGTAAGAAATTGCCTACAGGGGATGTAAGCCGATGCACTCACGATGCGTGCGCAGAAGTGGAAATCACGCAGCGGTAAAATGGTAATGCATTGATAAATAACAGTAATATTTCTGTCACGGGCCAGGCGTGCCGGGTTTCTCCCACTATCCAGACGCGATTTGTAACCGTATTATTCACACATGCGCGACGGATTGCGCAGCTCGGCAGGACGCTGAGCCAGGGATACACCAGGATGGGAACGTCAGGACGACGGGTCACGGATGGCACATAAGGAATGAAGAGTGGGCGGGTAAAACCGCCCCTTTTTTTTGCGCGCGTTTTACCCAGACATAAAAAAG
>CAYZFU010000147.1:0-8511 GCA_964477725.1 uncultured Halopseudomonas sp.
TCAACCCCTATGCCGCCGGCATGGGCTTGATGCCCGGCGGTGTCTATCGCGCACAGTATCCCTGTCCGATACATGGCGTGAGCGAGGATGATTCGATCGCCAGTATCGAGCGGGTGTTCAAGAACGATGCCGAGCCGCGCGACATCGCAGCGATCGTCATCGAGCCGGTGCAGGGAGAAGGCGGCTTTTACGCCGCCTCGCCTGCATTCATGCAGCGGCTGCGTCAGCTCTGCGATCTGCACGGCATCCTCCTGGTCGCCGATGAAGTGCAAACCGGCGCGGGCCGTACCGGCACCTTTTTCGCGATGGAGCAGATGGGTGTTGCGCCAGATCTCACCACCTTTGCCAAGTCTATCGCCGGCGGCTTCCCGGTGGCCGGCGTCTGTGGACGTGCCGAGGTAATGGATGCCATCGCACCGGGCGGCCTCGGCGGCACCTATGCGGGCAATCCGCTGGCCTGCGCCGCGGCTTTGGCGGTCATTGATGTATTCGAGGAAGAGAACCTGCTGGCGCGCAGCCGCAAGATTGGTGAACTGATCACCGGCCGGCTAAGCGAGATCGCCAGAGAGGACAAGCGCATCGCCGATGTGCGCGGACTCGGCGCGATGGTTGCCTGCGAGCTGTTCACCAACGATGGACACCCGCATGCCGAGCTGACCGCACGGATCGTCGCGAGCGCCCGCGAGAAAGGCTTGATTCTGCTGTCCTGCGGCCAATACGGCAACGTGATCCGCATCCTCGTGCCGCTGACCGCGACTGACGTAGAGGTACAGCAGGGCATGGATATCCTCTCGGCGTGCTTTCGCGAGCAGGACTGAAGCTCAGAACGTCGACATGCCGGTGGCTTCCATCCAGCGGTAGAGCCAGTAGCGCAGCCTGCTGTGGTCGGCAAAGGCATCGTAGGGCAGGCTGAACGGCTTGCCTTCGGCGTTGGTCCAGAGCTGCTGGAAGTGCTCCCGCGCTTCGATGACCGTCGACTCGTCATGCTGCGCTACCAGCCGCACGCTGGTTTCCAGGTTCAGGTCATCCAGATTGCGCCGGGTCAGGTTGGCCGATCCGCTGATCAGCTCGCTGGTGCCGTCACCGTGCTCCAGACGAACCCATTTGCGGTGGCACTGCTCGCCCTGGGTGTTGCACCAGCGAACCGGAACGCCTGCTGCATGCAGATCCCAGGCTGCCTGGCGGTTGGGGATTCCGTTTTTCTCCCGTCCGAACGCATCGCGGTTGGGATCGAGCAGCACCCGCAACTTGACACCGCGCTGATGGGCGCGAATCACCGCCTCGACCGTCGGACGATGGGAAAGGTAGAACATTTCCATATCCAGCCGGTCACCCGCCTCGCTGGACTCAATCATGCGCAGCAGCCCGTCGCGGATGGCGGCTTCGGTCAATATCTGCACCGCAGGCAGTACCGCAATCGACATGTCCGGCGGCTGCGGCCAGTCCACGTCAAGCTTCGCCATGTTCAGCACCGCCCGCTCGGAGGCGAGCAGGTCGAGCGCCGCCGCGCCACTGAAGCGCAGCGCAGCATTCCAATGGTGGCTGCTGGCGTCGTGCGGATTGGCAGAGGTCACCATTCCGGCCCAGTCATCGCCGTGATCGACGATCAACGTCTTGCGATGATTGGCGCGGAAGTTGAGCAGCCGCAGCCAGCCGCGCAAGGTGACCTTGCCCTCGGCGACCGGGTTCGGCAGCCAGCCGCCATCTTCGCTGTTGCCAAGCCAGCTACAGCAGATATGCCACAGCCCGGACCAGGCCGGATTGGATGCGCGCAGCTGCGACACGGGCGTCATCACTACCGTTATCCCTGCGTTTTTCAATGCTTCGATCGCTGGCGCCTGCATGCTGCCGTAAAACGTATTGAACGGATCAGTGATGACGACGATCTCAATATCAGCATGCTGGCGACGGGCCGCCAGTAACGCCTCGGTCAGTTGGTCGCTCAGCGATCGATGCTCGGCTCTGGCCGCGAAACCGTTGAACAGAAACATGTCGACGACGATCAGGCGTCTGGCCTGTCCGATGAGGGCGAAGACCTCGTTGAATATCTGCTGCTGACTGATGCGCCTCTGACCGTCGTGGTAGGTCTGGTCTATCAGCAACTGCAGGTCGTTCGCCGGCCGCAGCGGCCCGGTAAATGACAGGCCAGCCGGTAAGGGTTTGAAGGCCTGGTAACAGGCCATGCCGAGCCAGGCGAGCAAGAGCAGCCCGAGCAGTGCACTTGGCCAGCGGCGAGGTAAGGTGCGACGAGGTTCATCCATGCGGAATCATTCCGGGTTGCGTCAGCCTGACACGAAGTAGCTGCATGCTACCTTGAGCGATAGGCGATGAGGAGAGTGGCGATGCAAAAGGCATTGCGATGGGCGCTGGTCATTGTGCTGTTACTGGGCCTGGCCAGCCTGTTTGTCTTTCACTGGGCGCAGCGCACATTGATCGACGCCGGTCTCGAGGATATCGACTGGCAGGGCTTGCGTTACAGCTCTGGCGAATTTCACCTGAATCGGGTAACCGGCGTGTATGTGGGCGGTAACGGCCGATTGCGCTTCGAGCTGGAACAGGTTCGTCTCGAGCCAACCTGGCAGGATGGCCCGAGAATCCTGCTGCTGGACATACGCGATCTTGACCTGGACTGGGATGCCGGACCCGAACGCACCGCAGGCGAGCAGGCCCCGGTCAGTCAGCCCATCGACGAATTCCTCAGCGATCCGACCGATAAGTTCGATGCGTCGCGTGCTCTGCCCGACGTCACCCGGATCCATGCGCTGCGACTCGACCTGCCGTGCCAGGCGCAGCGCTGCGAACTCGTCGGCGATCTGCAGGTTCGCAACCAGCCCGGTGAGCAGCGGGTGGCCGCGCAGGCTCGCCTGCAGTCGGAGTCCGGTACGCTGGATCTGGATGCAGCGCTCTACCGCGACGGTGCGGCGCTGGTTCTCGAGACTGATCTGCAACTCAACGGCGATCCCGGGATAGAGCTCGCTGCCAGATGGCAGCGCAGCGAAAGCGGGCCGGAGCTTGCCGGCCACCTCAATGTTCCTTCCCTGCCCGAAAGCGATGTGCTGGCAAGTCTGCTGCAACCCTGGTCAGATGCCGTCGTGTTACCGGCTCAACTGCCCAGCGGTCTGAACCTGCAGACCCGCTGGGCGTTGCAGCCACTGCTTGAGCCACGCCAATGGCAGGATTGGCTGAATGGCATCGTCCAGGTCGAGGCACATGCCGAGCTGCAACAGCCCTGGACGCTCACGTCGGTTGGCTTGCTGAGCGGGGCGCTGGCGATACGACTGACGGGAGACCGCGGGCGCTGGCTGCTGCAGCAAGGCGATGCCCGGCTGCGCCTTGAAGATCCTGCGCTGGCTGCGTTGACGGGATTACCGGCGGAACTCAGGCCTGACGTGCTGACCATGCAAATCCGCCCCGATTCGCAGCTGGAACTGGACTGGCAACAGGAGCTGGCGGTGGCAGTGGAAGTGCAGGCCGAAGGCGAACTGCAGGGCTCGCTCACGGGTCAGGTGCGAGTCTCGCCCGGCAATGCCTGGCATGCGCGACTGGACGAGGGGCGCGTCTCAATGCAGACGGCACGGCTGGAGCAGGACGGGCTGAGCCTGCGTAACGTGCGAGCCGAGCTGCCGCTCCAGGCACAGATCGACGCCGAAGCCGTCCAGGTGCAGTTCGGGCAGGCTGCCGCCGTCCGCGCGGCGCTGGCTTCGCATGCCGAGCTGGGACTGGAGTTGACCGATGTGCGCATTGGTCTGCCAGGCATGGTCATCCACGCGCCACTGGCCGACTCGGCGGTACTGGAAATATCCAGCCAGACCCAGATAGCCGCCAGCGAGGTCCAGCATGCCATGCTCAGACCCCAGGGCTGGAGCCTGCAGGGAACGCTGAGTCAGGGTGCCGACGGCCTCAGCTGGAGCGGATCAGTAGCGACGGTCGGCGGGCTGGGGCTCGATGTGGCGCTGGTGTGGCCGCTCGACCAGCCCTGGCGCGCCAAGGTTCAGTTGCAGGAGGTGTTCTTCCGCGCCGCCAATCCGCTCGCGGCCACGCTGGCTGACTGGCCGGAACTGCTGACATTGGCGACCGGGCGCCTGCGCGGTCGTTTCGACGTCAGCGGCGATACCACCCTGGAACGAGTCGATGGCCGCATCGACGGGAGCGGCATCGGCGGCATCTATGACCGGGCGACCTTCGAAGGACTCAGTCTGCCGGTGGATGTGGCAGTTGCCCGTCAGGCTCTCAATGTACAGTTCGACGGGTTGAGCCTGACCTCGCTGAACCCCGGCATCGAAATGGGGCCGCTCTCTGCGCGTCTCGGCTACACAGCGCCGCTCGAAGCGCCAACTGCTGGCAGCCTGGCCGTTCGTCACGCGGAAATGGAGCTGCTGGGCGGCAAGCTTACTGTGCAACCGACGATGCTCGACTTGGGCGAGGCGCAGCAGGATCTGGTGATCGATGTTTCCGGCTTGCAGCTGTCCAGTCTGTTCGAGGCCTACCCGGCCGAGGGGCTGAGCGGACGCGGCACACTGGATGGCCGTTTGCCGATCAGCCTGGTCGACGGGCAGCTGACGGTCGACTCCGGCTCGGTGCGCGCACGCGAGCCGGGCGGCGTGCTGCAATACCGCTCCGATCGTCTGACCGAGCTGGCCCGGAGCAATCTGGGCATGCGTGAGCTGGCCGTAGCCCTGGACGATTTTCGATACAACGTGCTTTCGAGCGAACTTGACTATGGCGAGGACGGTGTGCTCATACTCGGCCTACGTCTGGAGGGCAGTAACCCTGACCTGCAGAACGGTAGACCGGTACACCTCAATATCAATCTTGAGGAAAACATTCCGGCGTTGCTTGCCAGCCTGCAGTTGAGTGGCCAGGTCAGCGATATTATCCAGAAAAGGGTTCAGGAGCGGCTGCTACGGCAGCGGCTTGTCCAGTAAAAGGAGTGGCGCATGCGATGGCGCGTCTTGTCGGTCGTGATCCTGATGTGGGGATTGGCGGCCTGTGCCCCGACGGTGAAGGTGGCGGCTCCCAGCGAGCCGATCAACATCAATCTCAACGTCAAGATTCAGCACGAAATCTACATCAAGGTTGACCGCCAGCTGGACGAAATTTTCAGCGAATCCAGCGGCCTGTTCTGAGGAAAACTGCATGCGTATGACGTTTCGTATCGGCGGGCTGATGCTCGCCCTGCTGCTCAGCGTTTCGGCCTGGGCGATGACACTCAACGAGGCGATGAGCGCGCTTCCGGCCGCCAAGGCTGCGGGGCAACTCGGGGAGAAACCGGATGGTTATCTGGGCGTGGTGACGCCAGGCGGCAATGCCACCGCGGCGCAGATTGCCGAACAGATCAACCGTGCGCGGCGGGCCGAGTATCAGCGCCTGGCGAAGGATAACGGTATCCAGCAGGCCGATGTCGAGTCGATTGCAGGAAAGAAAGCCATCGAGCGCACCGCCAACGGGCAGTACATCATGCTTAACGGGGTGTGGATGAAGAAATAACCGGCCTGGCCGCCATAGCCGGCGGTCAGGAGTTTTCCGAATCGGTGTTGTCCTTTCCGCCCGGGCGCGGCGAATCATCCTCGACGATGCCGTGAGTTGCCTTGTACGCCTCCCATTCTTCCCAATCATGCGGCGTGCCCGCCTTGGGTCTGCCCGGGTGCAGGGCACGCTCCAGCGACTTGCCTTTCAGGCTGCTGTCCTTGAGTTGTTCCCCGTCATCATCCAGACCATATTTCTTGAGAAATTCATCGGCGCGCATGTTGGCCTCCATGGGTCGGCTGAATACCCAGTATGGCTCGCCAGCTGCAGGATGCACTGGCCGGTGGTCGCACGATCCGGTCGGGATGATCTGCGCGGTGCCGGCCCGGGCTCAGCGGCGACCCAGATAGCGATCGAGCACCGATTGCCAATCGGCCGATTCGGTCACGCGCAATACTTCCTGGGCGAGCGGTCCGCGTAGCTGGCTACCAGAGGGCAAAGCGAAAGCGTACAGCTGTTCCGAAAAGGCATTGGGCAGGATATCCAGGCGCTGGTCGCCGAGCTCGCGATTGCGATACTGCATCAACGGACGGTCGTAGACCACCGCATCGGCTTGGTCCGCGGCCACGGCACGCATCGCTGAGGTCAGATCGGGGAAGCGGGCCTGGTCGATGCGTTGCTCGCTTAGATATTCGGCGCTGGCAGTGTCTGCGACGGTCGCCACGGTAAATCCTGGCAGGTCGCGCGGGCCGTTTATCTGACGTTGCAGATTACTCACGGTGAGCGCTGAGGTGATGGCTGCGGTGAAGCTGGCAACCATGATCAAGCCGGCAAACATCCACACCAGGGCAATCAGCCGGCCAGCCAGCGTTACCGGCGCCTTGTCACCGTAGCCGACGGTGGTCATGGTCACCGCAGCCCACCAGAAGCTGGCACCGATGCCCTGCGCCGGCGTCCCGCCGAACTGTTCGCTGTTGCGTCGGCGTTCGACCAGCCAAAACAGCGAGCCGACCACAAGCAGGAGCAATGCCAGTCCTGCAACCAGGCTGAGAAATTGCCAGCTGAGCAAAGCGCCCAGGCTGCGCAGGATACCCGGCGAATCCTCACGCGGCAGGCCGATGGCCAGACCCGTCTGGTAGAACGGATGCGTGAAGTCGAATTCAGCTTCACGTTCAGCCGTCATGGTAAGCGCACCGACGGCAACATCGACCGAGCCGGTACGGGCACCGTCCAGCAGTTCGGCAAAGGGTATCGGCACCAGTTCATACTCGAGCTCCAGATTGCCGGCGATCTGCCGCCACAGATCGATGCTTATCCCTTCCCACTCGCCTGCGTCATCCTGCATCACAAAAGGCGGAACCTCGGTAATGCCAACGCGTATCGGTTCGGCGTGCAAGGAGGTGCTCAGACAAAACAGCAGGGGCAGCAGGCAGCGGATCAAACGCATGACATGGTCTCTTCTTGGAAATTCGGGCTTGATGGTAGCAAAACAATTCCGGGCATCGGCGCCCAGCGCAATCGTGCTTAAATGGAAATGCACTTTTGCGGCCCGCGCCCGTTCATCACACAAGGATCCGTTTATGCTCGCCGGCAGTCTGTTTACCAGTTTTGGATTTTGGCTCCTGCTGGGGCTTGCCCTGCTTATCTCGGAGTTTTTCGTACCCGGGCTGATCGCGCTCTTCTTCGGTGTCGGCGCGCTGATTGTCGGGCTGCTGACCTGGCTGGGGATCGTCGATGGCCTGATCGCCCAGCTATTGATCTTTTCGGGGATCAGCCTGGCGGCACTGCTCGGCCTGCGTCGTCATTGCATGAACTGGTTTTCTGGGGACTCGAAGCACAGCGATGGGGCTGATCTGGACGACTCCGGGCTGCTCGGCGCCAGGGTGCTGGTTGCCAGCGACTTCGCCAACGGCGTGGGGGCTGTACAACTCAACGGGGCCAAGTGGGACGCCGAATCCGACGAGCCACTCAAGGTTGGCGATGCCGCCTGGGTCGTCAATCATCGCGGTATCGTTCTGACCGTCAGCGGCCAGAAACCGGCCAATAACGGTCAAACATTTAAAGGAGCATGAGCATGGAAATCGCAACCATCGTTTCGCTGGCTGTTCTGGTACTAGTGATCGTCACCATCGCCAAGACCGCGCAGATCGTCCCGCAGCGTTCGGCCTATGTTGTCGAACGGCTGGGCAAGTACACCAAGACCCTGGACGCAGGCTTTCATCTGTTGATTCCTTTCGTCGATCGCATCGCCTACCGGCACACGCTGAAGGAAGAGGCGATCGACGTCGACCGTCAGGCATGCGTGACCAAGGACAACATACAGGTGGTGGTCAATGGTGTGATTTATCTGCAGGTGGTCGATCCCAAGTCAGCCAGCTATGGCATCAATGACTACCGCTACGCGGCCATGCAGCTGGCGCAGACCACGCTGCGCTCGGTAGTCGGCAAGATCGACCTGGACAAGACCTTCGAAGAGCGCGAGACCATTAATATCCAGGTCGTGCAGGCGCTGGACGAGGCGGCCCGGCCGTGGGGCGTCAAGGTCATGCGTTACGAAATCGCCGATATCGAGCTTCCGGCGACCATCCTCGATGCGCTGGAAAAGCAGATGCGTGCCGAGCGTGAGCGTCGCGCGGTTGTAGCCCAGTCGGAAGGCGAGCGTCAGGCGAAGATCAACGTTTCCGAAGGCCAAAAGCAGGAAACCATCAACCTCTCCGAAGCCGAAAAGCAGCGTCAGATCAACGAGGCCGAAGGGCGTGCCCGGCAGATCGAGCTGATCGCGCTGGCCACTGCGGAGGGCCTGCGTCAGGTCGCCGAGGCGATCAACACCCCCGGCGGCAAGGACGCAGTCGGGCTGCGCGTCGCCGAGCAGTATGTCGAAGAGTTCGGCAAGCTGGCTAAAACCAACAACACCATGATCCTGCCGGCGGAGCTGAGCAACATCGGTTCCGCGGTCGCGGCAATTACCAAAACCATGGAGCAGGTCAACCGCAACTGACCCGCGGCCGCGCTCAGCCTGTGGTGGGCGCGGCTTTCCCTTCGCGG
>CAYZFU010000148.1:0-8217 GCA_964477725.1 uncultured Halopseudomonas sp.
TCAGTGTGGAGGAGAATGGCAGCGTCAGACCGCCGCCGATTTTACCGCCGTTGGCGGTGATCGACTGAGCAATCGATACCCGCGCTGAAACCGGGAAGCGGCCCAGGCGATGGGCCCATTGCTCGAGAACCTGGCGCAGACACCCGAGCAGCATGAAAGCCGGCAAGAGCAGTAGCCAGGAAGGGCTCATGCCGGTGCGCTCGAGCAGCGGCTGACCCAGCCAGACACAGACCAGTGTAAGCAGTGCCAACGCCAGGGCAATGCTTAACGACAGCACACTCAGGCGTTGGGCATCGCGGTCTTCACGCGGAAGCACGATCGCCAGCGGGTAGCACAATGCGGCGATGGGAACGAGCATGGAAACCAGCGCCAGAAAGCTTCCGGCGGCCCCGTAGGCTTGCGGGCCGAACAGCCTGGTGATGAGCGGAGTCGCCGCCAGCGTAAGGATTTGCGCAGCCGCGGTACCCCCAGCCAGCACCGCGACGTGCCGCAAGGAGCGGCCGCCGAGGCTGGCCAGAGAGCTGCGCATGACCGCGGCGCCGATCATGCTACGTTGGCGCGTTTGGGCTTATGCCGGGCAGGGGCGTTGTCTGTGGCTTGCGCGGACAAATATTCGGGCACTCTGCTTCGGACGGGAATGGCCAGAGGTTCTTCCGGCCAACGGAATAGCGACCCGAGGGTCCAGTCCCATTGCTCTGGCATAAAGCGGCATCCGCCAGCACCTGGGGTAAGCGTCAGTTCGCCTATGTAGATCCGTCCTTCGAAGAGGTACATATCCACACGGCAATAGCCGAAGGGGCGGGCCAGGCTTTTCGCGATCCTGACCATTTCCGGCAGCTCCTCCGGCGGCGCGGTGATCTCCGGATCGAGGCTATCAGGCAATCGCCCGCCGATACGAAACGGCATTACCAGCCAGTCGACCGAATACAGGTTCTGGGTAGTAGCACCGAATCGGCCGTCGATCACCTGCAGGAAGCTGAAGCTGCGTCCGTTCGCGTCGTTGAATACATGGATCTTGTAGTCCGGAGCGGGTTTTCCGCTCACCAGCAGCGCTTTCTCGAAGAGGATGCGCGGACGAATGTCGCGGTAATGTTTTTCGCGATTGTATTGAGAGAAATCTACCTTGAGCCACTCGTTGGCGGTCTTCGACAGTTCCAGCACATCGCATGCCGATTTGTCGGGAATGATCCGCAGAGCACCGCAGCTGTGGTTGGCCTTGATAACGAAGGCGTCGGGTAACATGGCAAAGTGTTCCGGACGGACCTCGTCCACCACGGCATACATCGGCACATTGTATTGATCGCCGATGGTCTCGCTAATGTAGTCACGTACCAGGACCTTGTCAGCCAGGCGGGAAAACTCCGGCTTGGGGTAACGCATCCGGTGGAAGATTTTTTCCGAGAAGGCCCGCGGGTTTTCGAAATTGCAAAACCTGCGGTGAGTGCGGAAATATTGCCACTGGTACATGGCGGTTTCACGTAATTGTTCGAACGGGTCGGTCGCGGGTTGGAGGAGGGGCTGAGCTTCCTGCTGGCCTGCGGCAAGGCTTTTCATTGCCATGTTGCGCTCCATTTTGTAGGTGTGAATCAGGCTGACGACAGATGTTGGCCTAGCTGCGATTCAGACTGTCACGGACTAGGTATCGTTGCGTGTCGCGTCTAACGGATCGCTAACGCAGTGCTGCCGTTCGTCGCTGACGAAGCGCCCGTTACGAACTAATGGCCCGGTGCGATGACGAAGCCTCAAATGGGAGCCACGCCTGATCCGAACAGGGAAGTCAGCCATGCATACACGAACGCAGTTGCACCGCCGTACCCCGCCGCGCTACTACTTCGGGTGCGCTGAGTTCTGCCCCGAGACACTGAAACTGACGATTCATGGCGAAACCATCGCGATTGAGCGTCGTCCGCTGCGCCTGTTGAATGTGCTGCTTCAGCACGTGGACTGCGTGGTCTCGCATGAAAAGTTATTGCGCGAGGCCTGGGATGGACGGGTGACGGTGAAAAACGTACTGCCCAACGCAATGACCAAATTGCGCAAGGCATTGGGCGGCGACGCCAAGCTGATCGCCACCATTCCAGGGGTGGGTTATCGCTTCAATGGTCCGGTGCGTTTCGACAGGGCTGACTTGCCGAATGCCAAGGATGTGCCGCTCGCTTCCTCCCGAGCGGCAGTATCGCCGAGTTGTTCCGCTCTTGATGTGCTACCGATCCGCGTCGCCGGGACCACGGCCGCAAAGCCTGGCGCCGTCGAAAACCAACCGATCGCTAGGGTTGGGCAGGTCAAGCCGTTCGTGAGCGATGTGTTCGACCGCGTCAGTATGCGGGGAAGGCTGGATGCGTTTCATCAGTTCGCCGAAAGCATTGCTCGCCGACATGCCAGTGGCCTCGGTTATAGCGCGATGTCGAAACTCGATCTGCACCTCCATGCCGACGGACGTCTGGTACTGCTGGCGCGTCGCCGATCGGAGGTGTCGAGTGACGCTGTGTCGGAACACAACCCTTACCGAGCGCCGGAGCTATACCGGGGGCACCCAGGGACCGAGCAGAGCGATCTATATGCCCTCGGGGTAATTCTCTACCAGCTGTGTTGCGCGGATCTCACCAGACCACTATTGAGCGATTGGGCGGTAGACGTTGTGGACAAGCGCTGCCAGTTGCTCATCGAGTCCGCGACCTGCGCCAACCCTGCCAGGAGGCCTGCATCGGTGGTCGAATGGCTGGCGCTGCCGGACGAAGAGCTTGCTTCCGCCTGGCAGCGCATGTTCGGCTTGCCGATCAAACTGTCCCGGCGCTCGAAGGCCTGACGGGCTAACCGTCGCGTAACGGTGACTTTAGCCGTCCAGCGAAGGACCGATCATGGTGGCGAGCTGACCGTACACATTGGGGCCAGCTACCAGAAATGGATTCCCCTCGGTCAGCCCATTGCCGCGGAAGAAGTCGTTGCGCCGCCCTCCTGCTTCATCAATCAATACCAGTCCGGCAAGGCAATCCCAGCTTTTCAGCTGTGTCTCGTAGTAACCGATCAATCTGCCAGCCGCCACGTAAGCTGTCATCAGAGCACCGGATCCGTTGCGAATGAACATCCCGCCTTCGTCCAGCAAGCTTTGCAGAAACGGCATGAAGTGCTGCTTGCCGGTCGGATGGAAAGTACCGGTACCGGTCAGTCCCTCACGAACATGTGCGGCCTGACTGATCTTCAGCGGCGTATCGTTGACCCACGCGCCGCGACCGATGCAACCATGAAACAACTCGGAATGGTTCGGATCGGCAATGGCCCCCAGGCAGGGTTTGCCGTCGAGCATCATGCCGACCGATACGCACCAGTTGTGCAAGCCATTGACGAAGCAGGCGGTGCCATCGATAGGATCAATGACCCAGACACACCGAGCTGACAGGTTCGCCTGCCCGCTTTCCTCCCCAAGAAATCCATCGTCAGGAAATTCACGTTCTAGCTCGGCGCGAATGAAGGCTTCGAGCTCGCGATCGGCGACGCTGACCACGTCCTGTGCATCCTGGTTCTTGAATTCCACCGCCAGCTCCCGTCGCCCGCTGTAATACGCCATGGCACGTTCGGCGGCGCTCAGGGCAACACGTCGGGCGAAGTCGTAACGCGACGTCAGGTCGATATCGATGGCCTTCGGGTCGAGAGGAGATGATGTCATGAGTTGTCTCTGGTCGGTTGGCGGTACGGCGGGATGGTAGAGGATCGCTTGCCGGTTTGTTGCGCTGAAGACTAGCAAATCGATAAGCCAGGGAACCTTCGATAGTTAAGAAAAACCATCGCCATCGCCATTTCTGCCGGCACCGAATCCGCCACTGGTCAGTTGGGCGGGCCCTTCCCCCATGCAGCGGTGGCTCTACAACAGGCGTGCATCGATCCGAGCGTCACAGGGCGATGAGCGGATGGAACGCCGCAGAACGGCGTGGGGTCGACCGCAGGGTCAGAACCTGTGGAGGGCACGAAAAATGGACAAGGAGATCGCCACGGCCGGGACGGCAAATCAAACTGCGAGAATGCGCTGGATGGATATGCTGCGTGGTCTTGCGATATCACTGGTAGTGGTGCATCACTGCGTGGTGTACATGTACGAAAAATATCCTGAAACCTTCGCTTTTCTGAAGGACATCAGCGAGCTGGTCGCGCCGATACGTATGCCGGTGCTCTTTTTTCTGTCCGGCATGTTGCTTGCCGGTTCGATCAGCAAGGGGCTTGGCCGCTATGCCTGGGGCAAGCTCAGAAACCTGATTTATCCTTTCGTAATCTGGACGCTGATCCTTTATCTGCTTTACCAGGCGCGGGAAGCGCTGCTCGGCCTGCCCTCGGAAATCGATCTGTTCAGTGCGCTGGTTTATGACCCATGGCACCACCTATGGTTTTTACACTACCTGGCGATCTACTACGCGGTCGGCTTTTTCCTGTTCAAAAGCGGGCTGCTGGTCACGACAATTTTTTCCGTCACCCTGTATCTGGTCGGCTACTCTTACGATTACGGGTACTTCACAGCCTTGTTCATGTTCTTCATGGCCGGTGCCTTTGCCAACCGTACGTCCGCGTGTGCGCAGTGGATCGCTGCGCATCGCATTCAGCTCACCTGGATGGGGCTGGCGGTCATCAGTGTCTGTCTGCTGGCGGTAGTGCTGGGGCTGGCTCCGATCGCCAAGCATAATCTGACCTACTGCATCATCACCGCTGCCGCTATTCCGATGATGATCAACCTGGCGATCCATGCGCAGCGGTGGCCGGTGGCCCCGACCCTCGCCTATCTGGGTCGCAATTCGCTGGTGTTGTATATGGTGCACGTGCCGGTGGGTATTGCATTTCCCTTGCTCATGGAACGCTTCGCCAGCTTCAACCCCCTGTACGTTTTTCCGCTGTACCTGCTGGCGGTGTTTGCCATCTGTGTGGGTGTCATCTGGCTACGCCAGCGGTCACGACTGGTCGATCTGTTCTTCTCTGCTGACAACCTCTATCCGCGTCGCCGGACGCCCGTGCCGCGAGCCATTTAAGCCAGGGCCCTGGGCGCCGGGACGGCGCCCTTTGAGCGGGCCCGGGGTAAAACGCTAGTCCCGTCTCTCGAACTCGTCCTTGCCGGTCACGGCGCAGTCCGGGCAGACGAAGTCGTCGGGCAGGGTTTCCCATGCTGTGCCTGGCGGATATCCGAGAAATGCGTCGCCCTTGGCGTCATCGTATTCATAGCCACACTCCGGACATTGATGACTGCTCATGCTCAGGCCTCCGCCGGGGTTTCTTCCAGCCGGTAGCGGCGCATCAGCGCACCGCGCTTGGCCTGTTCGAAATTAATTCGCGATGGATCACGATCCACCGCTGCGAGCAGACGTTTATCCATGACGTGAAACCAGAGCGGCGGTACATAGGCCAACAGATACATGCCGAAATAGCCGTTGGGCAGCCGCGGCAGATCGGGGAAATCACGCAAGGATTGATAGCGGCGGGTAGGGTGCGCATGGTGGTCCGAGTGCCGTTGCAGATGGAAGAGCGCCCAATTGGAGAAAAGATGATTGCTGTTCCAGGAGTGGTGGGGCTGGCAGCGCTCGAAGCGCCCGTTGCCCAGTTGTTTGCGTAGCAGGCCATAGTGCTCGATGTAATTGGCCTGGGTCAGCTGAAACGCGCCCCAGAAGGCGATCAGCAGGAGCATCGGCAGCATCTCCAGCCCGAAGATTGCGATCAGGGCAAAATACAGAGCGATGCTTATCAATGCCGGCTGGATGAGTTCGTTATCCAGACTCCAGACGGATTTGCCGCAGCGCTCCATGCGCTCGGCCTCCAGATCCCAGGCGCGAAAGAAGGCCCCGGGCAGCTCGCGGAAGACGAAGCGATAAATACTCTCGCCCATGCGCGCCGAGGCAGGGTCGGCCGGCGTCGCCACATCACGATGGTGGCCGCGGTTGTGTTCAACGAAAAAATGACCATAGAAGCCCAGCGCCAGGGTTATCTTGGCCAGCCAACGCTCCAGCCTGCTTTTCTTGTGACCCAGTTCGTGCCCCAGATTCAGTCCGTAGCCCAGGGAGCCCCCGGCGGACATGACCACTGCCAGCACGCCATACCAGGGCAACTCGTGCGTGCCGAGAAAATACACGCTGACGAGAAAGCTCGCCCACAACACTGGTACCAGGGCGTAGGTTACGTATCGGTAGTATGCATCGGCCTCGAGAGCCGGTACTGCCTCTTCCGGAGGATTGCTCAGGTCTTCGCCAATGATGAAGTCCAGCACAGGAATAACCAGGTAGCTGAATAGCGTGGGCAGCCACAGCCAGACGATCTTTGGCGATACGAACATGTACAGCAGGGGGCCGGTGAGGGCCGTCATCGGAACCAGTAGCGAGAACAACCATAGATAGCGCTTGCGATCGACGTAGGTCGCTTCGGGCATGCGTGACGCGGTGGTAGTCATATCCGACCCCTTTTGTTGTTTTGGACATCGTCGAGCCGATAATGCGCCGGCCTTGCCTGCGCAGCTACCGTTGCAACGGGCAGATAATCGTCATAATGTGCCAGTGAAAGTGTCTCGAGATGAGTCGATGCTGCCCGAACCGACATGGCTGAGCCCTTCCATTCATCCTGTTTACGCGCGGCTGGTGTGCGCCGAGCTGCGGCGGCGAGGGTTCAGCGAGGCGGAGGCGATCGCTGGCACGCGCCTTGACTGGCATTCACTGCATCACGACAACAGCTTTCTGAGTGCCGAGCAGATTCAGCGGTTGATCACGCATGCGATCAAGCTCAGCGACTGCCCATGGCTGGGCTTCGATGTCGGTCGACACACGGATGTTTCTGCCCATGGAGCTGCCGGATACGCGGCGATCAGTGCAGTCGATGTGGGCAGCGCCTTCGCCACTATTGAACGCTATGCGGCCCTGCGCCAGGACCTGGCTGTGTTTCGTATCGACACTGCCACTCCGCCGAGCCTGGTTCTTGATGAATACCAGATCAGCGCTGAGACGCGCGTCTATCTGCTCGGCCACTTCACCACCGCTATCCTGCGGTTGCTGGAAACCATCACCGGCCAGCCCCCACGGGATCTGATCACCCTGGAATGGCCATTACCCGAGCCGGAATGGTCAGTCGTTTTCGCCTCGGTAGCCGCCCGCGTTCGCTTCGCCAGCCCCTGTTTACGCATCGTGCTACCGGAAGGTTACCTGCACACGCCCGGTCTGGCCGCCGATCCCGAAGCCCATCGTCAGGCGCTGCGGGACTGCGACAATCAATTGGAGCGACTGGCACGTGGTACGCTTAGCGAGCGCATCAAACGGCGGCTGCTCGGATGCGGCCAGCGATTTCCCACGCTGGACGAAATGGCGTGCGCCGAACACATGGCGCCGCGCACGCTGATCAGACATTTGCAGGCCGAAGGGGTGCGCTATCAATCGCTGCTCGACGAGGTGCGCAGCGATCAGGCGTGCTGGCTGCTCAGCCAGACCAGCCACAGCATCGAGTCGATTGCCGAACGGCTCGGTTATCAGGACACCAGCAACTTCAGCCGTACCTTTCGCCGATGGTTGGGTGTAACACCGAAACAGTTCCGCCAACAGACCATAACCAGGCCGAACTAACGCGGCTGAAGCGCTCTTTCTCTGCGCTGGGCAGCCGCCAGCGCGCCGATCCCGAGCACCATCATCGCTGCCGCCAACCACAGGGCGCCGTGGTAACTCCCTGTAACGCTGGCGATATACCCGGCGATGGCCGGGACCACGATCTGAGCGATTCCATAGCTGATCGTTAGTCGAGCCATGGCCTTGGCTGGATTGGCAGGGAAACGCCGGCCAATGATCGACAGGGTCAGACTGACGATGCCAACGAAGGTGTTGCCGTACAGCACCGCAGCGAGCAGGTTGGCTGCGCTGCCTTCGCTCATCGCCGGCAACACGATCGACACTATCTGCAGGGCGTACGCCAGCATCAGCGCGCGGAGCCCACCTGTAAGCGTGGCGATCCGGTCCCACAGGAAGGTCGAGGGTGCCGCGGCGAGGCCGACCAGAACCCAGACCCAGCTTCCCCAGCCGGAAAAAATCGGCAGGCGTTCCAGAATGGCCACGATGAAGGTGGCGCTCACCACATACCCGGCACCTGCGCAGAAATAGGCTGCGATGAACAACCTCATCCAACGTCGGTCAGGAGTCGGGTCCGCGGAGGCGCTTTGCTGCGGGCCGGTAGTCACTGGCGCTGGCGCAGGCAGCCATAGCCAGGCCGGGAAGGCGA
>CAYZFU010000148.1:8227-8452 GCA_964477725.1 uncultured Halopseudomonas sp.
CATTGCTCCGCCCAGTCGAGCCGGCCGATCATCAGGCCCACAGCGATGCCGGATATTGCGATACCGATGCCCAGCCCGGCGAAGTGCACGCCCAGCTCCGGTTTGTACTGATGGCGGATCAGCCAATTGAGCGCCAGTCCGGAAGCCAGCAGCAGCCCCGCAGTGCTCGACAATCCGGCGAGGTAGCGCCAGAGGATCCACCAGTAGACATTGTCGGTCAGACCC
>CAYZFU010000149.1:0-8349 GCA_964477725.1 uncultured Halopseudomonas sp.
CTCTTCGGTGACTATGGTCAACGGCAGCAGGTGGTGCCATTTGCCCGGCTCCGTTCGTAGCCCGTATGGCCAGCGGTTGTCGAAGCTGACCAGGCTCGCGGCCCGGTTCTGACGGAACTCACCGTCGTAAAAGTAGTAATTGACTCCCGTGGCGATCGTACTGCCATTCAGCGCCGCCAGACCATCCAGGAAAACTTCGGCGCTCGCCCCGATCTGCTCGTGCAGGTTCAACCCGGTCTCGCCGTGAATGATATCCGAGCGCAACAAAATCGCTGGCGACTGGATGGCGTTTGCGCCTAGAACGAACAAATCCCCGTTGACCCGGTATCGCTTGTCGCCTGATCTGACTACCGCATGGCTGATGCTGTCGCCTCGGTAGCCAAGCGTCTCTACCTCGGACATGAGGCAGACATCGACCTTCGAGTGCCCAAACAGGTGCGGGAAGCCATTGTCTACGGTGAATTTTGCATTGGTCGGGCAGCGATAGCAGGTGGCATTCGCGCAGCATTTCCCGCGTTGTTCGTTGGCAGCGCTGGCACGAGCGGTCGGAACGATGAAATGATGCTGAGGCATTGCCTCTCTCATCAGTTCGTCGGCCGAGGTTCCCGTGTGAGGCGGAAGCGGAAAGGGCATGGAGCGGGGCAGCAGACTCGCCATCGCGGGATCGCCGGAAATAAGCATGATGCGTTCGGCGTCACAGTAATAGGGTTCCAGATCATCGTAATCGACGGGCCAATCGTTGCTCACCCCGTACAGACTTCTCATGTAGAAGTCGTTGGGATGGAACCGCGGGGTCATTCCGTACCAGCAGTTCATGCCGCCGCCAAAGCCAATGGTCATGTTCCAGGGCTTGTCGCCACGATTTTCGTACGTCGCTTCGTGAGGGAACTCGCTGTTTTGATTGTTCCGGATCTGCTCGGCCCAGGAATAGTAGCTCCCCCATTCGATGACCAACGCTTTTCCCTGAAGGTGCTTTACCGCCTTATTGAGAAAAAAGCTGGAGCCGAAGCCTGATCCGATGATGACGACTTCGTAATGCTGATCGGCAATCTCTTCTGCCGTAACACGGTTGAGGTCCATGATTGGCCGTCCGCACGCGACTGATGCTGAATGTTTCAACACGGCCTGAAAAAGCTGGTTGAACCCTTTTGTATCTTGGAATTCTCCTTCTGGATGAAGACCCAAGGCAGTCGCTCGAGTTCTGCAAGCTGAGCGCGGCGGCATAACTATCCGATCGAAGGCCGGTCCCGGCTGGTCCACGTGTGGTGAACAAGGCCTGACCCGTTACCTTATGGACAATAACAAGCGCGAACGCGGCGGCTTACCCTGTGCCATCGTTATCGCTAGCTTCCCTCGAGCTTCGAGTGGAACCTCCGGGCTTCAAACGACTCAACTCGAAGGTACCTGAGCCTTCCTCGTTGGTGTATTCGCTGGCGGATCGGGAGGACTCTTGCCGTTTCTACTTGGCAACAATTTGGCAGCTGGAGCGACGACTGCTCCTGCGCTCGCAGATCCGTCGAGACGGAACACATAACAATTCAGGCGAAAGGTTGAAAGAACTATGGCGGAGGAGAGTGGTTGGGCCAAGTCCGAGTCTGTTCGTAAAACCAATCCAGCAGCCTTCCTCCGCGGGTTCCTGCGGGAGCCGAGCCAGGTAGGCTCGATCATTCCCAGTTCGCGCTTCCTGGAACAGCGCATCGTCGAGGCCGCTGACCTGCCGGCCGCCAAGCGGGTAGTGGAGCTGGGGCCGGGTACCGGCGGTACCACGCGCACCTTTCTCTGCCATCTTGGCCCCGATGCGCGCCTGCTCTCGATCGAGCTGAGCCCCTATTTCCATGAGCTGCTTGGCGAGCTTGATGACCCGCGGTTTATCAATCATCTAGGCAGTGCGGAGAGCCTGCCAGAGATTCTGGCGCAGCACGGTATGGAGCTACCGGATGTGGTGATTTCTGGCATTCCCTTCTCGAAAATGCCGCAAGCTGTTGCGACGCGCGTTGCACAGGCGGTGAACGACTCTCTGGGAGACAACGGGCGCTTCGTTGCCTATCAGTTCCGCCGGGATGTGGCCAGCTACACCGACCCGATCATGGGCCCGCCCGCCAGCTGCACGCTGGAGCTGCGGAATATCCCGCCGATGCGGGTGTATAGCTGGTACAAATCTGCAGGTTGAGCTGGTACCAGATTCGCCGCTAGGCGCTTCTGGCGATACTGAGTAAGATTGCCAGCGACGAAAGGAGCAGCGGATCGCTCCGTATGGGACAGACGGATCCTCAGATCACTTTGCTGGCGCTGAGGGCTCATCGCGAGACAGATAGCTCTTCCAGACCAAAGCAGCCAGGCTGACAGCCAATACGGCGAACAAAACCGGGGCAAGCGATGAACCCAGCACCTGCAGCGTCAGGCCGGACACCAGTATCCACAACATTGGCACGATGCACGCAGCCCCGAGTACCCAGCCCCTGAGCACGACCAACATCAGCCCCAGCGTGGTCACTGCGGTAGGGTCCGCGTGAATGCCAAATACCTGCGCCTGGGACCAGGAGTCGCCAGTCAGCGGGGCAATAAGAGGCATGCCGAGCAGACCGAAAAGGGCGATGGCCAAGCCGATCAGAACTGGTGGGCTGGTTGGGCGTGGCGCTTTATCCAGTCCAAACCCTTTCAGGGCAACCACTGCCAGCAACACGCCATGCGCCATAAACGCATAGCCGGCATAGCGCCCGGCCCAGTTGAGCTCTGCATACCGCTGGATAAAAAACGCCACGCCGACGAATGCCCAGAGCGGCGCGGGCAGAACGCAAGCTAGCTGCGTGCGGCCCATGAGAGCCAGGCCAATCGCGGCCACGCCCAGCGCGACTGTCACTATATGCAGCGGCCAGAAGGTCTCGCCCATCCGCTCGAGCAGACGAAAGTAAACATCCGCGGTGAAAGGGATGAAATCCTGCAATCGATAGCTGGCCCAGTCATTCATAGCGATTCGACGTAGGCAGCCATTCGCTTCCGAGCGTCAGCAGACGGCAGCGGGCCATGCCCGGCTCGCATGTTTTCACGCATATGCTCGACCTGGGTGGTGGCGGGAATGGCGCAGGTGATGGCAGGGTGACTGACGATGAACTTCAACAGATAGTCCGCCCAGGTACTGCAGCCGCATTCCGCTTTGGCCCACTCGGGCAACGGCTCGTCGTTCCGCTTGAGATTCCGGATCAGGCTGCCGCCTGCATAAGGCCGGTTGACGATGACGCCGATGTTTCTCTCCTGTGCCAGCGGCAGGAGCCGGTCTTCTGCCTCGCGGTGGGCGATGTTGTAGGTGAGCTGAACGAAGTCGATATCTTCCGACGTCATGATCTGTTCCATTTCGCGGTGCCGTCGCCCATGCGATGTGGTGATGCCGATGTAGCCGAGCCTGCCCTCGGCTTTCATTTCCTGCAGCGCGGCCAGATGCTCGCGCCAGTCGGTCAGGTTGTGTACCTGGACCAGATCGAGGCGCTGCACATCCCAGCGCTGTTCTTGCTCGGCTACCTGTTCGCGGGCGGTGCCACCGGCCGGGCTCCAGACCTTGTCGGCGGCGAACAGGTTTTCCGGCGTACCCAGCTGTTGTAATGCGTAACCCAGCGTATCCGGCGAAGAACCATACATGGGCGAGGTATCGATCAGGCGACCGCCGAGCTCGAAGAACGCTTTGACCACCTCGGTACGAGCGTCCAGCAACTTCGGGTCGCTGCCCACGTTGAAGGTGCGCCAGGTTCCCATGCCGATGACCGGCAGCGCGTTGTTGGTGCCTGCGTAGTTTTTTTGCCGCAGCCCGCCGGTGTTGGCGAAAAGGGGCATCGATGGCAGCGTCATCGCCGCCAGGGTGGCACCGATGAGCTTGAGGCTGTCTCTGCGGGTTATGCGATGGGTCATGGCGCTCACTCTTTCAGGTGTGTTGGGCTGGCACTGTCTTTGGCTCCTCAACTGCCAGCTCTTTGGGAAAGCGACGTATCAACAGAGTCAAGCCGAAACCCAACGAGAGCACCAGGAAAGTGAAGCTGAACGCGGCGGTAAAACCGCCGGTGGATTCGATCATCCAGCCGGCAATGGCCGGTCCAAGGAACTGGCCTATCGCGAAAAACAGAGTCGCGAAGCTGAACGCGATGGGGATATAGCGGGGCGCTACCTGATCCGTCGCGCTGGTCTGGATCATGGCGAACAGACCGTTGATCGAGGCGCCCATCACCAAAAAGTGGAAGAAGAAAAACAGCAGCGACTGGTCGATCAGCGGCAATCCCATCGCCATGATCACCATGAAAATACACATCGCCAGCGCGTTGCCACGCCCCCAGAAGTCAGACACCCAGCCCCACAGCGGGCCGGCGGCGATCGACATCAGTCCCATCATCGCCATGAAGCGGCCAGCGGTGGCAGCGCTGTGGCCGGTCTCGACCATGTAACTGACCATGAACACGGTCTGCACGATGTAGCCCATGCCGATGATACCGTAGGTGCTGGCCACGATCAGTACGCGCGGGTTGCGGTAGATTCGCCATTTTTCGTCCGAGGGCAAGCCGCCGGCATCGCTGGCCCTGGCCTGAGGAGGGTTGCGCACGAACAGAGTGATCATGGCCGCGACGGACAGTGCTGCAGCGGCGAACACGCCCCAGCTGACGCGCCAACCGTGTTCGCCGAACGCCGAGGACATGGCCGGCACCAGCACGCCGGAAACCAGCACGCCGAGTCCCACGCCACTGGTCATGCAGCCGATGACCAGGCCTCGCTTTTCCGGAAACCAGGTCGCGAGCAGCGCGACCATGGGCGCGAACGCGAAGGCCGTCCCGAATCCCAGCACTCCCATCAGAAACATGACCAGCCAGAAGTTGGTGGCGACTGTCAGCCCAACGAAGCCCGCCGCCACAGTCAACATGCCGAATAGAATCGAGGCCTTCGCGCCCCAGCGCGCCGCTGCCAGACCGCCCGCCAGAACGAAGCAGACATAACATAGCGCAGTGACCGTGCTAAGAATGCCAGCCTGCTGATAGGACAAGCCAAGGTCTGCACGCATCGACGGGAGAATTACGCCGTAGGCCAGACGGGCAAAGCCGATCACCACCAGGGATGTAAGGGTGCCACAGAGCACGGTGATGACCATGTTGGGGCGGTTGGTGTTCTGGGACATCGTTTCTCTCTTGTTGACAACCGCCGCGCAGCGGCTCGGGTTAGCCGGCGTCCCGCGATGAGTAGAGTTCGCCACCGGGTATGTCAGGACGCAGTCGCACCGGCGTCGGTAAGAAAGCTCTGCAGCGAGCCGGAAGAGCGGATCTTCAGCCCTTGCAGATCGGCCAGGCTGTTGATCGACCGCTTGAGGACCGTCTCGGTGGGGTAGACCGTGCCGGTAGCGCAATTCAGGCGCACCAGGCCGTCCTGATCGGCGGAGCTGGCGCCGGGCCAGTGAGACTGCACATGCCAGGTCGTCGGTTCAACCGCCTGGGCTATGCAGGAGAGCGAAGAAACCGAGACTGCCGAGGCTACAGCTACCGAAACGGCGCGCAATTCTATTCGCAAGGTCGCCAACATCCTGAACCTCATTATTGTTATTCGGTGAGCTTGCTCAGCGCGGCGATTGCGCGGCCGGCGAGCTCGGGTTCAATGTAGCACAGGGATGGTTTCGGGCCGGGCGGGTGCAGGTGTGCTTATGCGGCGTGATAAATAAGGCTGTGGCTGGGTTGTGGTTGGACCTTGAAGCGGGATGCAGGAGGCGAGGACGGTTCGCGCCCAGGTGCGCTCCCACATGGTGGGTTCATGCAGTAGCAGACTGATGGAGGCCTGGCTGCGAGAGGCTGTGCTCAGCCACGCATCCATGGCGGTGGCGGCGGTTCGTTGCTGGGTTCATCCGTCGCGTTGCGCAATGCCTCTCTGCGCTCCTGCTCTGCCAGGGCGGCCTTGATTTCGCGCATGACGCCGTCAAGATCCGCCTCGTCTTCCGGCTCGTCGAATTCGCCACTCAGTTCGGTATCGGGCGTCAGCTTGCCATCTTCGTATAGCGCCCACATTTCCTTGGCGTAGCGCGTAGTTTTCAGCTCGGGCGCGAACTGGCCGAAGTAGGCGGACATGTTCCCAACGTCCCGTTCGAGCATTTCGAATGCATGGTTGTTGCCGGCGGCGTCGACGGCTTGTGGCAGATCGATGATCACCGGACCGTCGCCGTCAAGCAATACGTTGAACTCGGAGAGGTCGCCGTGCACCAGCCCGGCGCAGAGCATCTTCACCACTTCACCGATCATGAACGCGTGAAATTCGCGAGCGTCTTCCGGCTCCAGGTCTACATCATTGAGCCGTGGCGCGGCGTCACCGTTGGGGTCGGTGATCATTTCCATCAACAGCACGCCGTCGAGAAAGTCGTAGGGCTTGGGTACTCGCACACCGGCTTGCGCAAGGCGGAACAGGGCGGAGACTTTGGCGTTCTGCCAATTTTCTTCCTTTTCCTTGCGCCCGTGCTTGGAGCCCTTGGCCATGGCGCGCGCATCGCGGCTATTGCGCACTTTGCGGCCTTCCTGATACTTCACCGCCTGGCGAAAGCTGCGCTTGTTCGCTTCCTTGTATACCTTGGCGCAACGCAATTCCTTACCGCAGCGCACCACATAGACCGCTGCTTCCTTGCCGCTCATAAGCGGGCGTAGCACTTCGTCAATCAACCCATCTTCGATCAGCGGCTCGAGTCGTTTCGGCGTTTTCATCAGCGGCTTACAGATCCTCTTGGTCGTTGATTGGTGCACTTTGGCTGGCGCCCACGTACATGTTTGCAGGTTACGGTATTCGTCGGCGAGCTTCCACGTTACCCGGTGTCGTTTAGTGAACTTCTTGCTTCGCTACACACTCTTCAACTGCATAGCCGGGCCCACTTCTGGCCCTCGTACGAATCGGAGAACGAATGCCGCACAAACCGACGGAAGCCGAGCAACGCGCAATACTCCAGCGGCTCGACAAGTTCAGCCGCTTTACCGACAGCAGCATCGGCCTGCCTTTCACCCGCTTCAAAATCGGCGTTGAGGCCATCGTGGGACTGATCCCGGGGATCGGCGATCTGGTTGGTCTGGCGATGTCCGGTTATGTGCTGCTCGAAGCCCAGCGCGCAGGAGCGAGTGGCGAGGTGAAGCGGCGCATGATGCGGAACATCGCCATAGACTTCGTCGGCGGACTGGTGCCGGTGTTCGGCGATGCATTCGACGCTGTTTACAAGGCCAATACCCGCAATACACGCATGCTTCGGGATTACCTTCATGCGCAACTCTCCGTTGAGGAGCCGCCGCGGGTCTTTCCGTGGAGGATCCTGATCGGGCTGACGGTGCTGTTCGCCGGTATCGTCGGCGGTGCTGCGGTGCTGCTCTGATGGGATGAGGCGGGTTCCGTTGCGCTGCTGGCATCGTTTCGGTTGAACCCGATACTATGGCTCGTCGAGCCCTGTCGAGTCTTCGCCATGCCATACGATCTGCACCCTGTCTCCGAGCCGTCAGCGCCGAGTCCCGGCTTGCCCTGGGTCATGTGTGGCGGATCGTTGCTGGCCGGCACGGCGGGCTATGTGAACGTCGTGATGCTCGGCTTTTTCGCCGTACCGGTGAGCCACATGACCGGGGCGGTGTCGCGTCTGGGGATGGATGTAGGCATGGCCAGGCTGACTGACTTTCTGTTGATCGGCTCTATCGTGATCGGCTTTCTGATCGGTGCGATCATCTCTGGGCTGATCGTAGGGGATGCGAGCCTGAAGCCGGGGCGCCGCTACGCCGCGGCACTGCTGGTAGAGGGCCTGCTTCTTACGCTGGCCGCGCTGCTTGCGTTGAGCCAGAACGTTGCGGCTGTACCGCTGGCGGCTACCGCACTGGGCTTGCAGAACGCGATGGCCAGCAGCTACCGGGGCCTGGTTCTTCGTACCACGCATGTCACTGGCATGGTGACAGACATCGGTGTTCTGCTCGGCTATCGGTTCCGCGGGCGGTTTATCAAACCATGGAAGCTATGGCTTCTGCTGGTCATTCTCACCGCATTTTTTGCTGGCGGAGTATTGGGCATGCTGGCCTTGCAGCGTATCGGTATGGCTGCGCTCGGCATTGCAGCAGTCGGCTGCCTGATGGCAGGCTCGATCTATCTGGTGGCGTTATGGATGAAGAAGCGGCGTCGATGGCGAATCGGCTGACGCGGCGAGTAGCCGGAATGTGAAGTCCCATGACGTGGCATTCACTGTCAATCAATTTTCGATCAACCGAGGAGCTGGGCGAATCAATTAAAATATTGATAGCTATATCCGAGTGATGCTGTAGGGTGGGCCCCAGCTTGATTGAAAGTATTTAGTTCAGATCTCCACTTCGTTGTATCGCTAGTCGT
>CAYZFU010000150.1:0-8264 GCA_964477725.1 uncultured Halopseudomonas sp.
TTATCAGCCGCCCTTCGACAGCAAGTGGTACAGCGGCATCAATCCGTATGCACTGGGTTTTGCAATGATGCAGGACATCCGCCGCATCTGCGAAAAACCCACCGAGGAGGATCGCCGCTGGTTCCCGGACATAGCCGGAAGCGACTGGCTCGAAACCATCAAATTCGCCATGCGCACCTTCAAGGACGAAAGCTTCATCCTCCAATTTCTCTCACCCAAGGTCATTCGGGATCTGAAACTGTTCGCTGTGGTCGACGATGATCAGCGGGACCACCTGAAAATCGCCGCGATTCATGACGACGCCGGCTACCGCGCCGTGCGCCAGCACCTGGCGGCGCAGTACAACCTGGGCAACCGGGAGCCGAACATCCAAGTCTGGGAGGTAGACCGGCGTGGTGACCGCTCGCTGACGCTGCGACATCAGCGGCACGAGGGCAAGCCGTTGGGCGAGTCAACCAACGAAATGATGAAGCACCTGCACCGTCTGTGGGGTTTCGACATTCATCTGGCAAGCGTAGAGGGCGATCACGTCATTGACGAGGTACATGTTCCCCCGCGCCCGATCCGCGATGATGGTCGCCTTCCGCGCTTCGACCTGAATATCCCGCCGATCTGACCGGCTCCGTCGCAGAGCCGGGGACTCCCTGGCCTGCGTCAGGCAAATCGCTTAAAGTCGCCCCATGGACTATTCATTCAAACGCTACCTGGTCGGCGGGGCGGTGCGCGACCAACTACTGGGCCTGCCCGTCAGCGAGCGCGACTGGGTGGTGGTCGGGGCAACGCCTGAGGATATGATTGCAGCGGGTTTCCGCGCTGTCGGACAGGATTTTCCGGTATTTCTTGAACCTCGGACCGGTGAGGAGTATGCCCTCGCCCGGACCGAGCGCAAGAGCGGTCGGGGCTACGGAGGCTTCGTGTTCCACGCCAGTCCGGATGTCACGCTCGAGCAGGACCTGGTGCGTCGCGACCTGACCATCAACGCCATGGCCATGGATGATGACGGTAGCATCGTCGACCCCTACGGCGGCCAGCGAGACCTGCAGCAAAGGCTGCTGCGCCACGTTTCACCAGCCTTCAGCGAAGATCCATTGCGCGTATTGCGGGTGGCTCGCTTTGCTGCTCGGTACGCCAACCTGGGTTTTCGCATTGCCGACGAGACGTTGCGACTGATGCGCGGACTCGCCGCGTCCGGTGAGCTGGAAGCGCTGACACCTGAACGCAGCTGGAAGGAGATCAGTAGAGCGCTGATGGAAGCCCGGCCGGACGTTTTCATCGCCACGCTTCGCGACTGCCATGCTCTGGAGCACTTGCTGCCGGAGCTCGGGGCCGAGCAGCTTCCAGAGCATCTGCTGTCGACGCTACATCAAACCGGAAGAATGCGGCTCCCGCTGCCGCCACGCTGGGCCTGCCTTGTCGAAAACCTGGCCGGGCCAACCCAAACGAGCGAATGCCAACGCGACGAAATCAGCGCCATCGAGTCCGCCAACCGTCGCTTCAAGGTGCCCCGCGACTGTCAGGAGCTTGCCGTACTCACCGGCAGATTCCAGCCCTGCTATCAAAAGGCCTGGCAACTACCGGCGGAAACCCTGCTGGATATGTTCAAGGCGTTCGACATCTATCGCAGACCCGAACGCTTCGAGCAGTTTCTCGGCGCGTGCGAGGCGCGCCAACGCAGCGCAGGGGCGGAGCAGGCGATCGGGCAGACCGCCTATCTGAGCGAGGCCGCCCGGGCAGCTCGGGGAGTCGGCGTAGAGGCGCTATTGGCTCGGGGACTGGGCGGAGGCGAGCTTGGTCAAGCCTTGCAGCACGAGCGGATGAAAGCGCTAGAGGCGTACCAGGCGGAGCAACAACTGTAATATCGGTGTTCAGCGGCCGGAAACGTCACGAGGCCGATACGTTTCAACCAAAGCTAGCGGGGTCAGTGACTGGTCCCGCCAGGTAAACTCTACCGGCCAGAGCGCTTGATTGCCCTGCCACTCACGCCAAAGCTCGGCGATGCTAAGCGACTCTTGCGCCAGAATCAGCTGCGGCGCCAGCAATGCCAGCGGCCAGAGCACAAAGGCGTTGCGTCGTAGTTCCGGGCGCGGCAGCTCGATGCCATCATGACTCCCCGTCAGATCACCATATATCAGCACGTCGATGTCCAGCGTGATCCGTCCTGCGGCTCGGCTTTCGCGCCGCCCGCAAGCCGCTTCGATGGCCTTGAGCGCCGCGTTCAGGTCAGCCAGGCTCAAGTGCGTCTGCGCACCTACCACCATGTTGAAAAAGCGCTGCCCGAGCACACCGACCGCATCGCTTTCGAAAACCGGGGAGCACTGCAAAGGGCCCAGTAGCTGCTCGAGCGCATCCAGTCCACGCCGCAGAAAGTGTTCCCGGTCAACGTTGCTCCCTAGTCCGAGATAGATGGCGGTCACGACAGCCTCAGACCGCGCTCTATCACGACTCCGACGCCGCCGAGCGCCTGCGGTACGGCCCCGGGCTTGGTCACGCGCAAACGCAGCCAGGGGACGCTGAACTCTTCGATAATCGAACGAGCAAGCCTGTCGGCAAAGGTCTCGACCAGTTCGTAGGAGCTGGCCGCCGCGAACTCGGCGACTCTCTGGCTGATCGCGGCATAATCGAGCGTCGCCCGGATATCGTCGTCAGCAGCGGCGCGGGCCATGTCCCATTCCATCACGAGATCAACGATCAAACGCTGCGGGGCGATTCGCTCCCAGTCGTAGACGCCGATGATCGCCTCGACTGCCAACCCATTGATGAATACCTGATCCACGCGTGCCCCACTGTCGTCTACAATCTGATTTTTGCCACGGCCCACGTAATGCTTGCCGAGTTCGTCCTGCTGATCTGCACTGCCTACCTGCTTGGCTCGGTATCCTTCGCCGTGCTGCTGAGCAGATTGGGTCATCTGCCGGATCCGCGCCAGGCCGGCTCGGGCAATCCTGGCGCAAGCAATATGCTACGCCTCGGTCACCGTCCATTAGCCCTGGCAACTCTGGTCGGAGACTGGTGCAAGGGTGCCGCTGCGGTATGGCTGGCGGCGCAAATGGGATTGCCGTCAGGACTGCAGGCGTGGGTCGCGTTGGCCGCCATCGTCGGGCATGTACTGCCGGTTTTCCATCAGTTTCGCGGCGGTAAGGGCGTCGCTACCGCAGGCGGTGCACTGATGCTGCTGTCCTGGCCAGCCACGCTGATCGCTGCGACCCTCTGGCTCGCAGTGTTCGTCTGCAAACGAATCGCCTCGCTGGCTTCGCTTGCGGCCTGCGCCGGCCTGATTCCCTGGTTCGCCTGGCAACAGGCGGAGCTGCTGTGGCCGGTGCTACTGATGGTAATGCTGATTATGCTACGACACCGGGTGAATATCGGTCGCCTTCTGAGCGGAACCGAAAACGACTTTCACCGTTAGCCGATAAGCGGCTCTACCGGCGGTAGCTGTTCCATCGGCCAGCGTGCCCTGGCTTCGATACCCGCGGTGTCACGCTGTCCGGCAAGCAGGCGCTGGCAACCAGCGTAGGCAATCATAGCCCCGTTGTCGGTACAAAACGCCGGCCGAGCATAGAAAAGCTCGCCTTTCAGGCCTCGCGCCATTCGCTCCAGGGATTCGCGCAGGCAGCGGTTGGCGCTCACGCCACCGGCAATTACCAGTGTTTTCAGCCCGGTGGCCTTGAGCGCACGACGACACTTGATGGTCAGCGTATCCACCACCGCATGTTCGAAGCCCAGTGCTATATCGCAGCGCGTCTGATCGTCCATGCCCGGCCCGCCGGACTGTTGCCAGGTGGTGAGTACTGCTGTCTTCAAGCCGCTGAAACTGAAGTCCAGGCCCGGACGGTCGGTCATGGGTCGCGGAAAGACGAAGCGACCCGGCTCACCTGACTGCGCCAGACGAGCGATCTCGGGACCGCCCGGATACGCCAGGCCCATCAGTTTGGCTGTCTTGTCGAAAGCTTCACCGGCGGCGTCGTCCAGCGACTCGCCGAGCAGCTGATAGCGGCCGATGCCATCCACCCGAACCAGTTGGGTATGACCACCGGAAACCAGCAAGGCGACGAACGGAAACCGTGGAGGCTTTTCCTCGAGCATCGGCGCCAGCAGATGGCCCTCCATATGATGCACGCCCAGTGCGGGCACCTTCCACGCGAAGGCCAGCGCCTTGGCGCAGGCGCCACCCACCAGCAGCGCGCCGACCAGCCCGGGGCCAGCCGTGTATGCAACGCCATCGACGTCGCCTTCAGCAACACCAGCCCGCGCGAAGACCTCGCGCATCAGCGGGACCAGGCGCTTGACGTGATCGCGCGAAGCCAGCTCAGGGACCACACCGCCATAGATGCGGTGCAGGTCGATCTGACTGAATAGCGCGTCCGCCAGCAGGCCGCGCTCGCTGTCGTAGAGCGCTACGCCGGTCTCATCGCAAGATGTTTCTATTCCGAGAATGCGCATTGTCTGCCTGTCCAACCGTCATCTTCAGGTAACATGGCGCGCATGATAATCAGCCCGGCCGCCTGCGGCTAGTTTTTAACCATGAAGACTTTGCATTTCTCGAATTTAGGCGGTAACATCCGCTCCCCTGAAATGCACTTGCTACTGGCCAGGCCGGTAGCCATGACTCACAGATTTGAGAAAGGTACGAAATGCCTGCCGTCAAAGTAAAAGAGAACGAACCCTTCGACGTCGCACTGCGCCGCTTCAAGCGCTCCTGCGAAAAAGCCGGTGTACTCGCTGAAGTCCGCCGTCGCGAGTTTTACGAGAAGCCCACTACCGAGCGCAAGCGCAAGGCAGCTGCTGCCGTAAAGCGTCACGCCAAGAAGCTGCAGCGCGAGAATCGCCGCCGCGAGCGTCTTTACTGAGTTACAGCTGTCTGCCGGGCCTGAATCGGGCCCGCTGAATAGGTTTGGGTGGATCGCACCCTATACCATGCAGACGACTAGCTGAACGCACTCTTCCGGCCATCCGCTTCATGGATAAGGCTGGATTTTTGCGTTGCCGTGAGATAGTGTCCGGTCCAATCGCTCGACGCCAGCGGACCGGCGTTTCTTCCGCTACACCAGGGCACAGGCATGGCCGGGCTGATTCCACAAGGCTTCATCGATGACCTGCTCGGCCGCTCCGATATCGTTGAGGTTGTCGGCTCCCGCCTCAAGCTGAAGAAAACCGGCAAGAATTTTTCAGCGCTATGCCCGTTCCATAACGAAAAGTCGCCCTCCTTCAGTGTCAGCCCGGACAAGCAGTTCTACTACTGTTTCGGCTGTGGAGCCGGCGGCAACGCGATCAGCTTTATCATGGATTTCGAGCGCCTGGATTTCCCCCAGGCGGTCGAAGAACTGGCGCGCAACCAGGGCGTGGACGTTCCGCGAGAAGAGCGCGGCGATCGCAGGAAACAGGCCGGCCCGAAGCAGGACAGTCCGCTGTATGCCCTGCTAGAACAGGCCGCTGCCTACTATCGTCAGCAACTCCGTCACCACGCACAGCGTCAACGCGCGGTGAATTACCTCAAACAGCGCGGACTGACCGGGCAAATCGCCAAGCTGTACGACGTCGGCTTCGCCCCGCCAGGATGGCATAACCTGATGTCGCACCTGGCCCATGACAACACCGAGCAGAAAGCCTTGCTCGAGGCCGGGCTGGTGGTGGAAAACCCTGAAATCGGCAAGCGCTACGACCGCTTCCGCGATCGCATCATGTTCCCGATCCGGGATTCACGTGGCCGCGTCATCGGCTTCGGCGGGCGCGTACTGGGTGACGAAAAGCCCAAGTACCTCAACTCCCCCGAAACCCCGGTATTTCATAAGGGGCGAGAGCTTTACGGTCTGTTCGAGGCGCGACGAAGCAATCGTCAACTGGAGGACATCCTGGTTGTCGAAGGCTATATGGACGTCATCGCCCTTGCCCAGCACGGGATCACCAACGCGGTGGCGACACTCGGCACCGCCACCAGCGAAGACCATTTGCGCCGCCTGTTCCGAGTGGTGCACAACGTTGTGTTCTGCTTTGACGGCGATAACGCCGGAAGGCAGGCCGCCTGGCGGGCCTTGCAGGCATGCCTGCCGGCCATGGAAGACGGCCGGCATGTACGCTTTCTGTTTCTTCCCGAAGGGCAGGATCCGGACACGCTGGTGCGCAGCGAAGGACAGGATGCTTTCCGCGCACGATTGGTACAAAAGTCCGTCGCGCTGACCGAGTACCTGTTTAGACATCTGGAGAAAGAAGCGAACGTCGACAGCCTGGAAGGCAAGGCGCATCTAGCGACCCTGGCGCTTCCGCTGATCGAGCAGGTGCCGGGCAGTCTGTTGCGCCGACTGTTGCGCCAGGCGCTTGAAAATCGCACAGGCATGCGCCTTGACCAGCTGCCAGCGAGCCCGCCGCCACCTGCTGAAGCAGATTCCGAATATTACTATTCGACGGATGACACCCCGAACGAGGCGCCGCGCTACGAGCCGGCATCCGCACAAGGCGAACGGTGGAAGCGTAGCCCGCCGCGCCGTTCGTCGCCCGAACGCGGCAATGTCGAAGACCCGCTGCTCGGCGCAGCGAGAACGCTGCTGCATCACCCTCATCTGGCTGGAGTGGTCAGCGAGGCGCAGGAGTTTGCCGACGAGGATCGTGACGAGGCGCGACTACTGATCGCACTGATCGGCGCCCTTCAGAAAAACCCGGGACTGTCGACAATACAGTTATTGGCGCGCTGGCACGGTACGGCACTCGGCGAGCAGCTTTCCCGGCTCGCCGAAAAGGAGTGGTTGCTGAATATTCCCAGCGCCAACCTTGAACAACAGTTTTTCGACACTATAAATAGATTGAAGGCGGGGCAAACCGACCGCCATATCCAGAGACTCCTCGACAAATCGGCAAGCGTGCCGCTCACCACCGAGGAAAAACAGCAGCTACGGACCCTACTCGCCAATCGGACGGCATCGACGGCCGATCGGTGAGCTTGCGCCAACTGGCGTGAGAGGCCCTGATCAGGGTATAATCCGCAGCTTATTTTTTTGCACACAAGGCATCCACAAGGGTTGTTATGTCCGGAAAAGCGCAACAGCAATCCCGTCTCAAGGAGCTAATCGCTCGCGGTCGCGAGCAGGGCTTCTTGACCTATGCGGAGGTCAACGACCATCTGCCGGAGGATATATCGGATCCGGAACAGGTTGAAGACATCATCCGCATGATCAACGACATGGGGATCACGGTTTTCGAAACCGCTCCCGATGCCGATGCCCTGTTGCTGGCAGACAACGACGCCGACGAAGCTGCAGCCGAAGAGGCCGCAGCCGCTCTGGCCGCGGTCGAAAGCGATATCGGCCGCACCACCGACCCGGTGCGCATGTACATGCGCGAGATGGGCACCGTCGAGCTGCTCACCCGTGAAGGCGAGATCGAGATTGCCAAACGCATCGAGGAAGGCATCCGCGAAGTGATGGCTGCCATCTCGATGTTTCCGGGCACCGTCGACAGCATCCTTACCGATTACCATCGAGTCGTCGACGAAGGCGGCCGGCTGTCCGACGTTTTCAGTGGCTACATCGATCCCGATGATGACGGGATGTCGGCTGCTGAAAACGCGGAAATCCCTGCCGTGCAGCCCGTCAAGGCAAAGGACGAAGACAAGTCGGATGACGACGAGGACGAAAGCGACGACGATTCCAGCGAAGAAGAAGGTGACGGCGGTCCGGATCCGGAAGTCGCTCGCCAGCGCTTCGGTGCTATCGAAGACCAGCTGACCAAGACCAAGAAGGCGCTGAAGAAGCACGGCCGCGGCAGCGCCCAAGCCACCGCCGAACTGGATGCACTGGCTCTGCTGTTCATGCCGATCAAGCTGATTCCCAAGCAGTACGAAGCGCTTGTGGTCCGCGTACGCGGAGCGCAGGATGCCATTCGTGCCCAGGAGCGCGCGATCATGCAGCTGTGCGTACGGGATGCGCGTATGCCCCGTGCCGACTTCCTGCGCAGCTTCCCTGGCAACGAAGTCAACGAAGGCTGGGTGGACGGCCTGCTTGCTGACGGCCCGCGCTATGCCGAGGGCCTCGAGGCGATCAAGCCTGAGATTATTCGCGCGCAGAAGAAGCTCGCCGCGATGGAGTCAGACTTCGACCTGACCATCTCCGAGGTCAAGGATATCAATCGCCGGATGTCCATCGGCGAAGCCCGCGCCCGCCGCGCCAAGAAGGAAATGGTCGAGGCCAACCTGCGCCTGGTTATTTCGATCGCGAAGAAATACACCAACCGCGGCCTGCAATTCCTCGATCTGATCCAGGAAGGCAACATCGGCC
>CAYZFU010000151.1:0-1060 GCA_964477725.1 uncultured Halopseudomonas sp.
GCGCCCAGCTGCACCAGTTGCCGGACATCTGGGGCGAGCTGATTGCCGCCGGGTTCGAAACCGGTCACGCCTATGGCAAGTCGCTGCGCACCGTCAAATCCTGTGTCGGCAGCACCTGGTGCCGCTACGGCGTGCAGGACAGCGTAGGCATGGCCCTGCAGCTGGAGAATCGCTACAAGGGGCTGCGTGCGCCGCACAAGATCAAGTTCGCAGTGAGCGGTTGTACCCGTGAATGCGCCGAGGCGCAGAGCAAGGATGTCGGCGTGATCGCCACCGACAAGGGCTGGAACCTGTACGTCGCGGGCAACGGCGGGATGCGCCCGCGTCACGCCGAGCTGTTTGCCACCGATCTCGATGACGAGACGCTGGTGCGTTACATCGACCGCTTCCTGATGTTCTACGTGCGCACCGCCGACAAGCTGCAGCGCACCTCCGTCTGGCGCGAGAGCCTGGAAGGCGGCCTGGACTATCTGAAAGACGTGATTATCAACGACAGCCTGGGCCTGGGCGAGGAGCTGGAAAGCCAGATGCAGCTGGTCGTCGATCGCTACGAATGCGAATGGGCCAATGCGCTGAATGATCCGGAAAAGCTCAAGCGTTTCCGCACCTTCGTCAACGACGGGCGGGGTGATCCGGACATCCATTTCGTCAAGGAGCGCGGCCAGCGTCGCCCGGTTAACGCCTCCGAACTTCATCTGATCAAAACCGAGGAGATCGCCTGATGAGCCCGATCCAAGCGGCACGTATCGAACCCGGCCGCACCGATGCCGCCATCGTCCAAGCCGCAACCGCATGGAAAACGCTGTGCAAACGCGCCGACCTGGTAGCCAACTCCGGCGTGGTCGCCTGGCTGGAGGGTCGGCAGGTCGCACTGTTCTATCTGCCCGCTACCGAGGATGGCGAACAGGTGTACGCGATCGAGAACCGCGACCCAAAATCTGGTGCGAATGTGATCGGACGGGGCCTGGTCGGCCAGGTGCAGGGTGACCTGGTTGTCGCCTCGCCGCTTTACAAGCAGCACTTCCGCCTGGAAGACGGTAGCTGTGTCGAATATCCCGAG
>CAYZFU010000151.1:1070-8257 GCA_964477725.1 uncultured Halopseudomonas sp.
TCATCGGCGGCGATGTGGTCGAGGTCGGCCTGGTCTGATGCCGGAGCCGATCACCCGAGTAATTTCATACGCGAGAACGTTCACATGTCCTATTTGATGCCTTCGGAATTTGTCACCAAGATGGTCGACTCTGGCGAGTCGAAAGTCTTCATGTCCACCCGGGACACGCTGATTCGCGCGTTCATGGCAGGTGCCATCCTGTCCCTGGCCGCGGTATTTGCCGTGTCGGTCACCGTGCAGACTGGCTCGGCCTTGCTCGGCGCGTCGTTCTTCCCGGTCGGTTTCATCATGCTGTACCTGATGGGCTTCGACCTGCTCACCGGAGTGTTTGTGTTGGCGCCGCTGGCGTTGCTGGACAAGCGGCCCGGCGTGACCGTCAGCTGCGTGCTGCGCAATTGGGGACTGGTGTTCGTTGGCAATTTCGCGGGCGCCCTGGTCGTGGCTTTCATGATGGCTTTCGTATTCACCTATGGCTTTTCCATCGAACCGGGCGAAATTGGTAAGCGCATCTCCCATATAGGCGAAGACCGCACGCTGGGTTATGCCGAGTTCGGCACGGCCGGCTGGGTGACGATCTTCCTGCGGGGCATGCTGTGCAACTGGATGGTATCGATGGGTGTTGTCGGTGCGATGATTTCCACCTCCGTCAGCGGCAAGGCAATCGCCATGTGGATGCCGATCATGCTGTTCTTCTATATGGGTTTCGAGCATTCGGTGGTGAACATGTTCCTGTTCCCGTCTGCAATGATCATGGGCGGCAACTTTTCGGTCATGGATTACATGCTCTGGAACGAAATCCCCACCGCTCTGGGCAATCTGGTGGGCGGCCTGGCCTTCACCGGGCTGACGCTCTACGCAACGCACGTGCGTACCGCACCGAAGCGCGCCTACAACTAAGCCAAGGGTACGGGCTTCGCTCGCACGAGCGGGGCCCATGGATTCGAGACGATGGCCAATCACCTTGGCGTGACGGTAGGGCAGAGCTCGGACAAGGGCCGCAAGCCAGGCAACCAGGACTTTCACGGCGCCTATCTTCCTCACGAACCACAGCTGACTGTGAAAGGTGTTGCTGTGGCCCTTGCCGACGGAATCAGTAGTAGCGAGGTGAGTCACCTCGCCAGCCAGGCGGCGGTGACAGGGTTTCTCGAAGATTACTTCTGCACCTCGGAAACATGGTCGGTAAAAAAGTCCGCGCAGCGCGTGCTGGTCGCGATCAACTCCTGGCTCTACGCACAGACGCGCCAGAGCCAGTACCGCTACGATCGTGACAAGGGTTATGTGTGTACTTTCAGCGCGCTGGTGATCAAATCGACCACAGCGCATCTATTCCACATTGGCGATGCGCGTATCTACCGGCTGCGCGATGCTCGTCTGGAACAGCTCACCAATGATCACCGGTTCTGGGTGTCCCGCGAGAAAAGCTATCTGGCCCGCGCGCTGGGGATAAACCCACATCTGGAAATCGATTATCACAGCGTCCAGCTCGAGCCGGGCGATCTGTTTTTGCTGGCAACCGACGGCGTTTACGAGTTCCTCAGCGAGACGTTCATCATCGATACGCTGCGCGGTGATGACAGTGACCTGGACCAGACGGCCCGTAACCTGATAGCCGAGGCGGCCGAGCAGGGCAGCGACGATAACCTCACAGTTCAGGTGGTACGCATCGACAGCCTGCCGGCCAGCGATGCCGCGGAATTCCAGCAGCAGCTATCCGACCTGCCGTTGCCGCCGGTTCTGGAGCCGCGGGCAACCATGGATGGTTACCGCATCGTCCGGCATCTGCACGCCAGCAGCCGTAGTCATGTCTACCTGGCTACCGATCTCGATAGCGGCGCCGAGGTCATCCTCAAGGCACCGTCAATCGATCTGCAGCACGACACAGCGCATCTCGAACGCTTTCTGACCGAAGAATGGATCGCGCGGCGGATCGATAACGTCCACGTGTTGCGAACCTATGCGCCAGACCGACGAAGGACGGCGCTTTACACGGTCAGCGAATACATTCGCGGCCAGACCTTGGCGCAGTGGATGGTCGATCATCCGCAGCCGAGTCTGGATACCGTGCGCGGGATCGTCGAGCAGATTGCCAGGGGACTGCGAGCCTTTCATCGGCTGGAAATGCTGCACCAGGACCTGCGGCCGGCCAATGTGATGATCGATCACAGCGGCACAGTGAAGATCATCGATTTCGGCTCGGCGCGGGTGGCTGGCATAGACGAAAGCGCCCGGTCTGCGGACGCGGCAAGGCTCGGCACTGCTCAATACGCGGCGCCCGAATATTTCCTCGGCGAAAGTGGCTCGCCACGATCGGACATCTACTCGCTGGGCGTCATAACCTATCAGATGCTCAGCGGGCAGCTTCCCTACGGCGCTCAGGTGGCTCGCTCGCGCACGCGGACAGCACAGAATCGCCTGACCTACCGTTCGGTGTTGAACGATAAGCGCGATATTCCTGCCTGGGTTGATGAAGTGCTGCGGCGCGCCGTGCACCCGAATCCGGCGAAGCGCTATGCCGAGCTGTCCGAGTTTGTCTATGATCTGAGGCACCCTAACCAGAGCCTGCTCAATCGCAGCCGGCCGCCGCTGATCGAGCGTAACCCGGTGGCAGTGTGGCAGGGGATCTCGGCCGTGCTGGCGGCGGCAATGGTTTATCTGCTGGCGCGCTGAACCGGTTGATGAACCAGGTCACGCCAGCGACGAATCGGATTTCACCTATTTCCGAAATTGTCGTAGGCTAGCGCTTCAGAGCCGCTTCAAAGCCTGGCTTGCAGTCCCTTTCCGAGCACAACATGTCTGGAACCCATAACGGCGCTCTGGTCTGTCTATCGATCCTGATCGCTATCACTGCTTCCTTTACTGCACTGGATCTGGCAACGCGTGTTCGCGTCTCGCTGGGTTTCGCACGTTATGCCTGGCTGGCAACAGCCGCTCTGGCGATGGGCGGCGGCATCTGGGCGATGCACTTCGTGGGCATGCTGGCTTTTCACATCGCCGGGCTTGAGGTGCATTACGATTTTCGTCTGACGCTGGCGTCTCTGCTGGTGGCGGTTTGCGTCACCGGCATAGGTTTCGCCGCGGTATCGCGCAACGGATCGGGGCTGACGACTCTGCTCCCGGGCGGGTTGTTCATGGGCCTCGGCATCGGCGCCATGCACTACCTGGGCATGGGCGCCATGACGATGCACGCGCACCTGAGTTATCACAGCGGTTGGGTCCTGCTTTCTCTGTTCATTGCCGTTGGTGCTTCAACTGTATCGCTCTGGCTGTCGGCGCGTGCTTCCGGGTTGATGGTAAGACTCGTCGCTGCTACGGCGATGGGGGTCGCCATCGCCGGCATGCATTACTCGGCGATGCAGGGAGCTATATTCGAACCCGTCCAGGGCACTTTGCCGGTGCCCGACGCGCGCAGTCTCGATCTGTTTGCCCTGGCGCTCGCTGTTGCCGCTTCCACGTTTCTCATCCTGTTTCTCGCGCTTGTCGCGGCGATGTACGACCGCCGTCTGGCCATTCTGTCCGAACGTGAAACACGTGCATTGCGCCAAAGCGAGGAGCGTTTTCGTTCGCTTTACAGTCGTACCCCCTTACCCTTGTATCAGCTTGATCGCGTTGGCCGCCTGCGTTACGTCAGCGAATCCTGGCTGGAGTTGCTGGGCTTTGACCGCGCCGACGTGATCGGCCGGCCGCTATCCGACTTCATGATCGAAGCCTCCGCCCATCAGGCGATTCATGAAGACTGGCCCCGCCTGCTCGAGGCGGGGTTGCTCCAGGATACCGAATATCAAATGGTGACTGCGCAGGGCAAGGTAATCGATGTGCTGGCATCGGGGCGGGTGGAACGCGATCATACCGGTTTTCTGGTGCTCGGCGGGCTGAACAACGTCACCGAACGGCGGCTGGCCGAACAGGCTTTGCGCCAGGCGCAGAAGCTGGAGGCGATAGGCAAGCTCACCGGTGGGGTGGCGCATGACTTCAACAACCTGCTGGCGGTAGTGGTTGGAAACCTGGATCTGTTGCACAAGCGGGTCGGGGACGACCCCCGCGCGCGATCATTGATCGACAATGCAATACAGGGCGCCAGACGCGGCGTAACGCTGACCCAGCGCATGCTCGCCTTCGCTCGCAAGCAGGAGTTGCGACCGGAACCGGTTTCGTTGGCCGAATTGCTCCGGGGTATGCTTGAACTGCTTCAACGCTCGGCTGGACCGACAGTAAACATCGACATGCTGCTGCCAGCCGATCTGCCGTCTGCGTTCGTCGATGCCAACCAGTTGGAGCTGGTGCTGATCAACCTGTTGGTCAATGCCCGCGACGCCATGCCTGACGGTGGCAATGTGCGCCTCAGCGCGAGCCTGATCACTCAGGACGCCAATCCGATCGGTGCGGTTGCCCGCGAATTCATTTGTCTTTCAGTTCGCGATAACGGAATAGGCATGGACGCGGACCAGCTGGCGAGGGCCACCGAGCCGTTCTTTACCACCAAGGGCATCGGCAAGGGGACAGGTCTGGGTCTGTCGATGGCGCAGGGGCTGGCCGAGCAATCCGGCGGACGACTGGTGCTACAGAGCGAGCCCGGGCAGGGGACCACGGTCGAGCTCTGGCTTCCCGTCGCCAGCGCGCAGCAAACCGCGGCGTCCGCACCCACGGTAACGGAGCTGTTGGAGCACCCGCTCGGGCCGCCTGCACCGCTGGGTATACTCGTGGTTGACGACGATCCGCTGGTCCTCGCCAACACAGGGGCGATGCTGGAGGATCTCGGACATTCGGTGCAGCTGGCTTCCTCGGCCATCACTGCGCTGGCGCTGATCCGGGCGGGCCGTATTCCCGACCTGGTCATCACCGACGAGGCGATGCCATCGATGAGCGGGAGCCGGCTAGCGGCGATTCTCGAGCACGAACGGCCATCGCTAGCGGTTCTGTTGGTAAGCGGCTACGCGGAGTTCGATGGCGGACTGCCTGGCAACCTGGCGCGCCTGGCCAAGCCGTTTACGCAATTTGAACTCTCCGCCGCGGTAAACAATATCGTGAGAAATAAGTCGAATTCGCTACCGACACAGTGAAAAACGGGGGCGGGTGATGAAGTTTATCTTCGAGGTTCGGGTCAAGCCTGGCTATAGCGTGGAGGAGTACGCCGAGGCCTGGGTTCGGGCCAGTGAGGTTATCCAGCAGACGCCCGGCGCGCTCGGTACGCGCCTGCACCGCAAGATCGGCGAGCCGGACACCTTGCTGGCGATTGCCAGTTGGGAGTCAAAGGCCGCACGCGACGCGAAGGATGACAACCGGGACGAAATGGTCAAGGCGATCATGGAAAAGCATGCCCGCTTCTGCGAGTTTCGTTTGATCGGTGAATTTGAACAGCCCGAGTGGGAGGTGCTGCCGCCGCAGGCGCCATAGACCGCCGGGTTTAAGCCCGCGGGTTGACCGCTACTTGCAGTTGCCAGCCTTGCGATAGCCCGCCCGGATAGCCTGTGATTCGCTGGAGAATTCGACGCGGTTTGGGCCGCTTACCCGCGAGTAGCTCGGACAGCCGGTTGGAAGGTGATAGACACGGCTGCGACTGTTACCTAGCACCGACTGCGCCGATTGTGGCTCCGGCTTCGCTAACATGCGCACCCCCTCGGCCTGGTTTCGATGGCCCGGTAACCAGCCACGCTCGCCCCGCACGAACGGATTGCCGTGGCCCATGATGCGTGCAATCCGGCGGTCTCGCTCAAGTTCCCAGCCATCCGGGGGGTACTGCAGGTTCCAGGCCATCAGCAACTGTTCCTGCTGACGTGAGAGGCGCAGGTCATAACGGTCATGCATGTAGAAATACACGCGAGCGATCAGCCCTTTCACTTCATCCCTCGGCTCGACCGTACGCTCGTCGAAGGCGACTCGAATCGGGCATTGGCCGTGCTGGGAAGGCGTGCCAGGCAGCACGCCGAAGCGGAAGTTGCTGCGGTCGGCATTCGCCTCGCCGATCGCCGGGGCCAGATTATGCAGGTCGGCCTCCATCACGTTGTATAGCGGATCCGTGCGCTTGCAGTTGCTACGCCCGCCCTGCTGCCAGCAGAGTCTTTGCTGCCCGAACAGCGATGCCGGGACGATGTGTTCCCATTCGATGCGTACCGCACGGTTGGGCTGGGCGCGGATGCTGTAACCGCAGCTGTCCAGATCGACCCGTCCTCCGGAACGGCCTGCCCATTCCCAGTCGCAGCCGCAATAGAAGCTGCCCAGGTGGTTCCTGTCGTGATAAACCTGCTGGCGCGCGAGTACCTTCGCCGCCTCGAACGAAGTCGGCGCGGCGCTGACGAGCACACTGAACGCAAAGAGCGCGCTCGCGAGCGCGCCCAAGAGGGTACTTCTACCTGGTCGATACATTGAACTACTGGATGCAATGCGTTTATCGGCAACCCTTGAGCCGCGGATTGTATCCGATCGATTGGCGAAGCGGGCGGGACTGCTGGCACCATCGGTCGCCTGCTCCGATCTGCTCTGCGGCGCTCGGAAGGCGCTTATTCACAACGTGAATAGGTCCGATGCGCAAGGAGCGGTTTCAAAGCACCAGTGCTTTTGCGTAAGGTATCGGTCCTTGTCGATGCGACCTGGAGTCACATCGTTTCGACTGCCCCGGCAGTCATGTTCATCTCTTTTCAGGAGGCAATGCACCATGGCTTCGTTCGAGAATATCAAGCGTGTCGGCGTGATCGGCGCCGGTACCATGGGCCGCGGTATCGTCATGAATTTCATCAACGCCGGTTATCCGGTCACCTGGCTGGACGTCAATGCCGAGATGCTGGAAAAGGGCGTCGACGAAATTCGCAACGTCTACAAGCGCTCCGTTGCCCAGCAGCGCTTTGACGAGGCCGAGGCCAAGGCGCGTGTCGATCGAGTCAGCACCACACAGGACTACAACGATCTGAACGATATGGACCTGGTGGTCGAAGCCGTCTACGAAAACATGGACCTGAAAAAGAAAATCTTCGCCGACCTGGACAAGGCGGTGAAGCGAGACGCCATCCTTGCCACCAACACGTCCTATCTGGATATCGATGAAATTGCCTCTGCTACCCAGCGTCCCTCGCAGGTGCTTGGGCTGCATTTCTTCAGCCCCGCCCATATCATGAAGCTGCTCGAAGTGGTTCGTGGCAAGGCCACTGACCAGGACGTGATGGACACCTGTCTGGCAGTGGGCAAGAAGATCGGCA
>CAYZFU010000152.1:0-5507 GCA_964477725.1 uncultured Halopseudomonas sp.
CCGCGCGCAACCAACGTGAGTTCGAAGCCGCCGGGCTACAGCCGGGCGACGTTATCATAGCCGTCGAGGGGACGCCGGTCTCCGAGATCAATGACTACCGCGAAATTCTTCAGGAGTTGGGCAGTGCTAGCTCCGTGTCCGTCTCGCTCGAGCGAAACGGCGAACCGATGAACATAACGATAATGATGGACTAGGACACGATGCCGATCTTGTTTGCTAAAAGCCGCCTCACCTTGTCTGTGGCATTGAGCCTGAGTTTACTGAGCGCTTCTGTCATGGCTCAGTCAGGCAGCGATCAAAGCGATGCTGCCCAGCAATTGGTGGTTCCGGCCGGGGACCCGAACGAGGAACTGGTGCTGAACCTGCGCCAGGCCGACATCAATGGCCTGATAGAGATTGTCAGCGAGGAAACCGGGATCAACTTCATCGTCGACCCGCGCGTGCGCGGCGAAGTGAATGTCGTCTCCGGTCAACCGATCCGGCGCGGCGAGCTATATGACCTGTTTCTGGCTGTTCTGAAGTCCTACGGCTTCTCTGCGGTTACCGGCAGCGGAGGGGTGGTGCGAATCGTGCCGGAGGTTCAGGCCAAGGAAAACGAAGTGCCCTCGCTGAGCGCCGAGACTCGTGGCGATGAAATGATCACCCATGTCATTCCGGTACGGCACATCAGCGCCGGTCAGCTTGTGCGCATCCTGCGTCCGCTTGTTCCCAAGGGCGGGCATCTGGCCGCAGCGGCCGAATCCAACTCGCTGGTCATAGCCGACACGGCAGCCAATGTCCGTCGCATACAGGGGCTGATTGAGCGTATCGATCAGGAGTCCATGGATGGCGTCGAGATCGTTCCGCTCGAACATGCTTCGGCGCTGGAAGTGGTACGTATCGCTCAAGGACTCGAAGGCGGCAGCGAAAGCGAAGATTTCACCAAGCGCGCCAGGGTGATCGCCGATGAGCGCACCAACAGCGTGATCCTGCGTGGCGACCCGGAGAGCCGGGCGACGCTGCGGACGATGATTCAGCGCATGGACGTGCCCGGTCAGGGTGGCGACACCCAGGTGCACTACCTCCGCTACGCCAAGGCCGAACAGGTTGCCGAGGTATTGAGGGGCATAGCCGAAGGGCGTAACAGACAGGGTGAAACGGCGACTACCGGCGACCCGAACGCAGGCATGTCCAGCATGGGCGGCTCTTCCCAATCGCAGGTACGTATTCAGCATCACGAAAGTACCAATTCGGTGGTTGTCCATGGTCCTGCCGAGCTGTCACGGGAAATGGCTTCGATCATTCGTCAACTCGATATCCGTCGGGCACAGGTACTGGTCGAGGCCGTGATCGCCGAAGTTTCGTACGACAGAGCCAAGGAGCTCGGCGTTCAGTGGGGCGTTGGCAATGAAAGCGGCGGCGTAGGGATTATCAACTTCAACCGCAACGGTCGCGGGCTGGTGAATCTCGCCGGTGCAGTGCGAGGCTATCTTGATGGCAATATCACCACGCCCCCCTCATTCCCGGACGGAGGCAGCTTCGGCGGCATAGCCAGCATCGGCAGCACGCAGATCGCCTTGCTGGTCAACGCACTGCAGGGCGACAGTTCGAGCAACATCCTGTCCACACCCAGTTTGCTGACACTGGACAACGAAGAGGCCGAAATCGTCGTCGGTCAGAATGTGCCCTTCATTGTTGGCCGTTCGGTAGAAAATTCCGGTCAGGCGTTCGACACGATCCAACGTGAAGACGTCGGTATCAAGCTGCGTATCCGTCCGCAGATAAACGAAGGCAACGCGGTGCGCCTGGAAATCTCCCAGGAGGTGTCGCAAATCGCCCCCGGAGCCAGTGGGGCAGCCGACATCATTACCAACAAGCGCAGCCTCAACACGCACGTCATGGTTGACGATAACGAGCTCATCGTTCTGGGCGGTCTGATTGACGATCAGATGGTCGAGACCCGCGACAAGGTGCCCGGGCTGGGTGATATCCCTGGATTAGGTCGGCTGTTCCGCTATGACACGGCGGAATTGCAGAAGCGTAATCTGATGGTGTTTCTGCGGCCGGTCATCGTGCGGGACACCGCCGTATCGGAAAGCCTGACGCACTCGAAGTATTCCTATATACGTGACCAGCAGGTACGCGAACAACAGCGTGACGATCGTCTGCTGCCGAGCAACACCATGCCGGTGCTGCCGGACTGGAGCTACCTGTTGTCGCTGCCCGCGCCGTTCGAAAATGCCATCCAGGGCATGGCTCCCGTGGAATCCTCGATTCCGGTGCCGCCGACAGTCAACTGAGGTTTTGGAATGAGCGAAAGCGAGATCAGCGCCATTATCCCGGAAGCAGGCCCACAGGCGGATACCGGCTACCGTTTCGCACGGCGCTTCGGTCTGTTGCCGGGCAACCTGCACGGTGGCGAACTGGAGGTGTATGTTCGCGCCGATTGCAACTCACAGGCCCTGCTCGAGCTGCGACGCCTCGCCGGCCATCCGTTGCGGCCGCTGTTGCTCGACGACGATGCTTTCGCCGCGCGCCTGCGCGACCGTTATGAGCGCTCCGCCAACGATGCCATGCAGTTTGTCGAAGGTCTGGGTGACGACGCCGATCTCATGTCGGTCGCACAGTCACTCGCCGAGCCCGAAGACCTGCTCGAATCGCAGGACGAAGCACCGATCATTCGTCTGATCAACGCCCTGCTTTCCGAAGCGGTGAAGGAAAACGCCTCCGATATCCACATCGAGCCGTTCGAGAATCGCCTGTCGATCCGGCTGCGTGTTGACGGTGTGTTGCGCGAAGTGCTCGAACCGCCGCGTGCGCTGGCACCGGTGATCGTCTCGCGGATCAAGGTTATGGCCAAGCTCGACATCGCAGAGAAGCGTTTGCCGCAGGACGGCCGCATCGGCCTGCGCCTGGTAGGGCGAGCCGTGGATGTTCGGGTCTCCACCTTGCCATCCGGGCACGGCGAGCGGGTGGTGTTGCGTCTGCTCGACAAGCAGGCGGGCCGCCTGGAATTGCGACAGTTGGGTATGTGTCAGGAGCACTACGACGCCATGGAGCGGGTGATCAGCCGTCCGCACGGGATCGTGCTCGTCACCGGTCCGACCGGCTCAGGCAAGACCACGACGCTTTACTCGGCACTGATGCGGTTGAATGATCGTAGCCGCAATATTCTGACCGTTGAGGATCCGATCGAATACTACCTGGATGGAATAGGCCAGACGCAGATCAATTCCAGGGTTGATATGACCTTTGCGCGCGGCCTGCGGGCGATTCTGCGCCAGGACCCTGACGTGGTGATGGTTGGTGAGATTCGCGACGTCGAAACCGTGCAGATCGCCATTCAGGCAAGCTTGACCGGCCACTTGGTATTTTCCACCTTGCACACCAACACCGCGGTGGGCGCGATCACCCGTCTGCGTGACATGGGAATCGAGCCGTTTCTGCTATCATCGACGCTCAATGGGGTGCTTGCGCAGCGTCTTGTCCGGACCTTGTGCTCCAACTGCCGCAAGCCGCACCCGGCTACGGCGAGCGAGTGCCGACTGATGGGGGTCGACCCGCAACAGGCGCCGACCCTCTACAGCGCTGGTGCCTGCGAACAGTGCAATGGCACCGGTTATCGGGGTCGCACCGGCATCTATGAGCTGATCGAAATCGACGAAACCCTGCGCGGCCTGATTCACGACGGTGCCAGCGAGCAGGCCATGGTTCGCCACGCCCGGTTGGCCCAGATGGGAATCCGACAGGACGGACTGCGCCGGGTTCTGGCCGGCGATACCACCCTTGAAGAAGTTCTCCGCGTTACCCGGGAGGACTGAACATGCCGGCATTCGAATACGTTGCGCTGGACCAGGCGGGGCGCACCAAAAAGGGTGTGGAGGAAGGCGATTCGTCCCGCCAGGTAAGAAGTCGGTTACGCGAGCAAGGGCTGATGCCCATGGCGGTGAACCAGATTGCCGAGCGGCAATCCGCCCTGCGCATGCCAGTGATGCAGCGACGGATCAAACCGCTCGAGCTGGCGCTGGCCACGCGGCAGATGGCCACACTTGCCCGAGCGGGCATGCCCATCGAAGAGGTACTGGGCACCGTTGCGCGTCAGAGCGAGTCGCAGACAGTGCGCTCCACGCTCGCGGCAGTGCGCACCCGTGTCATGGAAGGTCTACCGCTGGCGCATGCGCTGGGTGAGTTTCCGTCGGTGTTTCCGGCGATCTACCGCACTACCATCGCTGCCGGGGAACAGGCTGGTCGTCTGGATGTGGTACTCGAACGTCTGGCCGATAACGTCGAAGCGCAGAATGCCATGCGCCAGAAAATCATGCTCGCCATGTTCTATCCGGCAATCCTGACGGCGGTGGCGATTCTGGTGACCGTCGCGCTCCTGACCTATGTGGTACCCGAAGTCGTGCAGGTTTTCACCGGCATGAACCAAGAGCTGCCCTGGCTGACCCGCGCGCTGATTGCTACCAGCGACACGCTTCGCGACTGGGGTCTGCTCATGCTGGTTGCGCTGATTGCAATAGTGGTGGTCGCCAAGCAATTACTCAAACGTCCGGGGCCGCGTCGCGCCTGGGATAACTGGCTGCTGCGGCTACCGCTCATTGGCCGTCTGACCCGCGGCCTCAACACCGCACGCTTTGCCCGCACGTTGAATATTCTTGCTGGAAGCGGGGTGCCCTTGCTCGATGCGCTCAATATGAGTGCCAGCGTGGTATCCAACGTGCCGATGCGTGAAGCGGTTGGTGATGCTGCCAAGCGTGTGCGCGAAGGGGCTGGCGTCGGTCACTCGCTGGAGCGCAGCGGTTATTTTCCGCCGATGACCCTGAGTCTCATCAAGAGCGGTGAGAGCAGCGGCACGCTCGACAAGATGCTTGAGCGCGCAGCGGAAACGCAGGAGCGCGAACTGGAGGCGCGGATCGCTATCGTCATGGGCGTGTTCGAACCTCTGCTTATCCTGGCAATGGGCGGTGTGGTGTTGATCATCGTGCTCGCAATCCTGTTGCCGATCTTCGAACTCAATACACTGGTTAACTGAACAATGGTAAAGACAATCACTCGCTCCGCCGCGGTACAGCGCGGTTTTACCCTGATCGAAGTCATGGTCGTCGTGGTCATCCTGGGCATTCTCGCCGCGGTAGTCGTCCCGCGCGTCATGGACCGGCCGGATCAGGCGCGCACGACCAAGGCGCAGAATGACATTCGTGCACTGGAAAGCGCACTGAACCTGTACCGTCTGGATAATTTCAACTATCCCAGCACGGAGCAGGGCCTGGGCGCTTTGGTCACCCGACCGACCGGTACGGATGCCCCGCGCAACTGGGGCTCCGGTGGCTACATCGATCGTCTGCAGCAGGATCCCTGGGGTAACGACTATCAATATCTGCGTCCCGGGCGAGATGGTCGCGAATTCGACCTATACAGCCTGGGGGCCGATGGCCGGCCGGGCGGTGAGGGTTCAAATGCCGATATCGGTAACTGGAATGTCGAGCGCACCACGGACCAGCAGTGATGAGGCAAGCCCAACGCTA
>CAYZFU010000152.1:5581-8228 GCA_964477725.1 uncultured Halopseudomonas sp.
GAGCTGCTCGTCGTGCTGGTATTGGTGGGCATTGTGGCCAGTCTGGCGACCCTGGCGGTCGGCGATGGGGCAGAAAGGCAGCTTCGCAGCGAGGCCGATCGGCTAGCCGGGGTACTCAGGCTGGCACGCGACGAGACCATGATCACCGGCCAGGCCGAGCGCGCGCTGGGCTTGCGTCGTGATGGGTACAGTTTCCTCGAGCTTGTGCTGCTCGACGATGCGACGCGCGAATGGCGACCCGTGACCGACACCCAGCTCGGTCCGCATCCTATCGACCAGCAGATCGTCGAGCTCGATCTGGTGCTGGAAGAAAAGCGGCTGGCGCTTCCACAGACCAGTGGCTGGGAGCCGCACATAAGACTGAGCAACACGGGCGAAATGACGCCGGCAGTGATTACGTTGCGCAAGCCCGGCAGCACGATCGAGCGGCACATCGAGATCGGTGCGGATGGCCGGGTAGAGGTGCTGGATGCGCAGCCGGAAGACTGATCGCGGATTTACCCTGCTTGAAGTGCTGGTAGCCCTGACGGTACTCGGGGTGGCATTGGCTGCGCTGGTCAAGACTGGGTCCGAGCACGCCCGCAATACCGCCTACCTGCAGGAGCGCACCCTGGCGCACTGGGCCGGGCAGAACGTGCTCGCCGAGTACGAAGCCGGTATGCGCACGGTTGTCGATGGCAACCACGCCGGGGAGGTGATCATGGGCCCGTATCGCTACGGCTACGAGGCGAACGTGAGCGACTTTACAGCCAGCGCACCCTTTCCGCTGCCACCGGTCAAGCGGATCGATGTACGCGTGTGGATGGCCGAGCGTGGTGAAGAGCAGCAGCGGGCCAACGTCACCGGGTTCGTCCTGCCATGATTCGCCGTTCCCGCCAGATGCGCGGCTTTACGCTGCTGGAAATGCTGGTCGCCATGGCTGTGTTCGCAATCATGAGTCTGGTCGCCTACCAGGGGCTGCGTGCGGTTCTGGATGCAGACGTGGTCACGCGCGAACAGGCTCAGCGTCTGGCGGATCTGCAGGTGACCCTGAGCGTACTGGAGCGCGACCTTGCACAGGTGATCGATGTGGCGGTGCGCGATGAGTACGGCGATCGCCTGCCGCCGCTTCGGTTGCGCGCCGGTGGCGATACCGACCTGCTGGAACTGGTGCGCGCCGGAGCTGGCGGCGATCAGCGTATCCGCCGCACCGCCTGGAGAATCACTGAGCGGGGTCTGGAGAGGGAAATGTGGCCTGGCATCGATATCGTCGATACCGAGGCGATGCGGGTACGGCCTTTTGCCGAGCTGGTCGGAACGGAACAGGTACTTGGACTCGATAGCGGATTCTTTTTCATTATCCGCAGCGACGAAGGACTGCAGCGAGTTGAATCCTGGCCGCCCGCAGACGCAGGGGGTGACAGTACCACTCTGCCGCTTGCAGTCGAGCTGGTGTTGGACCTTCCGGGCGTCGGCCCGGTCCGCCGGCTGATGGCGGTGGGGTTGTGAAGCCGGTCAGGCAGCAGGGTATCGCCCTGGTCACAGCGCTGCTCGTGGTGGCGTTGGCGACAGTCGCAGCGGTAGCCATGGCCCTGCGGGGTCAGGCCGACATTCGCCGCACGAGCGCGGTGTTCGAACGCGACATGTCCAGGCACATCGCCGCTGGCGCCGAAGCAATGGTGTTACAAGTTCTGGAACAGGCTGGCGGGTCAGATGACCTGCCCTGGGATACCTGCCTGTCACCGGTGCTGCCATTCGAGGTGGACGGTATCCGCTTGCAGGCGACGCTGGACAACATGCAATGCCGCTACAACCTCAACGCGCTGGCTGGCGCCGACGAGGTCGAGCAGGGATACTTCGCCAGCCTGGTCGACAGAGTCTCCCAGGAGTCGGGCGTCAGCATGCCGTCGGGTGCGCAGTTGGCTCTGGCGGTGACCGATTGGATGAACCCGGAGACAGACGATCCGGTTTATCGCCTCGCCGATCCGCCGAAAGTATCCGGAAACCGGCCGATGATCACGGCTGCGGAGCTGGCGAGCGTCAGCGGTATGACTGGCGAAGCCTGGCAGGCCCTGTCGCCGTACGTGACGGCATACCCCGGTGCTGCCAGCGCTATTGATCTGGAAAGAAGCAGCGACATCATCAAGGAAGTATTCGCGGAGCGGCCTGCACCGCAGCAGGCGCCCTGGTTCATGCGCCTGCAGATAGTCGCCGAGTTTGGCGAGCGGCGCTATTACCAATGCACCTTGCTTGACGCACCCAATGGAAAAGTGGTGCTTAGAGAACAAACGGCCTGTGAGCCCTGACAACGGATCGGCAATATGTTGATAGTACTTTTACCGGAATCGGAAAGCGCCTCGACCCAGGCGCCCGCCAGTTGGCACTGGTGGCGCCTGGATCGGGAGGGGAGCGTTCTCGACAGTGGCGAAAACCGGCTGGCGGAGCTGCGCACTCGCTTTCCCGCCGAACGCATCCGCGGGTTGGTTCCGGCATCTGCCGTGACGCTGTATCGCGTGGCCATGCCGGTTCGACGTCAGGCCGCGATTCGAGCCGCGCTTCCCTTTGCGCTCGAGGACAGTCTGAGTCAGGAACTCGAAGAGCTGCATTTCGTTGCCGGGCCGCGTCGCGCTGACGGTCGGGTAGCTGCCGCAGTGGTCGAGCACGAGAA
>CAYZFU010000153.1:0-8132 GCA_964477725.1 uncultured Halopseudomonas sp.
AGGCGGGTGGACGCATGGCAGTGATCGGTCGCGGTGAGCCAAAGATCGAGGAAGCCATGCGCCAGCTGGCCATGCGTCACCGCGGCCGTATCGGAGTAAACGTCGGTTTCAACGAGACCGATGCCCGGCGCATGTTCGCCGGCAGTGATTTTCTACTTATGCCATCGCGCTTCGAGCCGTGCGGTCTCAGCCAGATGTATGCCCAGCGTTTCGGGTCTCTGCCCATCGCACGCCGAACAGGCGGGCTGGCCGATACCATCGAGGACGGCGTAACCGGCTTCCTCTTCGGCGAGCCGACCGAAGCCAGTTATCTGGAAGCTGTGATGCGGGCGATCAACGTTCACCGCCATCCGGAACTGCTCAATGCCATGCGGCGCAAGGCAATGGCATCGCCCCTGTACTGGCAGGAGTCGGTGAAGCCTTACGACGAACTCTATCAACGACTACTCAATGACAAGGTGCCAGCCACGCTGGCTCGCGAAGTCGGGAGACGATGAATGCCACAAAAGCTGCCCAGGCACGGAGCCCATCTGATTGACCCTAGCACTACCCGCTTCGCGCTCTGGGCACCGGATGCCCGCGAAGTATCCGTCGAACTGGACACTGGCAACATCAGCTCACTTCAACCCGGCACCGACGGCTGGTTCAGCGCCGAGGTGCCCTGCCCGGCCGGCACTGGCTACCGTTACCTGATCAATGGCGAGCTACGCGTGCCGGACCCGGCATCCCGCGCGCAGATCGGCGACGTCCACGGCTTCAGCCGGGTGGTCGATCACGCAGGGTTCGAATGGACCACGCAAGGCTGGAATGGCCGGCCCTGGCACGAAACCATCATCTACGAACTGCACGCAGGTCTGCTCGGCGGCTTCGCTGGCGTCGAATCCTACCTGCCATACCTGAAAGAGCTCGGCATCACCGCGATCGAGCTGATGCCCCTCGGAGAGTTTCCCGGCGCGCGCAACTGGGGTTATGACGGTGTGCTGCCGTTCGCGCCGGAGTGCTCCTACGGCTCGCCAGATGACCTGAAAAGACTGGTCGACAGGGCGCACGCTCACGGGCTGATGGTTTACGTGGATGTGGTGTACAACCACTTCGGGCCGGATGGCAATTATCTGCATGCTTACGCCGAACCTTTCTTCCGCGACGACATCCAGACTCCCTGGGGTCCGTCCATCGATTTTCGCCGCTCGGAAGTGCGCGATTACTTCTGCGAGAACGCCCTGATGTGGGTGATGGACTACCGCATCGATGGCCTGCGTCTGGACGCTGTCCACGCCATCAGCGAAAAGAATTTTCTGGTCGAGCTGGCCCAGCGCGTGCGCGAAGCCGCCGGACCGGACCGGCACGTGCATCTGGTGCTGGAAAACGAAGACAACAGCGCCGGTCTGCTCGAACGCGGCTTCGATGCCCAGTGGAACGATGATGGACACAATGTCCTGCATCACTTGCTCACCGGCGAGGAGGAAGGCTACTACGCCGATTTTGCCAGCGAGCCGACGCTCAAGATGGCGCGCTGCCTCGGTGAGGGCTTCATCTACCAGGGCGACTCCAACCGCCGCGGCCATGCGCGCGGCGAGCCAAGCGCGCATTTGTCGCCCTCGTCCTTCGTCCTGTTTCTGCAGAACCATGACCAGATAGGCAATCGCGCCTTTGGCGAGCGACTGATCACCCTGGCCGACCCCGATTCGCTCCGCGCGGCTACGGCACTGATGTTGCTCTCGCCGATGGTACCGCTGCTGTTCATGGGCGAAGAATGGGGTTCACGGCAGCCATTCCTGTACTTTACCGACCATAACGAGGAGCTCGCCCAGGCCGTACGCGAGGGCCGTCAGCGGGAGTTTTCCGAGTTCGCGCTGTTCGCCGGCCACGAGGGCCAGACCACGGTTCCCGACCCGAACGCAGTGAAAACTTTCACCTCGTCGCGGCCTGATTTCGCCGGGTCGGTCGGGCGACCGGAATTCGAGCCATGGCGCATGCTGTACCGGGAACTGTTGCAGCTGCGCCGTGAGCAAATCATTCCGCGCCTGGGTGACGTCCGTTCCGAGGGCGCCCAGGTACTCGCGGATAACGCGGTCTCTGCTCGCTGGAAGCTCGCCGACGGGCGCGTGCTGCGCATTGATATCAATCTGAGCGAAGCATTCGTCACGTCCGATCCGCCGTCGCAAGGCTCCGAATTGCTCTACATCAACCGTGTCGATGCTGATTCCGGCATGCTGTCTCCGCACAGCGTAATCGCATTGCTGGAGACAGCCCAATGAACGATGCTCTCCTCGAACAACTGACCCGGGCAGCCGGGCTGACCATCGACTGGACAGACGCATTCGGCAAGCCGCAGAGCGTCGCTCCGGAGCACCAGCGCGCCCTGCTGGAAGCGCTGGGCTACCCGGCCGGCGACGAGCAGCAGATCAGGCAGAGTTTGAATAAAATCGAGCAGCAACGGCACAATCCGACGCTCTACCCGCTGATCGCGCATGACCAGGGCCAGCCGCTGTGTTTCGCCGGGCGCTTCAAGGCCGGCCAGTCGTACCAGCTCACGCTGGAACATGGTGAGGCACTGGATGGTGACCTGGACGAACACAGCTGTCTGCCCGGTATCGAAAGCTGTGGTTACCATCATCTGAAAATTGCCGGACAGGAAACCACCCTAGCCATCGCACCGCCTGCCTGCCCCAGCGTGGACGATCTGACCGGACGCGAAAACGCGCGGGCCTGGGGCATCACGGCTCAGGTCTATTCTCTGCGTCAAACAGGCGACGGCGGACTGGGGGACACCAGCGCCCTGGCCAGACTGTGCGGTGAGATCGCCCCGCACGGGGCCGACGCCATCGCCATCAGCCCGCTGCATGCGATGTTCAGCGCCGATCTGCACAACTACAGCCCGTACTCGCCGTCCAGCAGGATGTTCTTCAACATCCTGCATTCATCGCCCGAGCTCGTCCTCGGGCAGGAAGCCATGAATCAGGCCATCGAACAGTGCGGATTGCAGGACGAGATGCATCGCTTGGAAACACTCGATCTGATCGACTGGCCGGCGGCTTCAGCGGTACGTCTGCGTCTGTTGCGTCAACTACACGCCAACTTCCAGGCCAGCCCGGGCCAAGCCATGCAAGACCTGCAGGCGTTCATCGACCAGGGCGGTGAAGCCCTGGAACAGCATTGCCGCTTCGAAGCCCTGCACTCACATATGCGTGACAAGGGCGAAGCAGACGACTGGCGCCAGTGGCCGGCAGAATTGCGCGATCCTCACGGCACGGCCGTACAACGCTTTGCCCGCGAACATCAGCAGGAAATCGATTTCCACTGCTTTGCCCAATGGCTGATGGCACGCAGCCTGGAGCAGACACAGCGCAGCGCAGTGAACGCCGGCATGAAGATCGGGTTGATCGCGGATCTGGCTGTCGGCGCGCACGGCGCCGGCAGCCAGACCTGGACACGCCAGAGTGAGTTTCTGCCTCAGGTGACCGTCGGCGCGCCGCCGGACATCCTCAACAGCAATGGTCAGAGCTGGGGTATTTCTGCCTTTTCACCGCAGGGGTTGAGAGAAAACGGCTTTCGCGCGTTCATCGAAATGCTACGGGCCAACATGGCTCATGCCGGTGGTATCCGCATTGACCACGTCATGGGGCTCAAGCGGCTGTGGGTCATTCCCGAAGGCGCCCCATCGGACGCCGGCGCCTATCTCGAGTTTCCGTTCGAAGATCTGCTGCGGCTGATTTCCCTCGAGGCCTGGCGCAACAAGGCACTGATCATTGGCGAAGATCTGGGTACGGTCCCCGAAGGGCTGCGGGAGGACCTGGCACGACGCAACATACTCGGCATGCGGGTCCTGCTATTCGAGCAAGATGACGGGCGCTTTATTCCCCCGGCGCGCTGGCCTGCCGACGCCCTGGCGACGACCACCACTCATGATCTGCCGAGCATAAAGGGCTGGTTCAACTGCCGCGACATCGATGCTCGTATCGATGCCGGCCACCGCCCAGCGGAGCAATCGGAAGACGATCGGGCCGTGCGCCAGAAGGAGAAAACAGCGCTGGAAGAGCTGCTTGTTGACAAAGGTTTCCTCGCTGGCCCCACCGATGACGACGACGCCAGACTCGGCGCCTGCATCGAATTACTCGGCAGCACACCCGCCCCGCTGGCACTTCTGCCGCTGGAGGATGTCATGGGTAGCATGGATCAGCCAAACCTCCCAGGTCCCGGCGACGAGCACCCAAACTGGCGCCGTCGCTGGCCGGACGAGGTTGGCGACATGCTCAAGGACGGGGCAATCACGGCCCGTCTCAAGCGACTGGGCAAGGCACGTCAAGCGACGCGGAAAAAGGCAACATGAGCGATTTACGGGCAACCATCCGGCTTCAGTTCCATAAAGACTTTACGCTCGACGACGCGGTACCACTGGTCAGTTACTTCGCCAGGCTGGGCATCAGTCACATCTACGCCTCGCCCCTGCTGACGGCACGCCCCGGCTCGATGCACGGTTACGATGTCATCGACCCGACGCGGATCAATCCGGAGCTCGGCGGTGAACCCGCCCTGCAAAGACTGGTGGCCGAGCTGCGAAAGCACGATATGGGCCTGATCCTCGACATCGTCTCCAACCATATGGCTGTGGGCGGTAGCGGTAATCCGTGGTGGCTGGATGTGCTGGAATGGGGCCCAATGAGCCCCTACGCGCATTTTTTTGACATTCAGTGGCAATCGCTCGACCCGTTCATGCACGACCAGCTTCTGGTGCCGTTTCTACGGACGGACTATGGCGAAGTCCTTTCCAGTGGCGAGCTGAGCCTGCACTTCGATGCCGAGCAGGGCCAGTTCTATGCCGCCCACTACGACCACCGTTTCCCGCTGTATCCGCCGACCTACCAGCAGGTGTTGCGCGCTAGCGACAACGAGACGCTGACAGCCATGGCAGACAAGTTCCAGTTGCTGGACGAGTCCGCCGGCGCCTGGAAAATTGCGCAGGAACTACGCCGTGAACTGGCCGAGACGGTATCGCGAGAATCGTTGCACGGCGCCATCGAGCGTGCGCTTGCCCGCTTCGATCCGACCAACGAGGGCGGTCGCAAGCCGCTGCACGTATTGCTGGAGCGTCAGTACTACCGCCTGGCGAGCTGGCGTACCGCTGCCGACGACATCAACTGGCGCCGCTTCTTCGATATCAACGAGTTGGGCGGCCTACGCGTCGAACTGCCCGATGTATTTGAAGCAACCCATTCCAAGGTATTCGAGCTGATCGAGAACGGCAGCATCGACGGGCTGCGCATCGACCATGTCGACGGCCTGGCCAACCCCCGCGCCTATTGCCGCCGGCTGCGCCGTCGCGTGGATAGCCTGCGTGGCACCCAAGGCAATGCGCACTTTCCGATTTACGTCGAGAAAATCATCGGCGAAGGCGAGGCGTTACCAACCGGTTGGGGCGTAGACGGCACGACCGGCTACGAATTCATGAATCAGGTGTCGCTGCTGCAGCACGACACCGAAGGCGGCACGCAACTGGCCGTGCTCTGGAATTCCCTCAGCGGGCGTCCGGCGGACTTTCTTGAAGAAGTCTACGAAGCGCGCAAGCTGGTGCTCGCCAGCTCTCTAGCCGGTGATCTGGAGAGCGTTGCTCAGGGCCTGTTGCAGATCGCCCGCTTTCACATCGACACCCGAGACCTAACCCTTGGCGCCATTCGCCGTGTGCTCACCGAACTGGTTGCACATTTCCCGGTATATCGCACCTACGCCGGCGCGGTTGGCCGTTCGGCCGAGGATCAGAAATTCTTCGACCAAGCCAAGGAAGGCGCCCGCGCCTACCTGCCCGAAGCGGAGTGGCCGGTACTCGAACAGCTCGACCAATGGCTCGGCGGCGAGCCGCTTTGCCAGTTGCCGCCCGGGCATGAGCGCAACCTGCGCAACAAGGTGCTGGTGCGCTTTCAGCAACTGACCTCTCCAGCCGCCGCCAAGGCGGTGGAAGACACCGCGTGCTATCGAGCCGGGGTGCTGCTCTCGCGCTATGACGTAGGCTTTGACCCGCAACATCTGGGTGCCGATGCCGCGAGTTTTCATGAAGAGTGCCTGAACCGCGCCAAGACCTTCCCGGATTCGATGCTGACCACCGCTACCCACGACAACAAGCGCGGTGAAGATACCCGAGCGCGGCTGGCCGTGCTCAGCGAGCGCGCAGCCTGGCTGGCCGAGAAAATGCAGACCTGGCAAGGGCTGGCCGCGCCGCTGCGCGGCGAACTTGACGGCAACCCGGCGCCGACGCCGGGCGACGAAGCCATCCTTTACCAGGCGTTGCTCGGCAGCTGGTCGCCCACACTGGATCCAAACGACGCGACGGCCATGCAGAGCTACCTTGACCGATTGCTCGGCTGGCAGGAAAAAGCGCTGCGCGAAGCCAAGCTCATCAGCAGCTGGAGCTCACCAAACGAGGCTTACGAACAGGCCTGTCGTGACTTTCTGAGCACTTTGATGACCGGCCACGATGCTGCTGAGCTGCGCCGCGACATCACCCAGGCCGTCGATTCCATTGCGCCCACCGGCGCCCTGAACGGGCTGGTTCAGACCATGTTGCGCCTGACCGTACCGGGCGTGCCCGACCTGTACCAAGGCTGCGAGTTCTGGGACTTCAATCTGGTCGATCCCGACAACCGCAGACCGGTGGATTTCGCCGCGCGCGTCAACGCGCTGCAGCAAAACCCGGAGCCCGCCGAGCTGTTGCAGGCGTGGCGCGATGGTCGGATCAAGCAGTGGCTGATCAGACGCATACTGACTATCCGCGCGGCGCAACCACAACTGTTCCGCCACGGCGCCTACGTTGCCCTGGAAACCGAGGGCGAACATGCTGACCGGGTCATTGCATTCGCGCGTCGCTACGAAGGCGACTATCTTGTGACAGTAGTGCCACGCACGGTCAGCGCTCTGCTTGGCGACAGTCAGGTCCCCCTCGTCCCAGCGGATCGCTGGGGCGACACGCGGATCAGACTGCCTTCGCCGATGCATGAGAACCAGTTGACCTGCGCGCTGTCTTCTTCTTCGATCAGCCCGGTTGACGGCTGTATCGCCGTAAGTGAGGTACTTGCAGAGTTTCCAGTCAACCTGCTGTGTTCCACCCCCCATTGCAAGGAGTCAAGCGTATGACCACCGACGACCGCGTGCGACAGCTCGCCTATCAAATCTGGGAATCGGAAGGAAAGCCCGAAGGACAGGAAGCTCGCCACTGGGAGATGGCACGCAAGCTCGCCGAGTCCGAAACAAGCGAAACCCCCGCCAAGCCGGCACCCAAGGCCAAGCGGGTCAGCAAGCCCAAGGCTGCGCCGGACGCTGAGAAAACCAAGCCGGAAAGCGAGAAGCCAGCGGTGCTGAAGAAGCCGCGGGCTCCGCGAAGCACGAGCAAGACTCCGAAAGTTTGAAGCTGTTCCCGGCTACGCCGGGACCAAAGAGGTTTTGATCAATGAGCAGGCAGCAAACCCGCCCCGCTGCGCCTGAGGTTACTCAGCGCTCGCGTGTTTCAGAAGGTAATCCGTTTCCCCTGGGTGCGACCTGGGACGGTCTGGGGGTCAACTTCGCAATCTTCTCCGCCCACGCTACCAAGGTCGAGCTGTGTCTGTTCGACAGCAAGGGCGAAGTAGAACTGGAACGCATCGAGCTGCCTGAATACACGGACGAAATCTGGCATGGCTACCTGCCCGATGCCCATCCCGGCATGGTGTATGGCTATCGGGTCTACGGTCCCTACGAGCCGGAGGCCGGTCATCGCTTCAATCCCAACAAGCTATTGATCGACCCCTATGCCAAGCAGCTGGTAGGGGAACTGGTCTTCGACGAGGCGCTGTTCGGCTACACCATCGGGCATCCGGACGCCGACCTGAGCTTCGACGACCGCGACAGTGCACCCTTCGTTCCCAAGGCGAAAGTCGTGGACCCAGCGTTTACCTGGGGGGAGCGCAGCTGGCAGCGTATCCCATGGGACAGAACCATCGTTTATGAAACGCACATCAAGGGTATCAGCATGCAGCATCCGGCGGTGCCGGATCGCCTGCGCGGCACCTTCGCCGGCCTGAAGAATAGCTCGCTGCTCCAGCATATCCGCTCGCTTGGCGTCTCCAGTGTCGAGCTGTTGCCGATCCACGCCTTCCTCAACGAGC
>CAYZFU010000154.1:0-6575 GCA_964477725.1 uncultured Halopseudomonas sp.
GCGATCGCGCGATGACTACGATGAGCGATGGGAAACGCGCAGCTACAACTTGTCGCGGTTGCGCTCGGTTGATCTGATTACCTCGGAATGGGGCATGCCGGGGATCGCCCATGTGCTGGTCTCGTTCGGCTTCGATACCGGAGAGTTCATCACCTTCACTGTGGAAATACGTCGCGAGCGCGACGAGAGCTTTTCAGCCATCGGCGGGTTCTTCAAGCAATTCGAACTGGCCGTTCTGGCAACCGATGAAAACGACGCGGTGCGTGTGCGAACCAACGTGCGGGAGGAAAGGGCGCACATCTATCGGGTGAGCATGCCGGAGCCGGCGATGCGCGATCTGTTCCTCGCCTACGTCGAGGAAGGCAACCAGCTGGCCAGCGAAGCACGGTTTTATCATACGGTCACCGCAAACTGCACCATCATCGTCTATAACATGATCCGCCGGATCGTTGACGGTTTGCCGCTCGATCACAGGCTGTTGCTCTCGGCACGTCTACCTTCCTATGTGAAGGATGTGGGCGGCCTGCAGGACAGACCGCTTGAAGAGCTGAAGGAACGGGGTGATTTTACCGAACGAGCGCGGAATATCGATGAGCAGGAAGAATTTTCAGAAGTGATACGTCGAGGCGTGCCGGGCTGGCAGGAGAAGTTCTGATACCGCTCGGCGTTTGCAAAGACGACACTAAACGTCAACGTTTCAGGGGTAGCTATGGACGCTTTTATGCAGGCGGCAATTGACGAGGCACGCGAAGGTCTGACCGCAGGCGGCATTCCGATTGGCTCGGTCATCGTCCACCGCGGACGTATTATCGGCAGAGGCCACAACCTTCGCGTGCAGAACGGCAGCGCCATTCTCCACGGCGAGATGTCCGCTTTTGAAAATGCGGGGCGCCAGCCGGCCGAGGTGTATGCCGAGTCGGTGCTGTACACCACCTTGTCACCCTGTGCGATGTGCAGCGGTGCGATCGTGCTGTACGGCATCCCGCGCGTGGTCATCGGTGAGAACGTCACGTACCAGGGCGAGGAAGCGTTCCTGCGTTCGCGCGGCGTGGAGGTCACCGTCCTCCAGAGTAACGAATGCATCGGCCTGATGCGCGACTTCATTCGGGACCAGCCGCAACTCTGGAACGAGGACATCGGCGAGCGAGACTGAGTGATCGCGGTGCGCTAGCATGGTTGCGATCCATACGGGCGTGGAGAGGCGTGGGATGAAGCTTGGATTGTTGCAGTGTGATGATGTGACCGCCAGCCTGCAGGCCAGGCACGGGAATTACCCGGAAATGTTTCTGCGATTGCTTCGACCGCATATTCCTTCGGGGGAGGTGCAGGTATTTCGCACCCAGGACGGCGAGCTGCCTGGGCATGTTGACGATTGCGATGCGTACCTGACGACAGGCAGCAAATATGGCGTATACGACGGGCTGCCGTGGATCTCTGAGCTCGAGGAGTTCGTCGTCGCGCTATGGCAGCGACATAAACCCCTGGTTGGCATCTGCTTCGGCCATCAGCTGATGGCGCAGGCGCTTGGCGGCGAGGTGCGCAAATCGGAAAAGGGGTGGGGAGTCGGTGTGTCCTTCAACCGGGTCACGGTTCGCAAGCCCTGGATGGAGCCGTGGCAGGACAAGCTTGATCTTATCGTCAGCCATCAGGATCAGGTGATGCTCCTCCCACCCCAGGCGGAAGTGCTGGCGCATAGTGAATTCTGCAATTATTACCTGGTGCAGTATGGAGAGCACTTCATGAGCGTTCAGGGTCATCCGGAATTTTGTAAAGGCTATTCCTGTGACCTCATGAATGCACGGCAAGGGTTGATCCCGGCTGAGCGCCTGCGTGCCGGGCACGCTTCGCTCAGCGCCGACATCGACGGGCCATTAATGATGCGCTGGATAGTCGCTTTCCTGCAGCGCGGGGCCTCGCGCTACGACGCCCTGGGGGCCGGCGCGGCGGCCGGCTAAGGCGATATCACGGGCCACGGAGCTGCCCAGATGATCCAGGCCGGCGCTGGTCCGTCGACGGTTGGTAATCTCTCCACGGAAATACATCTCCAGCTGCAAGGTAATGCCTACGCGCGGATCGTAGTCGTGATCGCGGGTAAAGCGCAGCTCGGGAATCACATCCAGGAACAGGATGTCCTTGTGCAGGTCACGGCGATACTGTGCCAGCACGACGTAATCGTCCATCTTGGGACGCGAGAAGCTCGATCCAACCGCGGCGGCAGCGTAACGCAGGGCGCTACGCTCGCTGAGAATACGGTTGAGCTCCACACTCTGGGCGAATTCCAGTGTGTCGTACTCCTCGCGCCATTGAACGTTGGTGATGAAACGCAGATGCCGCGCTTCATCGAGCGGCCGGCCAAAATCCCAGCGGGTTCGAGCCGAGTAGCCGTCGCTGTTGAACCAGGAGACGCGGTTATAAGACTCCAGTTGCCACGGGCCTTCACCCACATCCCACAACCGCTCGGCGGTCAGGCGAACATATGGGTCCAATGGGAAGCGGAACTTCACTCCGGCGCCAGCGCGGGTCTCCCAACCAATTCTCTTGTCTTCCGTGCCGAAGCGGCTGAGACCGATAATCGAACTGCTGCTGACGTTGCGATCACGCAGGATGCGTTCCGCCGGTGCGTCGGCCAGGGTGCCCCGCGTTTCCTCCGGGTCACTTTCAATAATCAGACGCAGCCGTTCCTTGGTGGTGGGCAGGTCCAGCTTGAAGCGTATCCCGGTATCCGAGTCGAATCCCTCGCGCTGCATGTATTCGAATTCCTGGGTGAGCCTGAGATAAGACTCGTTATTCACGGCGCGGTAGTCGTCAGTGCCGAAGAAACCGTCGATGCTTCGGGATGTGTTGGTGACCCAGCGCGATACGTTGTCGTGCCAGGGGTCGATTTTTTCTACAGACCACTCGGGTAGATCGGAACTGTGGTCCTCCGTAGGTGCCTGTTGTCCGTGCGCAAGGCTCGAAGCAACCACGAGGGCGCCGAGCAGTGGAGTTTTGTGCATCGTCCTTTTCTCCTTTAGGCTTGTTGAGTCAAATCCGCTTCGCTTAGTTCAATCGGGAACCGCAATGGTCGAACTGTCCCACAATGTTTCGCTCGATGAGTCGGAGCTGGAAATCACCGCGATACGGGCCCAGGGCGCCGGCGGGCAAAACGTCAACAAGGTGTCGAGCGCCATACATCTGCGCTTTGATATCCGCCGCTCCAGCTTGCCGGAGTTTTTCAAGGAAAGGCTATTGGCGTTGTCCGACCATCGGGTCACGCGCGATGGAGTCGTGGTGATCAAGGCGCAGCAGTATCGCAACCAGGAGCAGAACCGGGAGGACGCCATCCGGCGACTGCAGGAGCTGATCAATGAGTCGGTGGTGGTTCAGAAGCCGCGGCGCCCGACCCGGGCCAGCCGCTCCGCCAGGAAGAAGAGGGTCGACAGCAAAACCGCTCGTGGCAAGGTCAAGGCGCTGCGTGGGCGCGTGGATCCTTGAACCAGCCGCGAGGGTGTTGCCGGCACGTTCAGCTCAGCGGCTGGCTACCAGCCGCCGGTTGGCCGCGCCGATATAGGTAGTCAGTGTCTTGCTACGCGCCGCGTCGATTGAATGGCTGCGTTGCTTGACCGTGTTGACGAAGCGCCAATCAGCGCGGGCCTGTTCATCGGTAAAGCTTACGAGCAGATAACCACGCTGACTGGCATTGAGATAGCGCAACGGGTCGACCAGTGTGGTGATTACCTGCTCGGTCTGATCGATCATGTCCGGCGGCACCGCCAGATAGCTTTCCAGCCCTGGCGAGGTGACCGATGCCGTAGCGAATTCGACGCCGACGGCTGAACCGTCGAGTGTCTCCAGGTCATTTGCCCAGGCGTTGTGAGTGTCGCCTGCCAGTACCACAAGATTCTTGTCCAACGAACGGCTTAGACCCAGGATCACCTCGCGCTCGTAGGCGTATCCGTCCCAGGCATCCAGGTTGTACGGAATGACCGTCTTGACACGAGCGATCTCCGCAGTGGTCAGGGTGGGGTCGTTCATCTGCATGCGCAGTTTGATCTGCACCAGTTCGCTGAATCTGGTTAGCAGATCGCCCCCGCTGGGGTTGCCAAGCGCGGTGAGTAGCTCTGCTGGCAGCATCATGCGGCCCATCAGCACTTGCTGGCCAAGCACCTGCCAGGTGGCTGTGGAATTGGCCAGACGAGCCTGAAGCCAGTCCATCTGCGTTTGTCCGAGCAGGGTTCGGCCGGGGTCGCTGGCATCGGCGGCGAAAGCCTGGGCGTCAAAGCCTGCTTCGGTGGTGTAGGTGCCGTATGACAGTTGTTCGTCGCGTCCGATCACGCGCGTGTCGAGCATGTGCAGACTGACCAGATCGCCGAAATCGAAACTGCGATAGATGGTCAGCTCGTCGTTCGGGTCGGCAGGCCGGATCGGCATCCATTCGAAATATGCCCGCAGGGCAGCAAGCTTGCGCTCGGTGAAGTCGCCTTCGCCTTCGTTGTGGTTCTCCGCGCCGTCACGCCAGGTGTCGTTGGTGATTTCATGGTCATCCCAAACAGCGATCATCGGCGCGGCGGCATGTAGTGCCTGCAGGTCCGAGTCGGTGCGATACAAGGCGTAGCGCTTGCGGTAGTCGGCCAATGTAAGCGTCTCGACGTCGTTGTCGGCGGGTAATGCCCGGCCCATGGCTTCTGCGTCCTCGGTAGCGTAGCCCCCCATTGGGTATTCGTAGATGTAGTCGCCGAGGTGAATCACGGCGTCGAGGTCGGTTTCCTTAGCCGCTGCGGCATATACATGGAAGTACCCGGCGGGGTAGTTGGAACAGGACAACACGGCGAAGCGCACCTGCTCGATGCCGGCGGACGGCAAAGTTTTCATGCTGCCAGACGGAGAGGTAACGCTGTTCGAGACGAAGCGATAATGGTAGCGCTTGCCGGGTGCGAGATTCTGCACGTCAACCTTCAGCGTGTAGTCGCGGTCGGCACTGGTGCGAGCGCTACCGCTATGCAGCAGCTCGGTGAAATCCGCATCGGCTGCCACTTCCCACTGAACCGCGATGTCTGCTGTCTGCCCGTCCAGCGGAGTAACCCGCGTCCAGATGATGACCCTGTCGGCCAGCGGGTCGCCACTGGCTACGCCGTGCTGGAATGCGACCTGACGCAGGATTGGCGCGGGCTCCGGCTCGGACCGGTTGGACGAACCGCTGCCGCTCAGACAGCCCTGCAAACCGGTCGAGACGACCACGCCACCCAGCGCAAAACCGGAAACCCGAAGAAAATCTCGCCGTGACATACCTTTCATGAAACCGCTACTCCGTCTCTAGCCCTTGGGGCTGGTTGATGAAAACGCAGCGAGAATGGCAGGGCAGTGTTACAGAAAGACGTCTCTTACTGGCCTGGCAGAAACCATTTGGCAATCGCTTGACGCGCGAGTTCGTCACGCTGGTCTGCTTGCGGTACCCAGTTGCGCCAGCATTGTGTGGCGTTGGTAAGGAATTCGAACAGAGGCAGGTGCTGACGCAAAACACGGCGCTTGCGGTGGCTGATCACGGGATTGAAGTACCCGAAGTAATCAAGCATCTGCCTCGGATTCTTGCGTACCCAGAGCCAGGATCCCATCTCGAGCGTGAAGGGCAGAAACATATTGTGCGGGTGTGCTTGGCGAGCCTGGTCGTACAGGTAATCCCACAGGTCCCCGTGAGTGGTGTAGTTGATCGATTGTGGCTCGATGATGTACGGGTGATGGTTGGGAAAGGTTCGCTCGTATAGCTGCTTGAGCGCAAAAACCTCGCCGATATGTTCGATCGGCCGATGGCTGCGGGCGTAGCTGGACCATATGCGGTCGCGCCTGCCAAAGCCGCTGTGACAATCCACACTGAGCGAGAAGGGCGCTGTCAACAGTCGCTCGCGGACCGTGCGCACCAGCGCAGCGGCTTCGACCTGCATCGGCTCGTCGTGCGCTCCTCGATACCATGGCAGATGGGGACCGAACCGGTGGCCGCCCACCAACCAGGGTACCGGCCCCATGGCCTCGACTGGAGCGTTGCGCATCAGGTCGACGCCGTTAAGGTTGCTTCGGGTACGGTGCCAGATGCCTCCCGGATTGATCATCGGCATGAATACAAGCCGGACATGCTCGAGTTGGCCGCTGAGGCTATCGTCCCAGTCCAACCGATGGATGAGACTGTGCAACCAGGACAGCAATACCTGCGTGCCGATCCGCTCAACTCCATGTACACCACCAAAAAAGCCGATGACCGGTGCGGTTTCGCTGCGGCTGCCTAGCTCGATAACGCGCAGGGGAATGTCGATGCCATCGATACACACCGTGTCGGCAACATGGCAGCGCAAGTGCCGAGCACCCTGGTCGAGCAGACTGTCGAGTTGCAGATGTTCTGGAAGATGGCGTTGAATTTGATGAAGCGTTTCAGCCATGGCGGGTCACGTCGTTTTCTGTGACAACAGCATGACAAAGCGGTGTGACAGGCCGGTGACATTGCCCACAGTGATCGCTAGCACCGTTCGCGCCCAGGTGCGCTCCCACATTAGGCCACCGAGCCCCGTGGGAGCGGGCATGACCGCGAAGAAGAATGCACCATGTCC
>CAYZFU010000154.1:6585-8063 GCA_964477725.1 uncultured Halopseudomonas sp.
GCGTCCGGTGCGCAAGCGCCTACTGGCATAACGTTTCCCTGTCATCTCGCCTCCTTTTTTCGAGCGACAGGTACCTTGGGTCGGGAGCGGGTCTGGCGCAACAAGATGCCGCTGCGACTGTGAACCAAGCCTCGCTTTCGCGCCCAGGTGCGCTCCCACATTGAAGCCACCGAGCCCCTTGGGAGCGAGCATGACCGCGAAGGGGTTTCGAGCCCGCTTTCGCGCCCAGGTGCGCTCCCACACTCGAAGCCACCAAGCCCCGTGGGAGATTCTATGGTTCATGGGAACCCCTGTCAGGCTGTTTTTGGCTGGTAAACTGTCTGGTTCTGCATCAGCGCAAAGGCAATGCGAGCCAGCTTTCGTGCCAGCTTGATCAAGGCCTGAGTTGGCTTTAGCCCCTGACTCTGATAGGTCAAGTACAAGGCCTTCCATACCCCGCCTTTACTGGCTGCCATAGCGGCGTTATAGAGTAGGCGGCGTAGCTCGGGGTCGCCTTTCTTGGTTAGTTTGCGCCGGCCTATCTGCTTGCCAGAGTCTCTCACTCTGACGTCCATTCCCAAGTACGCTATGAAGGCGTCGCTGTTGTTGAATCGACCACGATGGAACGTGTTGGCCAAGGCGATGGAGGTTAGCGGTCCGATCCCTTTGATGGCTCTGCAGCGCTTGGCATCGGTCGCCCAGCCCGCTTCGCACAGAGCTTCTTTCAGTCGCTTTTCGATCAACTGCTCGACGCGACGGATATGCTGATCCAGTTGCTTGGCAGCCTGCTTCAGTTCGGGAATATCTCGCAGGCTTTGATTCAGCGCCACGCGGGTTTGCACCAGTGAGGCTCGGCGGCGCATCAGTCCCTGGACACGGTAGAACGCGTCATCAGCGGGCACCCATGGCCTCAGTTCATCCAGCTCTTTACTCAAGTAGCGCAGGATCAGCCTCGCATCGGACGGGTCGGTCTTGGCGCGGTTACCCACCCCGTTTCGGTAGTGATTGAGACGATAGCCATCCAACAGATACAGCTCGTGCCCCGCCTCATGGGACAGAGTGGCGAGCTGGCGGTGATACGTACCCGTCGCCTCCAGCGCGACTTTACATGCCGGCGGAAGGGACTTTAGCCACCGCTTGATAGAGCTCGAAGTGTTATTGATCGTTTCGATGCGATCAGAATCGCTACGAGCAACGACCAGTTCGGCCTTACTCACATCCACACCGAGCAAAATAGGTTCGACCGGCTTTGTCATAGCATGCCCTCCAAGCTAAAGTGACTGTGACTTGTCAGGGCTCACCAGACGCTGGCTTGCAACATATCGTCGGTCCGAGCGGGCTTGGCTCTGCCGATGGATTCTCTATTGGCGTTTATGGTGAGGGTGGGGCGAAATCTCCCACGGTCCGTGCCGAAAGGCCGGAATGCGGACTAGCCCCTCCACCCTGACAGGTCAATTTTGGACCTGCCGAGAAACCATACAAGCGGGCATGACCGCGAA
>CAYZFU010000155.1:0-8059 GCA_964477725.1 uncultured Halopseudomonas sp.
GTGGAATGTCTGCGACTGGCGACCACTACCAGCGGCTCAGCCGCTTGGCGCACGTGAATCGAACGCGGCTCACCCTTACCTTTCCTTTGCCAGGCGCCAAGATCGCGGCCTCCCCAATACATCTCGTCCCGGGCCGGTATGCCGACCACACCCAGGGTCACCTGACCGTTTTCGATCAGAGCGATGTTCACGGTGAATTCGTCGGTGCCGTTGATGAATTCCTTGGTACCGTCGAGCGGATCGACGAGCCAGAAACGCTGCCAGCTCAGGCGTGCCTCGAGCGCTATCTCGGCGTCTTCTTCGGACAATATCGGGATGTTCGGCGTGAGCGAGCCAAGACCCTCGGTGATCAGGCGATGCGCCGCGAGATCGGCCGCGGTGACTGGCGAATCATCAATCTTGGCCATGACCTCCAGGGGCTTGTTCCACCAGGCCAGCGTGGCCTTGCCTGCTTCGCGAGCGAGATCGCAGAGTGCGTCGAAGGAAACTGGCTGGCTCAACGGTGCAATTCCCCACGCTGCTCCAGTAGGTCGCGAACCAGGTAGAGTGCGGCCAGGGCGCGACCTTCACTGAAGTTGGTACGTCCGGCGAGGCTGGAAAGCTCGTACAGATCGATGCTGTCGACGCGGATCGGCTCCGGTTCGTCACCGGGCAGGCGCTTTTCATACAGGTCCCTTGCCAGTACCACGGCTATGGACTGGCTCATGTAACCGGGAGACAGCGATAGATGAGTCAGGTATTCCAGCTGACGCGCGCCGAAGCCGGCTTCTTCCATCAGTTCGCGGTTGGCCGCGTCGAGAACATCTTCGCCAGGCTCGACCAGTCCCTTGGGAACCGACAATTCATAGCTGTCGGTGCCGCCGCAGTATTCCTCGATCAGCAGAGCGGTGCGCTGGTCCTGCATCGCCACCACCATGACCGCGCCATAACCCTGCCCCTTGTTCACCAGGCGCTCGTAGGTGCGTTCGACACCGTTGGAAAAACGCAGCTGAACCTGCTCGACGGTAAACAGCCGACTTTTGGCAACGATCCTGGCGTCGAGTCTCTCGGGCTTCTGCGGCATGCGGGCTCCGTGGTGTGGGCGGGACTGCTTCGGTATCATAGCTGCACATGCCGCAAAGCCCAACCGCACATGCTGAACTGGAACGATATCGATACCGTCCTGCTGGATATGGACGGCACCCTGCTTGATCTGCATTTCGACAACCATTTCTGGCTGGAATACATGCCCCAGCGCTACGCCGAGCATCATGGGCAGTCGGTGGAGTGGGCCAAGGCCGAAGTGTTTCCGCTTATGCGCGCCAAACAGGGCCAGCTGGAGTGGTATTGCCTGGATTACTGGTCGCGCGAACTGAATCTGCCAATTGTCGAGCTCAAGCGCGAGATTGCCCACCTGATCAGCCTGCGCCCTGACGCCAGGGACTTTCTCGAGGCGCTACAGCGTAGCGGACGCCAGGTCATCCTGATCACCAATGCCCATCGGGGCTCGCTCTCGCTGAAGATGGAGCGGGTCGAGCTGATGACCTACTTTCAACGGTTGATCAGCTCGCACGACTTCGGCTATCCCAAGGAAGCACAGGCGTTCTGGCATGCACTGCAGGCAGAGGTGCCGTTCGATCCGGCGCGGACACTTTTCATCGATGACAGCCTGAATATCCTGCGTGCCGCCCGCGATTTCGGCGTGGCTTCGCTGCTTGCGGTACGCCAACCTGACAGCCGCGGCGCACCGCGCGACACCGAGGAATTCGACGCCGTGGAAAACTATGCCGTGTTGACTAACGCTTTGTAACAAGAGCTAACGGTTCCACGCTTCGTGGAACGCCAGCGAGGGTAGACAGTCAGAGTCGGACAGGTTTCTGCTCTTGGTGCATCTCGTGTCCGGTACTAGTCAGCAAGGCGATGCTCGACGTTCACTCTGGTACGCGGTGCTGATCGGCATCGGCGCCATGGCGGCTGTCGATGAAATCGTCTTCCATCAACTGCTCCAGTGGCATCATTTCGTTGATCTGGCCACGCCATTCATCGGCATCCTGTCCGACGGCGTGCTGCATGCCGTGGAATTGCTCGCCATAGTGATCGGCTTCGTGTTGCTTGTCGGACTCGCCCGGGAGCGAATGCTTCACACCGGCATGGTATGGGCTGGTGTGCTGCTGGGTTCGGGTGGCTTTCAACTGTTCGATGGAGTGGTCAATCACAAGATCCTGCGCATTCACCAGGTGCGCTACGGTGTAGATCCCCTGCTGTATGACCTGGCCTGGAACGCCGTCGGTATGGCGTTGCTGATCGTTGGGTTCTGCGTGCTTGCACGGTTCAGAAAGGAGGGCAGGGATGTCGCTCGATAACGTTCTTACCGGGCTCGGGGCGACCGGGCCGGCGATGTTTGCCGTGGCACTGGCCGCAGCCTATTTCGCCTGTCAGTTGCGCCTGCAGATCGCCGACAAGACCTGGCCCGGCTGGCGTAGCCTGAGCTTTGCCGGTGGCTGCCTGATGATGTCTCTGGCACTTGCGCCGCCGTTCATGCACTGGGCGCACGAGGACCTGCGCGGGCACATGCTGCAGCATCTGATTCTGGGCATGCTGGCTCCGATTGCCCTGGTGCTGGGGGCGCCGATCACTCTGGCGCTTCAGGCCTTGCCTCGCTGGGGCGCAAGATTGACTGCACGATTGCTGGCAACGCGCTGGCTGCGCTGGGTCAGTCATCCGGTCAGTGCGCTGATACTGAACGTCGGTGGAATGTACCTGTTGTATCTGTCCCCGCTCTACGCCGCGTCGCTCGACTCCCGGTTCCTGCAGGGACTGTTGCATCTGCATTTTCTGATCGCCGGCTATCTGTTCAGCTGGGCAATACTCGCCGGGCCGGACCTCGCGCCGCGGCGGCCTTCCTTGCGCTTGCGCGCGCTGGTGCTTTTCGCTGCCATCGCGCTGCATGCCGTACTCGCCAAACTGATGGTGGTCTGGCAATTGCCGGTCGGCGTCGGTTATCCGCGGGCAGCGGTCGAATCGGCAGCCAAACTGATGTTCTACGGTGGGGATCTGACCGAGCTGCTGCTCGCTGCAATCATGTTTGGCGGCTGGTATCGGCAGCGGGTTCGACAGGGTCGGTCATTCACCGACCTGCCGGTGCCGGGCGGGCCTTCGTCCTGACGCCTCAGCCTTTACCCTTGGTTCGGGTCTGGTTGGGGCGGGCATTCTTTTCGATGTACTCGATAATCAGCCCGGCTACGTCTTTCCCGGTGGTGGTCTCGATGCCCTCCAGTCCCGGCGAGGAATTGACTTCCATGACTACCGGCCCGTGGTTCGAGCGCAGGATATCCACGCCAGCAACGTTCAGCCCCATGACCTTCGCCGCTCGCACCGCAGTCATGCGTTCTTCGGGCGTGATCTTGATCAGGCTGGCGGTACCGCCGCGATGCAGGTTAGAGCGGAATTCGCCGGGCTTGGCCTGACGCTTCATCGAGGCAATGACCTTGTCTCCCACCACCAGGCAGCGGATGTCGGCTCCGCCGGCTTCGCGTATGTACTCTTGCACCATGATGTTGGCCTTCAGGCCCATGAAGGCTTCGAGCACGGACTCGGCGGCCTGCTCGGTTTCGCACATGACCACGCCGATGCCCTGGGTGCCTTCCAGCAGTTTAATCACCAGCGGCGCGCCGCCGACCATGCTGATCAAATCCGGGATGTCGTCAGGTGAATGGGCGAAACCTGTCACCGGCAAGCCGACACCTCGGCGTGCGAGCAGCTGCAGGGAGCGCAGCTTGTCACGCGAACGGCTGATGGCCACCGATTCGTTGAGCGGGAACACGCCCATCATTTCGAACTGGCGCAGCACCGCCGAACCGTAAAAAGTAATCGAAGCACCGATGCGCGGGATCACCGCGTCGAACCCCTCCAGTACCTGTCCCTTGTAATGGATCGCCGGCTTGTGGCTGGCGATATTCATATAGGCGCGCAATGTATCGATGACCCGTACTTCGTGTCCGCGCTCGCGCGCAGCTTCAACCAGTCGGCGCGTTGAATACAGATTTGCATTGCGCGACAGAACCGCAATTTTCATGATGGTGTGTTCAGCCTTGAGCGAATTGGGATGTTTGGGGTTTGTCCTGGACGAAGCGTGTCCCGGGATTGATGACCAGTTGGCCATCGAGCATAGCGGTACAGCCGAGCAGCACGCGATAACGCATGTCCTTGCGGCAGGTCAGGGTGAATTCCACCAACCAGCAGCGATCACCGAGCACCAGCGGCGTGCGGATGACATGGCGTTCCTGCATATGACCGTTGGAACTCTTGATTCGTTTGAAATCCACCAGCTCGGCTTCGCAACGCTTGCCGCGCAGCTTGGCACGCGTACCGGTGTGGGCGGTGAAGCGGACCCAGGTTACGCCGTCGCGCTCGAAGGTCTCGATATCACTGGCGTGCAGGGCAGAGGTCTTCGCGCCGCTGTCGACCTTGGCCATCACCTGGCTGATGCCCAGTTCGGGTAGTCCGATCCACTCACGGAGCCCGATGACGCTCAGGTGGTCAAAGGTTTTCATACTGCGTCTCCTTATCCCGCCCTCAGATGGCGCGCATCATGGGGCAAGTCATCCATTCCGACAAGCCTGTTAAACTCACCGGAAAAGGGAGTACAGACGCTATGACAGACGAAGGCAAGGTGCGGCTGGATAAATGGTTGTGGGCCGCCCGTTTTTTCAAGACCCGGGCCATGGCCAAGGCGGCCATCGAAGGCGGAAAGGTCCAGCATCAGGGCGAGCGCTGCAAACCGGGCAAGGAGCCGCGGATTGGTGATGTGTACGAAATCCGGCAGGGCTTCGATGTCCGCCTGGTCGAGATCAGGGCGATAAGCGGACAGCGTCGTGGAGCGCCTGAGGCACAACTGCTGTACGAGGAAACCGCGGAAAGCGTGAAGCGTCGCGAGGAAGCCGCCGCCAGGCGCAAGGCTATGGGCGCAGGGATGGTCATAAGCGAGCAACGACCGTCCAAGAAGCAACGCCGGGCTATTCATCGTTTCCGGGACGAGCACAACGCGCCGTCCGACGACTGAATCGCTATAATCCAGATTTTTGCAGGTTCATTTATGCAGTCTACGGACGTCACCCAGCGCTTTATCTTCGACAATGCCGACGCGCGCGGTCAGCTCGTCTCGCTCGAACTGGCCTATCGAGAAGTCCTTGCCAAGCATGACTATCCCGAGCCGATCCGCGCGCTGCTCGGCGAAATGCTCGCCGCCTCGGTGCTGCTTTCCACCGCAATCAAGTTCGACGGGCTGTTGATACTGCAGGCGCGGTCATCCGGACCACTGTCTACGCTGATGGTGGAATGCTCCAGCGATCAGGAATTACGTGGTATCGCGCGTTACGCCGATGACCTAACGGGAGACGAGCTGACGGATCTGATGCCGGACGGCGTGTTGGCAATTACCATCGATCCGGATGACGGGCAGCGGTACCAGGGCATTGTCCCGCTCGAAGGCGGGACCCTGGCGAGTGCGCTTGAAGGCTATTTTGCCAACTCCGAACAGCTTCCCACACAGTTTCGTCTGGTTGCCGATGGCAGGGTGGCGCGAGGCTTCATGCTGCAGTCGCTGCCGCCGGATCGGCAGACCGATCCCGAGCAGCGCGCGGCTACCTGGGAACATCTGTCTATTCTTGCCAATACCCTCAGCGCCGAAGAGTTGATCGGTCTCGATAATCAGACTGTTTTGCGACGTCTGTATCACGAAGAAGACGTTCGTCTGTTCGATAGCGGCCCGGTGGTATTCAGATGCAGTTGCACGGCGGAACGTTCCGGTAACGCAATTGTCAGTTTGGGACGTGAGGATGCGTTGGCTCTGCTGGATGAGCGGGGCGGCGAAGTGGCGGTTGACTGCCAGTTCTGTAATGCCTCCTATCGCTTTGACCGTGAGGCACTGGAAGGTTTGTTCGAAGCGGCAGAGGAGCGTGCCAGGGGTCTTCATTGAAAGCTTGCTTGCCGGGCCGAGTCGATAGACGTCGGTCATAGGTTCTATTTATGAGCCGGGGCGGTGAGATTTAGCGCGGCGGGTTTTTTTTTGGCATAATGGCGCCTTTGCGCGATGCTCCGGCGCTTGTAAACGCTGTATCAGAAACCCTTTCCCCAGGTGCTGAGGCCGAGCCGATCGGTCTTTATGGAAATTTCGGCCGAGGCCGAAGAGGACGACGTTAGATGACGCATGCTACTACCACTGTTTATACCGACCTGAGTATCGCCCACCTGATCGAACTGGCCATCCAGCGCAACGAAGGCCAACTGGCCGATACCGGTGCCCTGGTAGTCAAGACCGGTGAGCGTACCGGCCGTTCGCCGATGGATCGCTTTATCGTTGATGAGCCTTCGACCAGCGAATCCATCGCCTGGGGTCCGATCAATCGCAAGTTTCCTGCCGAAAAATTCGATGCCCTTTGGGATCGCGTGACGGCTTACGTCGCAGGCCGTGACAGCTTCGTCTCGCACGTCCACGTCGGCGCCGACCCGGAGCACTATCTGCCGGTGGTCATGACTACCGAGACCGCCTGGCACAACGTGTTCGGCCGTACGCTGTTCATCAACCCGCCGCGCCATAATCCGGCCGACAAGCCGGTATGGCAGATCCTCAACGCGCCGTATTTCACCTGCGAACCGGATCGCGACGGCACCAACAGCGATGGCTGCGTGATCATCAACTTCGCCGAGCGCAAGGTTCTCCTGGCTGGCATGCAGTATGCCGGCGAGATGAAGAAGGCGATGTTCTCGGTGCAGAACTTCCTTCTGCCAGCCAAGGACGTTCTGCCGATGCACTGCTCGGCCAACGTTGGCGACGAGGGTGACACCACGCTGTTCTTCGGTTTGTCTGGCACCGGCAAGACCACGCTGTCTGCAGACGAGTCGCGTAACCTGATCGGTGACGACGAGCACGGCTGGGCCGAGGGCAGCGTGTTCAATATCGAAGGTGGTTGCTACGCCAAGTGCATCGACCTGTCGCAGAAGAACGAGCCGGTAATCTGGAACGCCATCAAGTTCGGCTCGATCATCGAGAACGTGGTAATCGACCCGGAGAGCCGCGTCGCCGATTACACCGATGTCAGCCTGACGCAGAACACGCGCGTAGCCTATCCGCTGGAACACGTGCGCAAGCGTGTCGTGGAAAACCGCGCCGGCGAGCCGAACGCGATCATCTTCCTGACCTGCGACCTGACTGGCGTATTGCCGCCGGTTTCGATCCTCAACAACGAGCAGGCTGCCTACCACTTCCTGTCCGGCTACACCGCGCTGGTCGGTTCGACCGAAATGGGCTCGGGTAGCGTCATCAAGTCGACTTTCTCTACCTGCTTCGGCGCGCCTTTCTTCCCGCGTCCGGCCGGGGAGTATGCCGAGCTGCTGATCAAGCGTATCAATGCGTTCGGCAGCAAGGTTTATCTGGTCAATACCGGCTGGACCGGTGGTGGTTACGGTGAAGGCACCCGTTTCAGCATTCCGACGACTCGCGCGATCATCGCAGCGGTGCAGTCCGGCGCGCTGATCGGCACCGAGACCGAGCATTTGCCGGTGATCAATCTGGATGTACCGAAGTCGGTACCGGGCGTCGACAGCAAGCTGCTCAATCCGCGCAATACCTGGTCTGATCCTGCCAAGTACGACGCGGCAGCCAAGGAATTGGCTGGCCTGTTCACGGAGAACTTCAAGAAGTTCGACGTGGCCGAGTCGATTGCAAAAGCGGGTCCTCAGGCCTGATTTGCACTCAGAGGTAGCCCTGCAAAACCCGCCGAATGGCGGGTTTTGCGTTTTCGGATGGTTGCCGCAAGCCATTGATTACAAAAGGCAAGAAAAAGGGTTGACAGTACTCGCCGGGCCGGTAAAATGGCGCGCCTCAGCAGGGGATATGTGACAGCGTTACGGTCCCTGTCGAGGCGTTTCGAGATAATTCCGCGATAGCTCAGTCGGTAGAGCAAATGACTGTTAATCATTGGGTCCCTGGTTCGAGTCCAGGTCGCGGAGCCATCTTGTACGATATCGGGGTATAGCGCAGTCTGGTAGCGCGCCTGCTTTGGGAGCAGGATGTCGGGAG
>CAYZFU010000156.1:0-823 GCA_964477725.1 uncultured Halopseudomonas sp.
ACACACTGCCCGGAAACCTCTAGTTATGCATGGACCTGATCAAGGGAAGTCGACAAGATAGCTCGGTAGAAAACATTGTCGTTACTGACCTTTCGGCATCACTCAAGGCGACACTTGAAGCGGCCGGAGAAGCCCCGTTCTCGTTTCAAGGCGCTCTTACAATGGGTCTGGACAAGCTCATGCTGATCCGTCAAGCCAGCGACGGTTTCGAAAGCAGCTCTGTATCATCCTGGAAATATTTGGTCATTGAGGGCGCTCTTTCGAACGGTTATGAATCGAGCTCTACTTCTAGCCATTCGTGGTCTGAACGGAATTACTGGAACGCGTCAGTAAGCGGCCTTGAACTAAGCCTTTCAGGTACGTTCAGTAACGCTCAAAACCAGCTCAAGGCATCAGCTACTTTGAGTGCAGACGGTGCAGTGGTCGGTTGTGAGGACTCTGATGGTTATAGCTATAGCGGCAGCCACACCTATAATAATGGCTATGTTCAGAACGACAACAGTACGCAAACTCGCTACGGTACTTCAGACTGCACCTACGGCGAGCTAAACCCTGGCGCAGCAGTAGTCAATCTCGCAGTCACCTTCGAGATGAACCTGCACGGTATGTCTCATCCCATGAGCATCGCAGTCAACGCTCAAAACAAAGGTGTAGACAGCGTGATCGGTTCTGCTGCGCTTAACTACAAAGACGGCCAGCGCCTGAACATGAACTACACAGGCAAGGAAGGCGAGACGCATAAAGCTACCCTCACCAACCACAATAATGTCGTCCTTGCCCTCGCTCAGACCAAAACGAGCAGCGATAAAGAGCTGAACGGCAC
>CAYZFU010000156.1:833-7400 GCA_964477725.1 uncultured Halopseudomonas sp.
TACGGTCGATAACAGCCGCGGCGTGCGCGTCAAGTACACCGACGGCACCACCGAATACTATTGATTAATCGCAGCTGAATGACTGGGGAGGCAATCGCCTCCCCTTTTTTGTATGCGCCTGCCCTAATCTCTTTTAGCGAGAAACCACATGAACCTGCATCGTCCAACGCTTGGAATTGCGTTGCTGATCGCCACCCTGCAAAGCGCGCAGGCTGCGCCAGAATTCGAGACCTACACTACGCTGCAGAGCTTGACCTATAGCGAAATAGCGCCCATCAAACAGACCATCGATGGCCTGGAAGGCGACCCTATCGACTCTGGTGAATTCGCCTTTACGCACAATCAACTGGAAGTGGGCCAGCGCTGGAAGGGGTTTGAAGTCGCAGCTTTCTGGCGCTACGACTATTACCTCCAGTTCAATGACGACACCGCTGAGCTGTTCTACCGCGACAAGAACGACCTGCCAGTCCGCCAGGGCAAGAATTACGACCTGTACCTGCGCGCCAACCATCTGCGCTCAAGCGGCTTTGGGATAGGCTACCGTCACCACTTTACGCCAGAGCTTAGCGTTAGGGGCCGGGTCAATTATCTTTCCGCCAGGGAAATGCAGGACGGCTTGCTACGTGGCAGCGCCGCCACGATGGAACGCACCTACAGCGGTAACCTTCGGCTGGATTACAACTACTCAGACGATCTGCTGCTCGATCGCCCGAAAGAATCCGCCCGGGGCCGGGGTTTCAGTGCGGACTTCGATATCGACTGGGCCATCAATGGTCGCCTGAATCTTTACCTGCACGGTCGCGACGTGCTTTCCCGCATCAGTTGGGACAACCTGACCTACACCACCGGCAACGCAACCACAGACAGAGCCAGATATCGCGATGACGGCTCGTTAAGCTTCAGACCCGCCGCGACCACATTTGACGGCTACCGCCATCACGTGCAGAAGCTACCAGCCCGTTACCAGCTCGGCGGCAGCTATCGGCTGACTGACTTCTGGAGCCTCGGCGGCGAAGTGTTCACTTACGACGGGCATGCATTCCCCAGCGCGGAACTTGGCATGCACTTCAACCGCTTCACCGTTCGTACGAACTACGATATCGAAGCTGAAGCATTGGGCGCCGGCATCGAAAATCGCTACTTCCAGTTAATGCTCCGTAGCGACAACCTGGACTGGGAAGAGGCCAAATTTCTGCACTTGCAACTAACAGCACGTGTTCAATTCTAAGCAGAGCTAGAGAAAGAACAGGTGCTGGTCAGTCAGACTTGCACCTGCTGCTACCGCCGATCCACCCTAAGCAAAACCAACTGCTCGAGCAACATCCCAGGCATCGCAACAGACGCATGCGCTTCACTGATATTTAGCGTCACCTTCGACCAAACCCGTTTCAAAAGCCCCTTAGCCGGTGACCAGCTGAATAAGCTATGCCGCATGCCTTCCAGCGCCGTGAGGATGACTGGCACGGGGTCTACGTCCAGGATGATCGGAACCCCTGCTTGAAATGTCGACCTCGCCATCTGCTGTCAACTTGTCGTCCGGGAAGATACACAGCGCCTCCCCTGCTTTAAGCGAGACGGAGGCTTTTTTCAAACGCTGCGTCGAACGTGTCGGGAGCCTCCTTGCGGCTGGCGATGGGTACGGCGCCAGCTACTTTGAAAACAAACGACAGGATGGGCAACTGAAAATACTGCAGGAGATGACTGCCTGCTCCGTGCGTGACGATGAGGTTACGCACCTCTCTTACTCAAACGAGAGAGGTTCTCGCGCACGGCGAAGGTAATAGGCGCGCAGGTCCTCCTGAAACAACCGAAATGTTTCGTCCGGCACCCACGGCCGATACAGCGAGAGCAAGGTAGAAGGGGCATTGGATAGCTCGCGAATCACTAGGTCCAACTCTCCCGCGACGCGCTTGCCCCAGGGCGTGCGCGAGCAATAGATGCCGGCTTCCACGAGCGCCCGGTGGCCTTTGATGGGCACGCTGCGCAATGGCTCACCGCTGCGCAGGCGCTTGTTCACGGCGTGGCTCAAGGTCGAAAACTCGAACGCATAGTCGATGCGGCCCTGGCTGACCATCCTCAGCACATTCTCGCCGCTGGGCGTTCCGGTGGCTTTCTGGATGCGTCCATCTGACCGGGCCTGGTCCAGCCATCGCGAGACCGCGGGCGGGTAGGTCCGAAAGCCCGAATAGCCGCCTCGCAGATCATCGCGCTCGGCCAGATCGACCAGCGAGATGGCGCCGTCCTTGATCGGGAAGCTGGCCGCGTCGCTGGCGCGGACCACGACCTGAATAGGCGTACTCGCCATGAACGGAATGAAATAACCGTATTCATCGCTATCGCTGCGCCGGAACAACGGGGCGGAACAGAAGTTTTGACCCTCTTGCATATCCTGCTGCTGGCGCAGCCGGTTACCAAGCCGGTAGTTCGGTCTAAATGCCGTGAGATCAGCCATGATCAGGCGCAGCACATCCATGGCAACGCCATCGGTAGGCTTACCATCGACCACGTTGATCGCGCCGGGAAGTGGCCAAACCGTCCATTCCAGCGTTTCGATGCCAGCTGACTGGGGACTGGCGAAAGGCTGCGCATAACCCGGACAGGGAACGATCAACATGCCCAGCATGGCGAGACACGAACCCAAGCCTGTGCGTGTATTTCCGATACGGATCATGTTGTCTTCCAAAGTCATGGCTCATACATGCAAAAACCCGCCAGGTCGCCCTGGCGGGTTTTTGCATGTCAAAGCGCGATCAGTTCTTGCTGGCGCGCTTGCGCTCGTTTTCGTTGAGCACTTTCTTGCGCAGACGGATCGACTTGGGTGTTACTTCGACCAGCTCGTCGTCATCGATGAATTCCAGTGCCTGTTCAAGGGTGAACTTGACCGGCGGAACCAGCTGAATGGTTTCGTCCTTGCCGGATGCACGCATGTTGTCAAGCTTCTTGCCCTTGGTCGGGTTGATCACCAGGTCATTGTCGCGGCTGTGGATGCCCGCCAGCTGGCCTTCATAGATTTCCTGGCCAGGCTCGAGGAACAGCTTGCCGCGATCCTGCAGGGTCTCCAGCGAGTAGGTCAGCGCCTTGCCGGTAGCCATCGAGACCAGAACGCCGTTCTGGCGCTGACCCACTTCACCGGCCTTGATCGGTCCGTAGTGACTGAAGGTACTGGTCATGATGCCGGAGCCGGAAGTCAGCGTCAGGAACGAGTTACGGAAGCCGATCAGGCCACGCGCCGGAATGGTGTACTCGAGTCGCACTCGACCCTTGCCGTCCGGAACCATGTTCGACAGATCGCCTTTGCGCAGCCCCATCTGCTCCATGACCGCGCCCTGATGATCTTCTTCGATGTCGATGGTGACGTTCTCGTATGGCTCCTGCTTCTCGCCATCGACTTCCTTGATCACCACTTCCGGGCGGGAGATACCCAGTTCGAAGCCTTCACGACGCATGGTTTCGATGAGAACCGACAAGTGCAGCTCGCCACGACCAGACACCTTGAACTTGTCGGCGCTGTCGCCTTCCTCGACCCGCAGAGCCACGTTGTGCAGCAGTTCTTTTTCCAGACGTTCCTTGATGTTGCGGCTGGTGACGAACTTGCCTTCCTTGCCGGCAAACGGCGAGTCGTTGACCTGGAAGGTCATGCTCACGGTGGGCTCGTCGACGGTCAGGGGCGTCATTGCTTCTACGTTCTGCGGGTCGCACAGCGTGTCGGAGATGAACAGCGGATCGAAGCCGCTGATGCAGACGATGTCGCCGGCCTGGGCGTCAGCCACTTCGACACGCTGCAGACCATGGTGACCCATGATCTTGAGAATACGTCCGTTGCGCTTCTTGCCTTCGGCGTCGATCGCGATGACCGGACTGTTGGCCTTGATCTTCCCGCGACGGATACGGCCGATGCCGATGACGCCGAGGAAGCTGTTGTAGTCCAGCGCGGAAATCTGCATCTGGAACGGCCCGTCCAGGTCAACTTCCGGGGTTGGTACGCGGTCGACGATGGTCTGGAACAACGGGGTCAGGTCTTCGGCCATCTCCTCCGGGTCAAGGCCGGCGATACCATTGATTGCCGATGCATAGACAAACGGGAAGTCGAGTTGCTCTTCGGTAGCGCCGAGGCTGTCGAACAGATCGAACACCTGATCGATAACCCAATCGGGACGCGCCCCCGGGCGGTCGATCTTGTTCACCACGACGATCGGGCGCAGACCCGCCTGGAAAGCCTTCTGCGTGACGAAACGGGTTTGCGGCATCGGGCCGTCGACGGCGTCAACCAGCAGCAGCACGGAATCGACCATGCTCATTACGCGCTCTACCTCGCCACCGAAGTCGGCGTGGCCGGGGGTGTCGACGATGTTGATATGATAGCCGTTCCAGTTGATCGCGGTGTTCTTGGCGAGGATGGTGATGCCGCGCTCTTTTTCCTGATCGTTAGAGTCCATGATGCGCTCGGAATCGAGCTCCTTGCGTTCGAGCGTGCCGGACTGGCGCAGCAATGCATCAACCAGCGTGGTCTTACCGTGGTCAACGTGGGCGATGATGGCGATATTGCGGAGATTCTCGATCACAATGGACTTCCTGATGGCGCGGCAGGCGGGAGCCGGCTAGGTAAAAAAGAGGGGGCATTATACAGAGGTCAGTGTGACAGCACAGGGTTTTTCGCCTGCGGGCGACGGAGGGGCCTATTCTTCCTTTTCGGGACGTAACGGGCCGCCGCGTTTTCCGCGTGGACGCGGCGCACGCTTCTTCGCGGCCATGCCCGCTCCTCCCAGGCGAGCCGCGGATCCGTCTCGATGCGGGAGCGCACCTGGCCGCGAAGTTCTCCCGCGGCCTGTGCGCTCCTACACAGCAGGCCGCGGCCGCAGAACCCTGACGTGACCATGCCCGGCATCGAGCAGACTCTGAGCGTGCATCTGACTCATGATCCCCTTCTGGCAATACAGCAGGTAATTGCGCGCCGGGTCGAGCTCCCTGAAGCGAGTCGATAATTCATAGAAGGGAATCGGCTTCACTTCTACCCCTTCGATGGCGAAGGGTGCCTGCTCCCGCTCGTCCGGATGACGAATGTCGATCACTACCTGCCCGGTCAACGCCTGGCCGACGACTTCCACGTCGCTGATACCTTCCATCGGCTGGTCCAGTTCTTCGCACTCGTGATAACCGGCCGCGGCGATGGCCGCGTCAAGTATCTCGAAGTCGAAGTTGGCTTCGGCCATCTCGACCTGGTTCGGCGTGCTGCGGATCGCCGGGCTCACCGAAATGATCCCGCAGTACTCGGGCATGCTGCTGGCAAAACCTTCGGTACCGATCTCGCGTGCGATCCGGATGATCTCAGTCTTGCTGGTAGTAATCAGCGGACGCAACACCAGCAGGTCACTGGCCTTGTCGATCACCCGCAGGTTGGGCAGCGTCTGGCTGGCAACCTGGGCGATGGCTTCGCCGGTCACCAGTGCATCGAGTCCCAGCCGCCAGGCCACCCGGTTCGCTGCGCGCAGCATCATGCGCTTGAGCACCACGCCCATCAACGGGTTGTCGATGTTATTCAGCAGTTCGGCGACCACGCCCTCGAAAGGTACGCTGATAAAGCGCAAGCGATGACTACTCGCGTAGCGCTCCCACATATAGTGAGCGACCTGGCGCACGCCCAGTTCGTGAGCACGACCACCCATATTGAAAAAGATGAAGTGCGGAAGCAGGCCACGCTGAAGCATCTGATAGGCGGCGACGGTCGAGTCGAAGCCTCCGGAAAGCAGGCACAACACTGGCTCCTGAGTTCCGAGCGGAAAGCCGCCCATGCCCTCGTGACGATTCTGTATCAGCAAAACCCGCTGGTCGCGGATTTCGACATTGACCCATACCTGTGGGTTCTTCAGCGATACACCGGCGGCGCCGCAACGCTCGAACAGCTCCGACCCCAGGAAAGCAGCCGCCTCGGGCGAGCTGAACGGGTGTGTGCCCACGCGACGGCAGCGCACTGCGAAGGTCTTTCCGCGAATCTGCTCGCCGACGTTTTCAACGCACAGGTCGGCAAGTTGCTCCAGCGTACCCAGCCCGTATTCATGCACTTCGACGAAGTGCGCGATGCCTGGCGTATTGCGCAGCCGCTCGATACAGCGTTGCTGCAGCGTCGGATCGGCACCAAGACTGACCTCGAGAAAATCCCAATTACCGCTGACCCGGGCATCGCCGTCAATCGCCTTGAGGACGGTTTTCAGATTCCCCTTGAGCTGCTGAATGAAGCGCTTGCGCACGGGACGCGTCTTGATGGTGATTTCGGGGAAAAACTTTATGATGAGTTTCATTAGCTGATGTAAGGTGCGCAAAAGCGGCGCATTATACGCCTGCCAACGCTGGTCCGCTAAACGTTGCGCACGCCATATATGCACTATAGTTGTGCGTCGAGCATGCGCAGCGCACTTATTAAGTGCACGACAATGGTGCATCGCCTATGCGAAGCCGGCGTCACAGCTGTAGAACGGGCCTTTCAAAGGATGCTCCGAAATGGCACATCTTTTGCTCTGTTGTAAGGCAAGCGGATCAACGGTAAGTCCCGCTCAAAATTTGAGGCGCCGG
>CAYZFU010000156.1:7410-8004 GCA_964477725.1 uncultured Halopseudomonas sp.
TATGATTCCTGTTGGAGGAAAACATGTCGAAAGCGATGCAACTGATCAAAGAATTCGAAGTGAAGTGGGTCGACCTGCGCTTCACCGATACCAAGGGCAAGCAGCAGCACGTGACCATGCCGGCTCGCGACGTCAGCGAAGACTTCTTCGAAGAAGGCAAGATGTTCGACGGTTCGTCGATCGCTGGCTGGAAAGGCATCGAAGCTTCCGACATGATCCTCATGCCCGACGACGAAACTTCCGTTCTCGATCCGTTCACCGAAGAGCCGACGCTGATCATCGTCTGCGACATCATCGAGCCGTCGACCATGCAGGGCTATGACCGTGATCCGCGCGGCATCGCCGAGCGCGCCGAAGAATACCTGAAGTCGACCGGCATCGGTGACACCGTATTCGTGGGTCCTGAGCCCGAATTTTTCATCTTCGACGAAGTGAAGTTCAAGTCCGACATTTCCGGATCCATGTTCAAGATCTTCTCCGAACAGGCCTCCTGGAACACCGACGCCGACATCGAAACCGGCAACAAGGGTCACCGTCCGGGCGTCAAGGGTGGCTACTTTCCGGTTCCGCCGGTCGATCACGATCACGAAATCC
>CAYZFU010000157.1:0-7947 GCA_964477725.1 uncultured Halopseudomonas sp.
GATGGTACCGAGCTGTTCGACGTGCTCGGAGATCGCACGCCCCGCGCCGACCTGACATTGGTCATCACGCGCAAGAGCGGCGAGCGTGTCGAGGTGCCGGTGACCTGTCGGCTGGATACAGCCGAAGAGGTCTCGATCTATAACGCTGGTGGCGTCCTGCAACGCTTTGCCAACGACTTCCTCGAAGCCGAGGCGCAAGCCTGAGGCGCAACCAGGCCTGGCCGCAAAACATGATCTGCGGTCAGGCCAATTCAAGCATCAACAGAGGATAGGATTCATGCCTCACGCACCACAGATCCGCATTCCAGCCACCTATATGCGCGGCGGCACCAGCAAGGGCGTGTTCTTCCGTCTGGAGGACCTGCCCGAGCGCGCCCGCGTACCGGGCGAAGCGCGCGATAAGCTGCTGATGCGCGTCATCGGCAGTCCCGACCCCTATGCCAAGCAAATTGACGGCATGGGCGGCGCTACGTCCAGTACCAGCAAGACGGTGATCGTCAGCCGCAGCAATGAGCCTGAGCATGATGTTGACTATCTGTTCGGTCAGGTGTCGATCGAAAGTGAGTTCGTCGACTGGAGCGGCAATTGCGGGAACCTGTCGTCCGCGGTCGGCTCGTTTGCCGTGGCGGCAGGCATGATCGATGCGGGGCGAGTGCCTGACAACGGCGTCGTGACGGTGCGCATTTGGCAGGCCAACATCCGCAAAACCATCGTTGCGCATGTGCCCATTACCAACGGCGAAGTGCAGGAAACCGGCGATTTCGAACTCGACGGCGTGACCTTTCCGGCTGCTGAAGTGCAGATCGAGTTCCTCGACCCGGCCGATGAAGGCGAGGGCGGCGGTTCGATGTTTCCAACCGGCAATCTGGTCGATGATCTGGACGTGCCCGGCCTCGGCACACTGAAAGCGACCATAATCAATGCCGGCATCCCGACCATTTTCGTCAACGCTGCAGATATCGGCTATACCGGTACCGAACTGCAGGAAGCAATCAACGGCGATCCCGCCGCGCTGAAGCGCTTCGAGACCATCCGCGCCCACGGTGCAGTGCGCATGGGGTTGTTCAAGCATGTTGACGAGGCGCTCAAGCGTCAACACACACCAAAGGTCGCGTTCGTTGCACGCCCGGCCGACTATGTATCGTCAAGCGGCAAGCAGGTGCTGGCTTCCGAGATCGACCTGCTGGTTCGCGCCATGTCCATGGGCAAGTTGCATCACGCGATGATGGGTACCGCCGCGGTGGCCATTGGTACGGCAGTGGCCATTCCGGGCACGCTGGTGAATTTGGCTGCGGGCGGTGGAGAGCGCACGTCGGTGCGTTTCGGCCACCCATCGGGCACCTTGCGCGTAGGCGCGCAAGCGACCCGGGAAAACGGTGAATGGGTGGTGAAGAAAGCAATCATGAGTCGCAGCGCGCGCGTACTGATGGAAGGCTGGGTGAGAATTCCTGCCGATTCGTTCTAACGGAAAAATGACGTTTTGTTGATTCAGATCAACTGCGCGGGACATTTTCGCAAAATGGTTCTGGACAGGTTTAATTAGGCGACGTCTTGTCCTACCCTTGTCGGAAAAGAAGACAGAGGTGAATGGATGGAAGACGTCGAACATCTCGAATCGCGCACCCGCAAAAGAGACGAAAGCCTGGTTTTCACCTTTCTGATCGTCTTTCTGTTCCCGATCGTGGCGGTGGCTGTCATAGGTGGGTTCGGCTTCCTGGTCTGGATGCTGCACCACTTCACTGGCCCGCCGGGCCCGCCGGGTTAAGGGAGGCCGCATGAATGTAGCCTACTCCCGGCGCGCCTTGTTCAGGGGCGCGAACGCCGCACGACCGGTACGCCGCCCGCCCTGGACTGGCGACGATTTCACCGATCTGTGCACCCGTTGTGATGATTGTGTGAGCGCCTGTCCCGAGCAGTTGCTGTTCCGGGGCGACGGTGGTTTCCCCGAAATCGCTTTCAGCCAGAGCGGATGTGACTTCTGCGGTGAATGCGCGCGCGCGTGTGAAGCGGGAGGCATTTTCGATCTGCAGCGCCCACCGTTTGCGTGGCGAGCGGTACTTGATGAGAGCTGTCTGGCCTGGGCCAATATCGACTGTCAGAGTTGCCGTGATGCCTGCGAGCCGATGGCTATCACCTTCCGGCCGACCCTCCACCGCGCGCCGCAGCCACATGTGTCCATCGATGCGTGCACCGGCTGCGGCGCCTGTCTCGCGGTTTGCCCGGCACAAGCGATCAAGCTGGAGGCGCCGCATGTCTGACGAACTGCACATCGCCAGCCTTATCATCCATGTCCGACCGAGCGAGATGTCCGCTCTGCTCGACTGGCTCGGCCTGCAGCCGCACATGGACGTACGCGCCTCCAGCAAGGAAGGCAAGGTCGTTGCGGTAACCGAGCGAGAACATCAGCGTGACATCCTACAGGTCATCGACGCTGTCGAGGCCCAGCCAGGGGTGCTGGGTTGCACCATGGTGTATCACGAGGTTCTCAGCCCGCAGGAAGCCGAGCAGGAGCTGCTGCCGCTCGTACCAACACACTGACCCACCGGCTCCCGACGAGGAGCCGTCACAATAAATAAAGGGATCAATCATGAAACTGACCCGCCGTGATTTCGTGAAAGCCAATGCAGCGGCCGCCGCTGCAGCGGCAGCCGGGATTGCGCTCCCCGCCGCTGCAAATAACCTGGTAACCAACGCCGAACTGACTCGACTGACCTGGAGCAAGGCCCCGTGCCGCTTCTGCGGGACCGGTTGTAGCGTCATGGTCGCCACTCGAGATAATCGCATCGTCGCCACCCACGGCGATATGCAGTCTGAAGTGAATCGCGGACTGAACTGCGTGAAGGGTTATTTCCTCTCCAAGATACTCTACGGCGGCGACCGGCTGACGAAGCCGTTGCTGCGCAAACGCGACGGCGTGTACGCAAAGGACGGCGACTTCGAAGAGGTCAGCTGGGACGAAGCGCTCGACGTCATGGCGGAAAAGTTCACCACCGCCATCCGCGAGCACGGACCGGAAAGCGTTGGCATGTTCGGGTCGGGCCAGTGGACCGTCTGGGAAGGGTATGCCGCGCTGAAACTGTTCAAAGCCGGTTTGCGTACCAATAACATCGATCCCAATGCCCGGCACTGTATGGCGTCGGCCGTGGCCGGGTTCATGCGTACGTTCGGCTCGGATGAGCCCATGGGCGTATACGATGATATCGAGCATGCCGATGCGTTCGTGCTGTGGGGCTCGAACATGGCCGAGATGCACCCGATTCTCTGGACCCGGGTCACCGATCGGCGCCTCTCCCATGCCAACACCGAGGTGGCGGTTCTGTCGGTGTACCAGCATCGCTCGTTCGATCTGGCATCGCCAATCACATCATCACGACCGGCGCGGTCAATCAGGACTTCGTCGGCAAGCACGTCAGCTTCCACCGTGCCATCGACGATATCGGATACGGCCTGCGCCCGGAGGACCCTCGCGAGCGCAACGCGAAAAACTGGGCCGATCCAAACACCTGGACTGACATGAGCTACGACGAATTCGTCGAGTACGTGAGGCCCTACACGCTGGAGCGCGCCGTCGAGGAATCGGGAGTTTCCGCGCAGAGTCTGCAGCGCCTGGCAGGCTTGTATGCGGACCCGAACAGGAAGGTCATGACGTTCTGGACCATGGGCGTCAACCAGCACACTCGCGGCGTCTGGATCAATAATCTGATCTACAACCTGCATCTGTTGACCGGCAAGATCGCCACGCCCGGCAACAGCCCGTTCTCGCTCACCGGCCAACCTTCCGCCTGCGGTACTGCTCGTGAAGTGGGCACGTTCACCCATCGGCTGCCGGCAGACATGGTGGTTGCCAACCCCGAACACCGAGCCAAGGCCGAGGGCATCTGGCGTGTACCTCAAGGAACCATTCCGACGACGCCCGGCTATCACGCGGTGCAGCAAAGCCGAATGCTCAAGGATGGAAAGCTGAAGGTTTACTGGACCCAGGTCAACAACAACGTCCAGGCTGGTCCGAATGTGACTGAGGAGATTCTGCCTGGCTGGCGCAATCCGGAGACCTTTGTCATTGTCTCGGACATTTATCCGACCGTATCGGCGCAGGCTGCAGACCTGATTTTGCCGGCTGCCGGCTGGGTGGAAAAGGAAGGGGCATTCGGCAACGCAGAGCGGCGCACCCAATTCTGGCAGCAGCTGGTGGATGCTCCAGGTGAAGCGCGCTCCGATCTCTGGCAGCTGGTCGCTTTCTCGCAACGGATCAGGGTAGCGGATGTGTGGCCCGAGGATCTGCTGGCCAGTGCGCCGGAGTTGCGCGACAAGACGCTGTACGACGTGCTGTATCGCAACGGCAAGGTCGACCGCTACCCGCTGGACGATCTCAATCCCGATTATGGTAACAGCGAAGCCAAGCATTTCGGGTTCTATCTGCAGAAAGGTCTTTTCGAGGAATACGCCGAGTTCGGACGCGGAAAGGGCAAGGACCTGGCCGCATTCGACAGCTATCACGCTGCCCGGGGTCTGCGTTGGCCCGTAGTCGACGGACGGGAAACATTGTGGCGGTATCGCGAGGGCTCGGATCCCTACGTGGAGGCCGGCAGCGGTTTTCAGTTCTACGGCAACAAGGACAAGAAGGCTCGCATCTTCGCTGCGCCGTTCGACCCACCGGCCGAGTCGCCTGATGAAGAATATCCGTTCTGGCTCTGTACTGGTCGTGTGCTGGAGCACTGGCATACCGGGTCGATGACTCGGCGCGTGCCGGAGTTGCACAAGGCGGTACCGGACGCGCTGCTGTACATGCATCCGGACGACGCAAAGGCGCAGGGCTGGCGACGCGGTAGCGAAGTCAATATCGTCAGCCGACGCGGTGAAATGCACGCCAGGGTAGAGACCCGAGGCCGGGTGCGAGTCCCTCGGGGTCTGGTGTACGTGCCGTTCTTCGACGCCAATCGGTTGATCAACAAGGTCACGCTCGACGCGACCGATCCGATCTCGAAGCAAACCGACTTCAAAAAATGCGCAGTTCGACTAGAACTCGTGAATCTGGCATAGGAGGCCCGACATGAACCGTTTCCCGCTTCTATTCCTAGTCGGGCTATTTTCGTGCGTCGCCTTCGCTCAGGAGGCTGACGTGTCTGCGCCGGATGGCCTGCGCAAGGGCGGAACCCTGCATCAGAACCTGCCCGCACCCCCTATGGCTGGCGAGCCGCGTCATTCCGGTCGCGAAGTGCGCAACTATCCGGAGCAACCGCCGGTCATTCCGCACAGCATTCGTAACTATCAGGTGGACAAACGGCATAACCGCTGCCTTGAATGTCACAGTCGTAGTGCGGCACCAGACGCCGGCGCGCCGATGATCAGCGTTACCCATTTTGTCGACCGGGACGGCCAGACCCGAGCGGCTGTCGTGCCAAGCCGCTTCTTCTGCACGCAATGTCATGTTCCGCAGACCGACGCCAAGCCGTTGGTCGAGTCGAACTTTCGCTCGATTGATCAGGTTATCCAGTCCCAACGTGCCGACGGCGCCAGCGGAGGTCGGCCATGAAGCGCTTCGCCAGTCGGTTCTGGAAGATTTTAAGCACTCCCAGTGTCCATTACAGCCTTGGTTTTCTCACGCTCGGCGGCTTCCTGGCCGGGATAGTGTTCTGGGGGGGATTCAACACGGCGATGGAAGCGACGAATACCGAAACCTTCTGCATCAGCTGTCACGAGATGAAAGCGATTCCGTTCGCTCAGCTGCAGAATACGATTCACTACACCAACCGATCGGGCGTGCGCGCGGTGTGTTCGGATTGCCACGTCCCTCATGATTGGACGAACAAGATCGCTCGCAAAATGGAGGCCTCCAAGGAAGTATGGGGCTGGCTATTCGGGACCATCGATACGCCGGAGAAGTACGAGGCGAAGCACCTGACCATGGCCAGGCGCGAATGGCGCCGGCTGAAAGCGAACGATTCGCTCGAATGCCGGAACTGCCACGAGTTCGATTCCATGGATTTCACGCTTCAGGCTCCCCGAGCGGCAGCGGCGCATTCCACCGCGCTGGTTAACGGAGGCACCTGTATCGACTGCCACAAAGGGGTAGGTCATGAGTTGCCTGCGGGCACTCATACCTCCGCACATAGCCTGAGGCTTCCCCAGGGTGTAGATTCAACTATTGAAGCAGTCCGAAGCCTGGTCAGCCGCAGTGATAGTGTGGCGTCGGAAGCCAGTGCTATGTAAGGAGAAAACGGTGAATCTGGATCTTTCAGGCAAACGTGCGCTGGTTTGCGGTGCGAGCCAAGGACTCGGCGCGGCCTGTGCGAAACAGCTGGCCGCACAAGGCGCATCAGTGGTCGTCCTGGCGCGCGCTGCTGACAAACTTAAGGAAGTTTGCCGAATGCTGCCCACCGGTCAAGGTCAGCGCCACGGTTTCCTCGCGGTTGACGCAAGCGATGCCGTGGCCCTGGTCGAAGCGGTGACAACCGAAAAACAGCAGGGCGGCCCTTTTCACGTCTGGTTGAACAACACCGGCGGGCCGGCACCGGGTCCGGCGCATCTCGCCGAGCCAGCTGCGTATGCGGAAGCGTTCAACCAACATCTGATAAGCGCGCAGTCGCTACTCCAGGTGTTGCTGCCAGGCATGCGCGAAGCCGGTTACGGACGGATCCTCAACGTGTTGTCTACCTCGGTCAAGCAGCCCATCGCCAATCTAGGGGTGTCCAACACCATGCGCGCCGCGGTGGCGAATTGGGCAAAAACGCTGGCGGGCGAACTGGCGGCGGACGGCATCACAGTGAACAACGTGTTGCCGGGCATGACGCGCACGGCGCGGCTCGACAGTCTGATTCAGCAGATCGCGCAAAGCTCGGGACGTAGCGTCGAACAGGTGACGCAGGGCATGCTAGCCAATATCCCCGCCGGACGCTTCGCGGAGCCCGAAGAGTTTGCCAACGCGGTGGGGTTTCTTGCCTCGCCTGCGGCTGCCTTTATCAACGGCATCAACGTGCCGGTTGATGGAGGCAGTACCGGCAACCTTTGAGGTGATCTGAAGCGAGTTGAGATGCTGGAACGGTGCCGGCCACAGCCGGCACTCGAGCGAGTCAGTCGTGCAGGTGCTCGCAGGCGTGCAGCGTATTTTCCAGCAGGCACGCTCGGGTCATCGGCCCGACACCACCCGGAACCGGGGTAATCCAGGCAGCGCGCTGTGCGGCGACCTCGAACTCAACATCGCCGCACAGCCTGCCGTCTTCCATGCGGTTTATACCTACGTCGATCACTATGGCGCCAGGCTTGATCCACTCGCCCTTGACCAGCCCCGGCTTGCCCGCGGCGACGACCACCAGGTCAGAACGGCTGACATGATCGGCCAGGTCGCGGGTGAAGCGGTGAGTTACCGTAGTCGTGCATCCGCCCAGCAGCAGCTCGAGCGCCATGGGCCGTCCGACGATATTAGAGGCTCCCACTACGGTTGCATCCAGGCCGTACAGGTCGACTCCGGTGCTCTTCAACAAGCGCATGATGCCCAGCGGCGTACAGGGACGAAGGAGCGGCATCCTTTGAGCCAACCGGCCAATGTTGTATGGATGGAAACCGTCGACGTCCTTGTCGGGCCGAATGCGCTCAAGCAGCAGGGATGAATCCAGATGCGCCGGTAATGGTAACTGCACCAGGATGCCATCGATCTCCGGGTCATCGTTCAGACTGTCGATCAGGCTCAGCAGTGTGTCCTGGCTGGTATCCGCAGGCAGGTCATGGGAGCGTGATATGAAGCCAACCTCTTCGCAATCCTTGCGTTTGTGCGAGACATAGACCTGCGAAGCGGGGTCCTGACCTACCAGGATCACAGCGAGGCCGGGGATTCGAAGGCCTTTTTCCTGGCGGGCTCGGACCTGGGCAGCGATTTCCCGGCGCAGGCTGGCGGCGATCTGCTTTCCATCGATGAGTTTGGCGTTCATTGGGTTCCTGACGCGGACAAAG
>CAYZFU010000158.1:0-7843 GCA_964477725.1 uncultured Halopseudomonas sp.
CGCCGCACTGGTCGGCATCGCCAACCTGTTCGTCGCCAACAATACCGTAGCGATCATCGTCAGCGGCAGCGTGGCACGCGACCTCGCCGACCACTATCAGGTCGACCGACGCCGCAGCGCCAGCCTGCTGGACATCTTCTCCTGCGTGGTACAGGGAGTGATTCCCTATGGTGCGCAGATACTGCTCGCTGGCTCGCTAGCCGGGGTATCACCGCTGGTGCTGGCCGGGCAGGTTCATTATTGCTGGATACTCGCAGCCGCCGCAGTGCTCGCCATTGTCGCTGGAGTGCCTAAATTGAAGACAACCAGCGAGCCTGGCTAGGTCGCTGGCGTCAGTGGGGACATGACCATTCGCCGCTGACTACTGCTCCCAGGGCTCGCCACGGGTGCGTTCGGTCCGTTTCAGGCGCTGGTGCATCGCGGCCTTGGCCAGCAGGTTGGCGCTGACTGGCGCGGTCATGAACAGGAAGATGGTGATGAGTAGCTCGTGAAGGCTGATGCCTTCACGCTGCGCGCTGAAAAACAGCATGGACCCGATTACCAGCGCACCGACGCCAAGCGTCGTGGCCTTGGTTGGTCCATGCAGGCGCATGAAGAAGTCCGGCAGCTTCCATAGGCCGATCGAGCCGACCAGCGCGAACAGGCTGCCTATGAGAATCAGCGCTGCGACCAGCCAGTCCAGCCACTGTGGCGTATCCATAACAGCTCTCCCCTATTCGATGATGTCGCCGCGAAGCAGGTGCTTGGCCACCGCCACGGTACCGACGAAGCCCATCACGGCGATGAGCAGGGCCGCCTCGAAGAACAGATCCGAGCGCAGGTACAGCCCCATGAGCATGATCAGCGCGATGGCGTTGATGTAAAGGGTATCCAGCGCGAGCACGCGGTCCGGCAGGTCCGGTCCCTTGATCAGGCGCATCACGGTCAGCACGATCGCAATCGACATGATCGCCAGACACAGAAGAACTACGTTCTCGAACATTCGAATACCTCCAGCAGCGGCGTTTCATAGCGCTGTTTGATGGTCCGGATCAGCTCATCCGCGTCGGTGACGTTCAAGCCATGGATCAGCAGCGTTCGACGATCCTCGCTCAAGTCTGCCGAGACAGTCCCGGGTGTCAGCGAGATGGTGCTGGCGAGCAGGCTGATCGCGTAGTCATGAGTAAGCTGAAGCGGATATTCGACGAAGGTGGGCTGCAGCTGACGCGTCGGGCCGAGGATCAGCTTCGCCACCTGCATGTTGGCGATGACGATATCGAACAGCACGCGGGCGACGAAACCCAGCAATACCAGTGGCCGCTGCAACGTCGGTGGGTTCGGCCAGAACACATGGGTGATCAACGGAATCACCCAGCCGAGAATGGCGCCCAGAATCAGCGTGCCGGCCGAGGTCGCGTTCATCAACAACTGCCAGGTCAACAGCAGAACGATGCTGAGCCAGGGATGCGGTAGCCACTTCGAACGCAAACTCATGCTCCACCTCCGTGCGTCACCGCCTGGACCGACAACACCGCATCGATGTACCCGGCGTGATTGAGCAACTGGCTGACAGTCGCATCCAGATAATCGAGCAGCGGCGCAGCCAGTACTACCATTGCCGGGCTGCAGGCGAGCAACGCGCCAGCGGCCAGCGTGCGCAGCGGATCAAGCGGTTCGCCTGCGGCGGGCACTCCGTCGTTGCGCCAGAACAAAGTACTACCCGCCCGGCTCAGCGCAACCAGCACTATCAGCCCGCTAAGCAGAACCAGCGTATACAGCCAGGCAGCCTGCACACCGGTACCGGCCGAGCCGAGAATCAGCACCTTGCCGATGAAACCGGACAGCGGCGGCATACCCACGATGGAAATCGCGGCGATGAAGAACAGCCCGCCGAGCAAGGCTCCGCCAGGCAATTGCGGGCCGGCGATCAGGCGAACCGAGAAGCGCGGTCCGCGTGTTCGTGCAAGGATGCCGGAGAACAGGAACAGCGCTCCGCTGATCAGGGTCGAGTGGATCAGGTAATACAGACTGCCGACCATCGCATCATGCGAGCCAAGCGTGATCCCGGCGAGCAGAATGCCGACCGACAGCACCACCAGATAGGCGACCAGCCCGTTGAGCGTACTGGCAGCCAGCGCACCCACTGCGCCCAGGGCGATGGTGATCAGGCCGACCGGCCACAGCCAGTCGCTGGCCATATGCGCCAGCGCCCCCGCCTCGTCACCGAAAACCAGCGGGTACACCCGCAGAATGGAATACAGCCCGACCTTGGTCATGATCGCGAACAGGGCTGCCACCGCCGGGGTCGCTGCCGAGTAAGCCCGGGGTAGCCAGAAATACAGCGGGACCATGGCCGACTTCAGGCCGAACACGATCAGCAGAAGCATGCCCGCAGCACCCAGAATCGGCATATCCGCTTCGGGGGCCTCGGCGACCTTCAGCGCCATGTCCGCCATGTTCAGCGTACCCGTCAGACCGTAAAGCGTGCCGACGGCAATCAGAAACAGCGCCGAGCCAAACAGGTTCAACAGTACATAGTGCAGCCCTGCACGAACCCGCCCCGAGCCGGCGCCATGCAGCAGCAGCGCGTAAGAGGCTATGAGCAGGATTTCGAAGAACACGAACAGGTTGAACAGGTCGCCGGTAAGGAAGGCGCCGTTGATACCCATCAGCTGAAACTGGAACAGCGAATGAAAGTTGCGCCCGAGGCTGTCGTCGCCCCGGGTGGCATAGATGACCGAGGCGCTGGCGAGCACGGCGGTCAGCATCAGCAGTAGCGCCGCCAGCCGGTCCACCACCAGCACGATGCCGAACGGTGCTACCCAGTTTCCCGAAGCATAAACCTGGACAGCATCGCCCGCCTGACCCATGAGCACCCAGGCAATGGGTATCTGCGCCAGCGTTGCCACGACTGACAGCCCACGCTTGAGTGACATATCGGCCCGGGCAAGCAGCAACAACAGCGCGCCGACGAACATCGGCAGAACGATGGGAAGCACCGGGAGATGGTTCATTTCTGGTCTCCCTTGCCGTCCACGTGATCGCTATCCAGTTCACCAAGCGCGCGCAGCGCCAGGATCAGTGCAAAGGCGGTCATGGCAAAGCCGATGACGATGGCGGTCAATACCAGCGCCTGTGGCAGCGGATCGGCATAGGCTTCTGCCCGGCCCAGCACCGCCGGCATACCCGTATGCAGTCGCCCCATGGCGAACAGGAACAGGTTCACTGCATAACTGAGCAGTGTCAGCCCCATCACTACCGGAAAGGTACGCGCGCGCAGCAGAAGGTATATGCCGCTCATACTGAGCACGCCGAGCATGATCGAATACAACAGTTCCATCAGAGCAACTCCCTTGCCGCGCGGCTACCGGACAGCTTTCCAAGGTTGGCCAGGATCAGCAGCGTGGCGCCCACGACCGCAAGGTAAACCCCGAGGTCGAACAGCATTGCCGTGGCCAGCTCGACCTCACCCACCAGCGGAATATGGAAATAGCCGAACGAACTGGTCAGGAACGGATAACCCAAAGCCAGGCTGCCGAGCCCAGTCAGCCCGGCGATCAGCACGCCGAGACCGGCGACGTAGTGATAATTGACGCCCCATCGCTGCGTGGTCCACTGTTCGCCGCTGGCCATGTACTGCAGGAGCAGCGCCACCGCCGTGATCAGGCCGGCAATGAAGCCGCCGCCCGGCAGGTTATGCCCACGCAGGAAGATGTATACCGACACCAGCAATGCCAGCGGCAGAATGACCTGTGACAGATTGACCAGCATCATCGGATGCGGATCGCGCGCCCAGTTGCGCCCCATCGAGTCGAACTCGGGCACGCGCAGCCGCAGCCCGTCGATCAGCGCGTAGATGCCCACCCCGGCAATGGCCAGAACGCTGATCTCGCCGAGGGTATCGAAACCGCGGAAGTCGACGAGAATGACGTTAACCACGTTGGTGCCGCCGCCGCCCTTGTAGCTGTTCTCGACGAAGAACCCGGCGATGGTCTCGTAGGGGCGCGTCAGAACCGCAAATGACAGGCCGCCAACCAGCAGGCCGGCGAGCCCGGCCAGTGTCCAGTCGCGTCCACGCCGCAGCGCCGAAGACTCTGTCGGGCTCCGATGCGGCAGGAAAAACAGCGCCAGCATCAGCAGGACGATGGTCACCACCTCGACCGACAGCTGCGTCAGTGCCAGATCGGGCGCGGAGAAGCGGGCAAACGCGAGCGCCACCATCAGCCCCACCACGCTCAGCATGATCAGTGCGACGAGCCGCTGCCGATGCCAGAACGCCGTAGCCAGGGCGCCGACCATCAGCACCAGCATGCCCATGAGCGTGACACCATCGACTGGCGACAGCGCGACCGAACCCTGTAACGCTGGTACCTGCCACAACCAGAATCCGGTTACCGCCAGTGCAGCGACCAGCATCCAGGCGAAATAGCGCTGCAACGAGGCGTTTTCCAGCAGCAGCGTGAACTGGCCGGCACGACGGACCGCACCCTGCACCGCTTGCTCGAACGCCAGTTTGCTGTCGAGCGGTGGCAGGCTATCGAACCATTCGAACAGTCGCCTGCGCCGGGCGTCCACCAGCACCCCCACTACCAGCGCGACCACGCTCATCATCAGTGGAAGATTGAGCCCATGCCAGATCGACAGGCTGTAATACGGGAGTTCTCCGCCGACCACGGCACTGGCCGATACCTCCAGCAGCGCAGCCACGGTGAACGCCGGGGCCAGACCGACCGCCAGACATAGCGCGACGAGGATCTCGACCGGCACCTTCATGTACCGCGGCGGTTCGTGCGGCGGATATTTCGGCAGATTCACCGGCTTGCCGTTGAAGAAGACGTCGTGGATGAAACGCAGCGAATAGGCTACCGAGAACACCCCGGCAAGGGTCGCGACCAGCGGGATGACCCAGCTGAAATTGCCGAACTGATGCTGTTGCAGCGTCTCGGTAAAGAACATTTCCTTGCTCAGGAAGCCGTTGAGCAGCGGCACGCCAGCCATCGCCGAGGCGGCGACCATGGCCAGCGTCGCCGTATGCGGCATGAACCGCCACAGCCCGTTGATACGCCGCATGTCGCGGGTGCCGGTTTCGTGATCGATGATCCCCGCGGCCATGAACAGCGACGCCTTGAACGTCGCGTGGTTGATGATATGGAACACCGCCGCGACCGCCGCAAGCTCCGTATCCAGCCCGAACAGCAGGGTGATCAGGCCAAGATGGCTGATGGTCGAGTAGGCCAGCAGACCCTTGAGGTCATGCTTGAACAGCGCGGTGAAGGCGCCCAGCAGCAGCGTGGCCATACCGGCGATGCTGACCAGGAAGAACCACAGATCAGTGTCCGACAGCGCCGGATACAGACGCGCCAGCAGGAACACGCCCGCCTTGACCATGGTCGCCGAGTGCAGATACGCGGAGACGGGAGTCGGCGCCGCCATCGCATGCGGCAACCAGAAATGAAAGGGAAACTGTGCGGATTTGGTGAACACACCGAGCAGCACCAGTACCAGTACCACCGGATAGAGCGCATGGCCACGGATCAGGTCGCCGCTGGCGAGTACATCGCTGAGCTCGTAACTGCCGACGATCTGCCCCAGCAACAGCACACCGCCGAGCAAGGCCAGCCCGCCACCGCCTGTCACCGCCAGCGCCATCCGCGCGCCCTTGCGTGCGTCGGTACTGTGCGACCAGTAGCTGATCAGCAGGAACGAGGAAAGACTGGTCAGCTCCCAGAAGAACATCATCAGGAGCAGGTTTTCCGACAGCACCACACCCAGCATCGCCGCCATGAACAGCGACAGATACGCAAAGAACCGGCCCATCGGGTCGGTCTTGGCCAGGTAGTAGCGGGCGTACAGGATGACCAGCAGACCGATACCGAGGATCATCAGCGCAAACAGAAACGACAGCCCGTCCAGACGGAAGCTCAGATGCAGCCCGACACGCTCCAGCCATGGCAGCGACTGGACGAGCGTCTCGCCGGCGAACACACCGTCGGCATGGCGCCACAACAGGAACATGCCGATCGCTGGCGCGAGCATGGTCGCCAGAGCGCAGAGCGACCGACCATGACGATCGGTCATCAGTGGCAGCAAACTGCCAAGCAGAGGCAGCAATACAATCAGCGCCAGGGTCATTCCGGACTCACTCCTTCTGGCCTTTCAGGCTTCTTGATATGGCGACTTCTCGCGGCGACTATCCCGTCGCACCACAGCATTATCCATGCTCAGCGCTACGCTGTCATGAATCAGGCAGTAGCGCCTGATAGATATTAGCTAACAAACAAGACGCAAACAGCGCTCGCATCGCAAGCGCTGGCCCATGGGTTACTTGGTTACGCGCGATTCTCCGTTGACCGTCAGCACGCGAACCCGGTCGCCCGGCGAAAACGAAACGTCGGGAGAGTCGGCCTGGACATACGAGCGAACCGACCCGTCATCCTCGCGAACGGTGATCTCGATACCCTGGCGGCGTGTGATGCCTTCTTCGGCGGCGGCGCCAGCCAGGCCGCCAGCGACAGCGCCCACCACGCTGGTGATCATGCTGCCTCGGCCACCACCGATCGAGCTGCCGGCGATACCGCCGACGACCGTCCCGGCAGCCGGACCGACCACGGATTTGGTCCCTTCGATCTGCACGTAGCGGACCGACTCGACGGTGCCCATGCGTACTGTCTGCGGCGTACGCGCCTGCTCGCGGCTGTAGGTATCACCCTGCAGATTCGAGGCGCAACCGCCAACCATCAACAGAGGTGAGACCAGACAAACCAGCACCAGTAGTTTTTTCATCGATGACTCCAGTTTTGGAAGTGTCCGAAAGAGTAGACGTTTTCGAGGCGCAAATGTTGCGCCTAAACGGACGGTTACACAAAACCGCCTTGCCGACGAACGCAGCAGGAAGCGACGCGTTTTGCGCTAGAATGTCGCCCGACTTTTCATCGGGACGCCTTGTGCTCCCGGAAATCCATTTTGCTTCGCCGTGTCCCGTCAGAACAACAACAATAGCCCGAGGAGACCGAACACCGTTTTGGAGATTCTGCATGCCCGTTTTTCAGGCGATCTGGATGTACTGTCTGGACAACCCGGCCCGCGCGCTGAATGCGCTGGCGCTGTTCTACGCCATGGCCGGCGGCTGGTTGTGCGCCGCGACCCAGTTGCGCGCAAGTCGCGCGTCGACCCGGCTCGCCACCAATGCGCAGACCGAGGTCACGGCTGACGAGTCCGAAGCGACCCGCCGCGTGAACCGGATGTTTTACAGCATCGGCGGTGCATGCCTGGCGCTGGCCGTAGTGTTAAGCCTGGTCAGCACCCGTTTCTGAAGCCAGCAGCTGGCGAAACCGGCTGATGACGGGGTTGGCGTACTGCATCAGCCAGTAGGGCCGCTGGTCTGCCGAGCACGAGGCAAGACGCTGATCGAATCGCGCCTGCTCTGCCGCCAGGGCATCAGCATCGAATGTCGCGCGCCAGTCGCCGATCGGCAGCTCAGGCGTGTCGTCCAGGCGCTCGAACGCCAGGTAGTTGCTGGGGAACAGTCGGTATGAGGTGAGAATGCGGCGGTCAGCCTCCCTGGCGACCGCCTTGGCATCGGCAAATTCGTCGAGCATCGGCGCGCTGAAGGCGACGTGTACCCGGCCCTTGTAGCCGGTCAGCCCCATGGCGATCGAGCGATCGTCCTCGCCGGGCTGTTTGCTGTAGCTGCCGGTACGCGCACGCTGCTCCAGTTCACGGGCCTTGAGCAGATCACATGGGTCCCATTCGTAAGCGATGGACACCGGAACGATGTTCAGCGATCGGATCACCTCACTGAATGGTTCACTCTTGCGGCTCATACAGAACATCTTGATGATCGCCGAGTCCGTCTCGTCGCAGC
>CAYZFU010000159.1:0-7838 GCA_964477725.1 uncultured Halopseudomonas sp.
CGGAATGCCGGTCGTCCCGGTGAAGCCAGTCGGCTTGCAGGCGCCGGGCCTCGCCGGGGAACACACGAGCGAGGAACCACAATCGTTCGAGCATCAGCGTCCACAGCAATATCGTGGTGAACAGGATGGCCCACAGCACCCAGCCGCCACTGTCGAGGAAGCCCCTGAGCAGCCACAGCCCTTCAGTCACCTCGACGCTCTCCGTTGCCCAGATGCAGGGCAATCAGACCGGCGCTTTGCTGTTCGAGCAATTGCACGAGCGCTTTGCTCCGCGCGGCAACCAGACTGTGTAGGAACAATAGCGGGATCGCCACGACCAGACCCAGCACGGTTGTCACCAACGCCTGTGAAATACCGCCGGCCATCATCTTCGGATCGCCGGTGCCGTACAGCGTGATCGCCTGGAAAGTGGCGATCATGCCGGTCACGGTGCCCAACAGCCCGAGCAGTGGCGCAACTGCGGCAAGCAATTTGATCAGCCCCTGCCAGCGTTCGAGGCGCGGCGTTTCACGCAGAATCGCCTCGTCGAGCTTGAGCTCCAGCGTATCGATCTCTTCCAGCCGCGGCCGGTCGCCGATAACCCCGAGGACTCGGCCAAGTGGGTTGTCGGTGCGCAAATCGCCAAGATCGTCAGCTTGCCGATCGACACGCCGCGACACCCGCTGCAGCCAGATCAGCCGACCGATGGCGAGCAGTAAGCCGAGCAGGCCCAGGCCGAGAATCACGTAGCCCACGAGCCCGCCCTGACGAACCCGCTCGAGTAGCGTTGGCGTCAGCTGTTGCTGCGCCAGCACATTACCCCGCGTCGGATCGACCCAGAGATCGGCAAGCTCACCGCGTGGCTCGACAAAATCTTCCGCCAGATTGCCGCCACCAGGCTGACGCGCCGCTACCAGAAAACGATTGGCCTCGGGCTCGTACAGAAGGTAGTCGTCCCCTTGAAGGGCGACGAAGGGACCAACGGCCACGACCGGCAATGTCTGCTGCTGACCGTCCCGGCCGGCCACCGCTGCGGTAAAGCGGCTGACCTGACCGCTGCCCGTCATGTCCTGCTGCAGCACGTACCAGAACTGCTCGAGCTCTTCGACCGTCGGAATGCCGCGGCTCTGTTCTAGCTGCTGAAGCACCTCGCTCCGCTGCGGGAAACGCGCATTCAACAGCGAGTCCTGCCATTGGCCACGGGTGTCGGCGGCCATCTGTCTGACTACACCGAATAGCTCACCGAGATTTCCGCTGCGCTCGCCCAGTTGCGCTTGCGCCTCGCCGAGCTCGCTTTCGAGCCGCTCGAACTCCGCCTGCAGCCGGTCCGTCTGCGCCTGTACCTCGGCAAGCGCCTGCTCCGCTTCGCGCATCCTCTGCTGGCGCTGGTCCCGTTCCGCAATGAACAGCTGCTCCCGCTCACGCATAGCTTGCTGCTCAGCGCTGCGCACGTCGCGGATACTGCGCAGCAGCTCATCCAGGCTGTCCGGGCCGGTGTCGGTCTGGGCAAAGCACAGGGGGGCGATCAGCGCCAGCAAGCCTGCTCCTATCCACCGCCGCGTCGCTGTTCTCATCGGGCACTCTCCTGATCCTGCACTGGCGGAAGCGGCAAACGCAGCATGACCGGCGTCTGTTGCTGCCTGGCGATGTTCAGACCTTGCTCCAGGGTGCGTCGGTAGTCTCCCGGCAGGGCTGCCCAGCCGCCCTGCTCCGGCTGCCAATATCCCTGTTCGCTAGCATCCGGCGTCTGGTAGAACAGCATCAGCCTGCCGAGGCGCAGAAAGTCCACCACCCGGGTTCCCGTATCGTCCTGCAACTCGCCACGCCACGCTTCGAGCGTGCGCCCATAGTCGCTTTCGATCTGGTAGGCCTCCAACACGCGCCGATACTTTTCGGCAACGCTTACCGCCGGATTGGCCATCAGAGTCTTGAGCTGCGCGACCCGCTCCTGTCGCTCCTCAAGCTGGAACGGCAGATCCAGCTCGACGAAACGTTCCAGCGAGGCGATCATGCGCTGCAAAAGAGGCAGCACCTCGTGCTGGGTATCGGCGATGGAAGCCAGCTGCGACTGCAGCCGTTCGAGCTCTTCCCGCTGGGCGGACACGATACCCTCGAGCTGCTGGTTGTAATCGTGCAACTGATCGCGCCGGCTGATGGCTTCTCTGTAGCGCTCAAGCGCTTCGCGAGTAGCGTCATCCAGCTGCTCGATACGTTGTTGCGACTGCACCGCTTCACGGGTCAACGCCGCGCTTTCGTCAAAGGCGCGTTCCCCAGCGTTCTGCGCCAAGGCTGCGGAGGACACGAGCGCCGCCAGAACCATGCATACCGCTCTCATCAAAGACTCCATCAGGAGAAGCTGGCGACCACACGAGGCCAGCCACAAAAGAGAACCATTATCATCTGAGCCAGTACAGAGTTCAACCGCTGTGGCAGAGCGTCGCAGCAGGCCGAAGCGAAGCATTGCCGTAGATCAATAATCCGCTGGCCCTCAACGCATACAGTGGCCCCTGACAACACATGCATCAGGAGCTACACCATGTCACGCGTAACACAGAAGCTGTCCGCCGCTCTCTTCCTCGCTCCGGCCCTGCTGGCCGTGTCAGTTACAGCCCAGGCGCACGAAGCTGGCGATATCATCGTACGAGCCGGTGCCGTCACCGTGGACCCCCGCGAAGAAAGTTCCGGCATCAAGCTGGGCAGCACTGATCTGGGTGGCAAGGCGACAGTCGATAGCGATACTCAACTAGGCCTCAATTTCGCTTACATGCTCACCGACAACGTCGGGCTGGAATTGCTGGCAGCCACGCCTTTCAGTCACAACGTAGACGTTGCCGGCTCGCCAGCCGGGCTCGACGCGCTCAACGGCAAACTGGGCACCATCAAGCACTTGCCGCCGACCGTTAGCGTTGTCTGGTACCCGCTACACTCCAACTCCGTTTTCCAGCCGTACCTAGGCGCCGGCGTAAACTTCACCTGGTTTTTCGACGAGAGCGTCAGCAGTGAAGCGAAAGCCAAGAACTTCCGGGGTCTGGACCTGGAAAACTCATGGGGTCTGGCGGCTCAGATCGGTGCGGATTTCATGCTGACCGACCGGATCATGCTGAACGGACAAATCCGCTACATCGACATCGACAGCACAGGCACTACGAATCTGGACGGTGTCGGTCGGCTGAAAGTGGACGTCGACGTTGACCCGATGGTCTATATGGTGGGCCTGGGCTACAAATTCTAAGCGGAAATGATGGAACGCAGGATGGCCGCTTCTGCGGTAGTCATGCGTTGCGAGGATCGACCAGAGCGGAAAGTTGAGCGCGCCAGGCACGAGGCTTGATGCCAAATGCCATCAACAGCCGGCGCGAAGCCAGTGCGGCATTCTGCGGCTCGCGCCCGGCCATCTGCTGGCTGGCGAAAGACACCGGTTGCACGATGGGGTCGACATCCAGCTGCTGGCTGGCCAACAACTCCTGGGCCAGACTCTTGGCAAAGGAGATCCAGCTGGATACTTCGCTACTGCCATAGTGATAGGTGCCGTAGAGCGGAGCATCGCAATCAAGCTGCTTGAGTATTGCCAGGATGACCCGGGCCGCATCGTTGATCGGAGTGGGATTGCCCCGCCACTCTTCGGCCAGTTGCACGGGTTCGCCGCTATGCATTTGCGCCAGCAGCCGCCCCAGCAGACCGTCGGCGGACCGGTCCAGAAGCCAGCTGAAGCGCAGGATGACATGCCGTTCGCTGGCCTGACGAAGTCGCCCTTCGAGCTCAGCCTGCAGCACTCCCAGCGGATCGGAAGGTGCTAGCGGGTCTTTCTCGCTGTAAGCACTGGTTTTGAGCCCGTCGAACACCCTGGCGCTGGACGGCATAAAGAGTGCGCAGTCATGGCTGACGCAGCTTTCGATCAGATTGCTGGCGAACCGTCGCTGCTCATCGAGCGCCGGTTGCTCCAGCAGACCCAGCTGGAACTGCTCATGGTAGAAGGCCAGATTCACCACCAGGTCCGGACGCTCTCGCATCAGCGCCTGGTCGACGGCCTCGTTCGACCAGCCACTCGGAGGCTGCCCAAGCGTCTGCAACCGGATAGATTCCATCGTCGCCTGCGCCAGCAAGGCCTGACCCAGAAGGGTCTCTTCCCCAAGCAGCAATACCCGCATGCGCATCTGAATCAGCCTTGTCTCATCGAACGGAACCTGCCCTATTGTGCAGTGTTACGACGATGCCGTCACCACGCAGCATCAAGCGTAGGTGATCAGTGACTGATGTTGCGGATGGTCCAGATGCGGCACGCTGTTGAAACTGCTCAAGCGCATCGAGCGCTGATTGAATACACAGTGGATGAGACCGGTGTTGCGCGTCTGCAGATTGAGCTCGACCATGGTCTCGCAGGGCGCGTCCAGCAACTGGCGAACCAGCATCGCAATCGCGCCTCCGGAGCTGATTGCCAGGACCCGCTTGCCCGCGCAGCGAGCCATGAGATCTTCCTTCATGAAGCGCACGCGCTGTTCGAACGCCGCCCAGGTTTCCGGCAGATCGCCTTCCAGGCCGGACTGAGACCAGAGGATGATGCCCTTGCGCAGACGCTTGAAGAAATCGGAGACCGCCGGTTTCTCTGGCAGTTTCTCTTCGGGGAACTGAGCCGTATAAGCGGCAAGGATGGCATGAAAGTCGAATTCGTTCAGTTGGGTGAACACTTCAAATGACGGGCTTTTCAGATCCAGACCGGCGCAGATGCCCTCTGCGGTTTCCCGGTGACGCACCATGTCGCCGGTGAGAATGTGATCGAAATGTATGTCGCGCTCGCGGAAGTATTCGCCAAGCAGCCTCGCCTGCCGATGCCCCTTATCCGACAGCTGATCGTAATTGCTTGAGCCGAAGGAGGCCTGGCCGTGACGTACAAAGTAAACTTCTGACATCTTGGGTTCGCTTTTTTCTGGGCAAAACAAAGCCCGGTGGGCCGAAGAACACCATCCTCGACCAAACCGGGCTGGTTCGACAGCTACATTCTAGAACGGAATGTCGTCGTCAAAACTATCGTAATCGGGCATCGACTGCGGCTGCTGTTGCGCCGGCTGCGGCGACGGCTGCTGCTGTTGCGGGCGCTGCTGTTGAGGACGCGGCGGGGCCATGCCCTGCTCCCCGCCCTGCGGACGACCGTCGAGCAGCTGCATCTGGCCGCCCATGTCGACGACGATTTCAGTGGTGTAACGCTTGACGCCGTCCTTTTCCCATTCACGGGTCTGCAGACGGCCTTCGATATACATCTTCGAGCCCTTGCGCACGTACTCACCGACCACCTCGGCAATACGGCCGAAGAACACCACCCGGTGCCACTCGGTGCGCTCCTGCTGCTGGCCGGTCTGCTTGTCCTTCCAGCTATCGGAGGTGGCAAGCGTGACGTTGGCGACGGCATTGCCATTGGGCAGGTAGCGGACTTCCGGGTCGCCCCCAACGTTGCCGATCAGAATTACCTTGTTGACGCCTCTGGCCATGATTCAAATCTCCTGACGTGCCTGAGCTCAGGCTGGTTGTAGAACTCGATCCAGCGCTTCGCGATCCAGCACCTGCGTATCGACTTTGATGTATGCGGCCGCTTCCTCGGCCACGATTACCGCCTCGGCCACGCCCGGCACCGCGAGAATTCGCCGGAGCAGCGCCTCATCCCGGAACGGTGCGTCGGGCAACGGCAGGCGATAGCTTTTGACATATGGCGGCTGCTTCATGGTAACACCAATCATCAGCCAGGAAAGAGCGAGCAAACCGCAAAGCAGGAAAACCCCGCCCAGCCCGAACTGCCCATAAGCTGCTCCTCCCAGCGCACCACCGAGCGCTGCACCGATGAACTGGCTGGTCGAATAAACACCCATCGCGGTGCCCTTGGCACCCGGCGGGGCGACCTTGCTCAACAACGACGGCAAGGTTGCCTCGAGGAGATTGAACGCAGTGAAATACACCACGATCGCCACCACCAGACCATTCAGCGAATCGACATTCAACCAGATGAAACCCTGCACCGCCGCCAGCAAGGCCACAGCGGCAAGCAGAACCTGCTTCACCCGGCGCTTGCGTTCGGCATAGATGATCGCCGGCACCATGGCGACGAAGGAGACCAGCAAAGCCGACAGGTACACCCACCAATGCTGACTGGTGGGCAGGCCGGCGTGGTCCTGCAATGCCAGCGGGATCGCCACGAAACTCGCCATGAGGATCGCATGCAGCGCGCCAATTCCATAGTTGAGCCGCAGCAGTTCCGGATTGCGCAACGCCGGGATCAAGGCTGAACGCACCACGCCGGCTTCCCGATGCTGCAGGGCCAGGGTCGGTGTCGGCACGACCCAGGCCACCAGGGCCAGGCCAACCAGTGCCAGAGCGACGGTAACGTAAAACACTCCGGACAGCCCAGCGACCGATGCGATCAGCGGGCCGGCGATCATCGCCACACCGAACGAAACGCCGATGCTCATGCCTATCATCGCCATCGCCTTGGTGCGATGCTCGTCTCGCGTGAGATCGGCGACCAGCGCCATGATTGCCGCGGCGATAGCGCCAGCGCCTTGCAGGATCCGGCCCATTACCACGCCGAGCATGCTGTCCGCCTGAGCCGCCACCAGCCCGCCCAATGCGAACAACAGCAAGCCGCCAATGATCACCGGTTTGCGACCGATACGGTCGGACAGCATGCCGAAGGGGATTTGCAGTAACGCCTGGGTGAAACCATAGGCACCGATCGCCACTCCTATGAGCAACGGCGTCGCGCCATCGAGATGCTGTCCGTACGTGGCCAGCACCGGCAGGACCATGAACAAGCCGAGCATGCGAAAGGCGAACACGGCAGCGAGCGACACCGCAGCGCGGCGCTCGACCGGCGTCATCGATTCAGCCTGTTGCATGAAGTCTCCGGGGTTGAAAAAGGCGCGCATTTTAGCATGCATGGCTACGCAGCGTAGCGCTGGCGATGCTGCGCATGGACATCTTTGGTTGCAAAGCGAACGGGGTGATCTGGCCGGCAACGGCTGCGATTTTGCTGCCTCGGTCGCACGCAACGTATACTAACCGGCTTTGCTGGCCGCTGGGTAAATGTACTGTGGATACCATTCTCATCCGTGGGGCGCGCACCCACAATCTGAAGAACGTCGATCTCGATCTGCCCCGTGACAAGCTCATCGTCATTACCGGTCTGTCCGGTTCGGGAAAATCATCACTGGCCTTCGACACGCTCTATGCCGAAGGCCAACGTCGTTACGTCGAGTCGCTGTCGGCCTATGCCCGTCAGTTCCTGTCGATGATGGAGAAGCCGGACGTCGACCATATCGAAGGTCTGTCGCCGGCGATTTCGATCGAACAGAAATCGACCTCGCACAACCCCCGCTCGACCGTCGGAACCATCACCGAAATTTACGATTACCTGCGCCTGCTGTTCGCGCGGGTCGGCACCCCGCGCTGCCCAGATCATGATCTGCCGCTGACCGCTCAAACCGTAAGTCAGATGGTCGATCAGGTACTCGCGTTGCCCGAGGGTAGCAAGCTGATGCTGCTTGCCCCAGTGATGCGTGAGCGCAAGGGCGAACACCTCGCGCTTATCGAGGAGCTCCGCGCGCAGGGGTTCGTGCGGGCGCGCATCAACGGACGCATCCATGACCTGGACGAAGCACCCGCACTGGAAAAGAACAAGAAGCACACCATCGAAGTGGTCGTCGACCGGTTCAAGGTGCGTGACGACATGCAACTGCGTCTGGCCGAGTCCTTCGAAACCGCACTGAACCTCGCCGACGGACTGGCGATCATCGCCCCAATGGAAGGTGAAGAGCTGGCTCCGGAAATCGTCTTCAGTGCGCGCTTCGCCTGCCCACAATGCGGACACTCGATCA
>CAYZFU010000160.1:0-7800 GCA_964477725.1 uncultured Halopseudomonas sp.
TGAAGGTCGCCGTAATCGAAACCGGCAGAGTCACCGCTGGCACCAGAATTGCCCGGGGACTGCCGAGGAACAGGAAGATCGCAACCACGACCAGCACCAGGGCGAACACCAGCGTGCTGTATACCTCCTCGACCGCGCCTTCGATAAACACCGAGCTGTCGAAGCTCGGCATGATCTGCATCCCCTCCGGCAGCGTCGGGTTCAAGGCCTCTACCAGCTCCCGCGAGGCGCGAGCTACCTCCAGCGTATTGGCGGTCGACTGGCGCACCAGCCCCAGGCCAACCATCGGGATGGTATTGCCACGAAACAGGTTGCGATCTTCCTCGGTACCGCGTTCGACCCGGGCGACATCGCCCAGCCGAACCAGGTAGGCATTATCGTCGCCCCGGCCGATGACCAGACGGGAGAAATCTTCGGCCGTGCTGAAGGCCCGGGCGACGCGTACGGTGAACTGTCGGCTGATCGACTCGACCGCCCCGGCCGGCAGTTCCACGTTTTCGTTGCGCAGTGCCTGCTCGACGTCTTCGGTCGTCAGGTTGCGCGCCGCCAGCGCATCGCGATCCAGCCAAATGCGCATGGCATAGGGCTGCTCGCCACCGACGCGGACCCGAGCCACACCTTCGAGCGTGGAGAAACGATCGACCAGAAAGCGGTTGGCGTAGTCGGTCAGCTCAGGCAGGGTCAACCGGTCGCTGGTCAGATTCCACCAGACGATGACGTCCTGGTTGGCGTCGAGCTTTTGCACCTCCGGCGGGTCGGCAGCGGGTGGGAGGTCTTCGGCCGCACTGGAGACGCGGTCACGAATGTCGTTGGCTGCTTCGTTGATGTCGCGGTTGACCTTGAAGCGAACGGTAATCTGCGAGCGCCCGTCTTCGCTCTGCGATTCGATGAAGTCGACGCCTTCGACTCCGGCGATGCGTTCTTCGATGACCTGGGTGATTTGCGAGTCGATCACCGTGGCCGCAGCGCCGATGTAGTTGGTCTCGATGGTGACAACCGGCGGGTCGATATCAGGATATTCGCGCAGCGGCAGCATGCCGTAGGCCACCACTCCGAAGATCACCAATAGCAACGCCAATACCGTCGCGAATACCGGCCGTATCACTGACGTATCGGAGAGAATCATAGCGCTGCTCCGCCGCCGTTCATGGCCGCTGCGGCGACGACGCAGCGCCGTCGTCCGACAGGACGGCTTCTGCCGACTCACCGATGGCGTGTTCGGACTTGATCCGCACTGCCTGCCCAGGTTGCACACGGAAGTTACCGTGCGTGATGACCTTCTGCCCGGCTTCAAGACCTTCGAGTATCTCGACCTGCCCCGGCTGCCTCTCGCCGATGCGAACCTGGCGTTTCTGCGCAACCAGACCGTCTGCGCCTTCGGTAATCAGCATGACGAACTGCTGACTGCCCTGCGGCAGCAGGGCTTCCTCGGAGATGACCAGCGCCTCGCGCTCTGACGAAGCAACCTGTACTGCCATTAGCATGCCGGGACGCAGGAGCCCGTCCGGATTCGGAAGCATGGCGCGCACGCGAACGGATCGGGTCACCGGATCAACCTGATTCTCGACCACGGCAACCTCGCCGGTGAACCGGTGGTCTGGAAAGGCGCGACTGGTCGCCACCACGGCCTGCCCCGGGGCGATCTTCGACAGATGCACCTCGGGCACGTTGAAATCAAGCTTCATCTGGCTGTCGTCGTGCAACGTGGCGACGGGCGTGCCCGGAGTGAGCAGCGTGCCGACGCTTATTTCCCTGAAACCCAGCACGCCATCGAACGGCGCGCGGATCAGGCGATCAGCCAGGCGCGACTCGACGGCGCGCAGCCGGGCACGGGCGATATCCCGTTCACGCTTGAGGTTGTCCACTTCCTGCGCCGAGACGAACCGGCTATCAACCAGCTGGCGGGCGCGTTCCAGTTGCCGCTCGGCGTCGTCGACGCTCGCCTGCGCCTCGGCGAGCTGGGCTTTCTGTTCGCGGCTGGTCAGTGACACCAGTAGGTCACCGGCCTCGACACGCTGCCCGGAGGTGAAAGCAATGGACGAGACGGTTTCGGTAAGGTTCGCCGAGAGCACCGCCGTCTCGTTGGCCCGCAAGGTACCGAGAGACTGGATCTGGTCGGCGATTATCATGGAGTGTACGGCGGACACTACGACCGGCAACGGCACCTGCTGAGCTGTGACGACGCTCGGCGCCGCGGCGAACAGCAGACCTAGCGCGACTCTGCGGCACGCCCTGGTCAGATACGACATCCTTCGAATTCCCTGAACAGCGCCAAAGCCGGCGCAGGAGGACCATGTCGGGCGTTCCATGACACCCGACCCAAATGCGAGCGGTTATCATGACCGCTCACATCGGGTTTTACCACGGTTTATTGCCGATAAAATTGCTGGCGGACCAGAGCGGGGCAACGCGCCAGGAGGGTCTCAGTCGGCCATGGTTTCGTTGAAGAATTGGCGCATCGCACCGAAAGCCCGTTCGGCTACGACCGGGTTGTACTCCGCCTTGCCAGGCATACTGGCTGTCGGGTCGGTGAACGAATGAACCGCGTTGCCATAGCTGACCAGGGTCCAGTCGACATCGGCGTCGCGCATTTCCTTCTGGAACGCTGCCACCTGCTCGTCCGGCACGAAGGGATCATTGGCCCCGTGCAGCACCAACAGCGGCATTTCTATGTTGCCGGCGTCCTCAGGATTGGGTGTGTCCAGATTGCCGTGAAACGACACCACACCGGCAATATCGGTGCCCGAGCGCGCCATTTCGAGAACCACGCCGCCGCCGAAGCAGAAGCCGATCGCACCGATCTTGTCGGCGTTCAGCGGAACGCTATCGGCCTGGTCCCGGAACACCTCCAGCGCCGCATTGACCCGCTTGCGCATCATTTCCCGGTCGGAACGCACGGCGGTGGCTGCCCTGGCGGCTTCGTCGACATTCTGCGGACGGATATCCTTGCCGTACATGTCGGCAATGAACACCACGTAATCGGAGCCGCCAGCCCGGAAGGCCTTTTTCGCCGCGTTCTCGGTTACGCCCATCCAGTTGGGCACCATCAGCAGGCCAGGACGCTGGTCTTTCACGGCGTCGTCGTACACCAGCATGCCCTGGTAGGCTTCTCCGTCAATTTCGTAGGCGACTTCCCGGGTCACCATCGCCGCGTTGGCCATTCCGGCAGCGCCGAGCATCATCAGGGTCGAAAGCGTCTTTTTCATCAGCAGGTTCCTTGGCATTTGAGTCCGGCCCTAAGCATAGCCGGTGTTCAGAAACTGAAAAGCCTGCACGCGGCAGGCTTTCAGTACAGCTCTAGGGATCGATCAGCGGCTGAGTTCAACCAGCAGCGCGTTGAGCCGGCGCACATAAGCAGCCGGATCCTGCAGGCTCTCACCGGCCGCCAGCGCGGCCTGGTCGAAGAGCACGCGCGTCAGATCGGCGAAGCGCTCCTCGTCCTGTTCGGCGTCGAGCTTTTCCAGCAGCGGATGGCTGGGGTTGATTTCCAGAATCGGCTTGGTTTCCGGTGCCTGCTGTCCGGTCGCCTCGAGGATCTTGCGCATCTGCAGGCCCATGCCGTCCTCATTGATCACCAGCACCGCTGGCGAGTCGGTCAGACGGTGAGAGACCCGCACCTCCTCGAGATCATCCTTCAACACATCCTGCACCCGCTTGACCAGGTCCGCCTTGGACTTGGCAACCTCTTCCTGCGCCTGCTTGTCCTCTTCGCCCTCAAGCTTCCCGAGGTCGAGATCGCCGCGAGCAATGTCGACGAACTGCTTGCCCTGATATTCGGACAGATGGCTCATCAGCCACTCGTCGATACGATCGGTCATCAGCAGCACTTCGATGTTCTTCTTGCGGAAGATTTCCAGGTGCGGGCTGTTCTTGATCTGATTGTAGCGCTCACCTGTGAGGTAATAGATCTTCTCCTGGCCTTCCTGCATGCGCTCAATGTAGCTATCCAGGCTGACCACTTCGCTGTCGTCGCTCTGGTTGGTCGAGGCGAAGCGCAGCAGGCCGGCGATCTTCTCGCGATTGGCAAAGTCTTCTGCCGGACCTTCCTTCATGACGCTACCGAAAGCCTTCCAGAAGGTGGCGTATTGTTCCGGTTCCTTCTTCGCCAGCTTTTCCAGCATGTCCAGCACACGCTTGGTCAGCGCGGACTTCATGCTGTCGATCGCCGGATCCTTTTGCAGGATCTCGCGCGAGACGTTCAGCGACAGATCGTTGGAGTCCACCACGCCCTTGATGAAGCGCAGGTACAACGGCAGGAACTGCTCAGCGTCGTCCATGATGAACACGCGCTGCACGTACAGCTTCAGGCCGCGCGGCGCCTCACGCTGGTACAGGTCGAACGGAGCACGGCCAGGCACGTACAGCAGGCTGGTGTATTCGAGCTTGCCCTCGACCTTGTTGTGGCTCCAGGACAGCGGGTCCTCGAAGTCATGCGCGACGTGTTTGTAGAACTCCTGGTACTCCTCATCCTTGATCTCGGTACGTGGGCGGGTCCACAGGGCGCTGGCACGGTTGACGCTTTCCCACTCGACTTCGGTGGGCTTGTCCGCTTCGTCGCCGTGATGCTGTTTCGGCAGTTCGATCGGCAGGGAGATATGATCGGAATACTTCTTGACCACATTGCGCAGGCGCCAGCCATCGGCAAATTCGCTTTCGGCAGACTTGAGATGCAGAACGATACGGGTACCGCGCTCGGGCTTGACGATGGTTTCGATGGTGAATTCACCCTCGCCGGCTGATTCCCAGCGAACGCCCTCTTCCGGCGCGGCGCCAGCGCGGCGAGTGAACACTTCGACCTTGTCGGCAACGATGAATGCGCTATAGAAGCCGACACCGAACTGGCCAATCAGGCTGGCGTCCTTCTTCTGATCGCCGGTCAACTGTTGCATGAACGCGGCAGTACCCGACTTGGCGATGGTGCCGAGGTTTTCGATCACCTCGTCGCGGGTCATGCCGATGCCGTTGTCTTCGATGGTCAGGGTCTTGGCGGTTTCGTCATGGCTGATGCGGATCGCCAGGTCAGGCTGATCTTCAAGCAATTCGGGCTTGGCGATGGCTTCGAAACGCAGCTTGTCGGAGGCATCCGAGGCATTGGAAATGAGCTCGCGAAGGAAGATTTCCTTGTTCGAATACATCGAATGGATCATGAGGTGCAGCAGCTGCTTTACCTCGGTCTGGAATCCAAGCGTTTCCTTATGAGCTTCCACGGTCATGGTTGTTTGATCTCCATCAGGTTGAGGCTGGCCTGTTGCTCAGGCATCCGGATGGACCCTTGATGGGGATGGGCCTTGGCTATTTCAAGTCTGCTTCAACGTCGGCTGTGCTGCGCCTCGAGCAGCCGGATATCGACCGGATGGAACTGGAAGTCCACCTGGTTCGGGCCGTGGGATTTGCCGAGCACGATGCGACCGTCATCGGTAACGCCCTTGAAGCGTCCCTCGTGCGAACGGCCCGAGACGGTGGTGACGCGTATCGCGGTGTTGGCCAGCATGCGCGGCTCATCGACGATAGCCAGTACGCTGACCGGCTCCCAGCGTGGCGACGCTGGCTTCGCGGCCTCGACCGATGAGATCGTCGCAGGTTCGGGTACAGGCTCCGGTTGTGCCTCGCTCCGCTGCGCCTGACGAAGCCAGGCCGGTAGCTGATCGACGTCAGCCTCACCGGTAACCCAGGTCTGGTGTTGCGAAGGCAGCGCCAGATGTAGCCGGAGTCGGGATTCGCTTCGCCCCGAAGGCGGCAGGTCCAGGTCGAGGCTGTACTGACTGGCGATTCTGCGCAGCCCCGGGGACTCCAGTGCACCGGTACGCCATTGCAGGAGCAACTCCGGCCAGTGTCCCGTATCGGTTGGCAACAGCCGTATGCTGTCGCCATCGATCAGTTGTCTGGTGCCATCGAAGCGAATCGTCAGCGAGCGTCGGACGCGCTCGGCGGGGCCTTCCTCGAGCACCAGGTCATCGCCGCGCCAGAATACCCGGTCGGGTCGGAACCGCTGACCCATGATTTCTCCCGTGATGCCTTGCGCACGCGGTTGCTCGGCGTGCCATTGGCCGCTGACCAATCGTTCGAAACGATGGGGATGCAAATGAAACAGCGTGGCCAGACCGGCCAGCATAGCGAGACAGCCCGCAGCCAGAGCCAGTCGCGGCGCGCGCGGATAACCCTGATCGCGACGCAACAGGGTAAATAACGGCAGCAGCGTGGCGATCACGAGCCGCCCAGTCGGCAAACGCAACGAGCCTATCACCAGCCAGACCCAGCCGATAACCAGGAGCACGATACCGCTCAGAATCAATAAGGCGTCCATGTTGCCCCGTTCCTGACGACTGCTAATCGAGTTTGAAGTGGGCCCGGGCGGTAGCGATGGGTTCGTTGGGATCGGTTTGCCAGGCGGTGATCGCCACATTACCTACTCGCCGGCCCTGGCGCCAGACCTGACAGCTGGCGTAGGTTTCACGAGACAGCCCGGCGCGCAGATAGTCGATGGAAAAGTCGATGATCTTGGGGAAACTGGAACTGTTCATGAAAATCATCAGATGCAACATCGCCGCCTGCTCCATGAACCCGGCGATCACACCGCCATGAATCGCTGGCAGTACCGGATTACCGATATTGTCTGGCGAAATCGGCAGATGGAACAACACGCTGTCCCCTTCGCGGCGCACCCGCAGGCCGATCAGCGATGCGTAGGGGATCGCTTCAATCAATGGCAGGTAGTTTCCACTTTCGTGGCCCTGGCTAACGAGCTTCTCGATATCCGCCATGTCGGTCATGCCGCGCCCCCATCGATGGTTGCGAGCATCCCGTTGCGACCAGGCTTGCCCATGCGCATGAATGTGCCCACTACATGCGCAATCGGTTCGTCAGGCGAGTCGTGATAGGCGACGCCGCGGGTAAATATGACAGTCGAAGTCAGCCGATAGCATTCAGCGAAGCCGTAGATTGCCTTGCCCGGGGTCGCTGGATGCATGTAGTCGATGCGTAGATCGAGCGTTGGGCATATCTCGAATTCAGGGAGAAAGCAGACCGTGGAGATTCCGCAACAGGTGTCCATCAATGTGGTGATCGCACCGCCATGCACGACGCCGGTCACCGGGTTGCCGATGATCGCGTCGCTGTAGGGCAGCTTCAGCGTGAGTCCACGTTCGTCGGCTCGTTCAACGCTCATGCCCAGGCGCTGGCAGTGGCGCAGGATGGACAGGAAATTCTGTACACGTTGTTCAATCGTACTCATCGCAATTCTCGTTTCCTCATACATCGCCGAATGCGGCTGGGCATAGTATCAGATCCTGCCGCATAGCCAGCGGCCGGCCAGGCGGCGACTTTGCGAACGAGGAACTAACCTGTGGAATGCCAGACCAAATACAGGAATCAATCCACCTGGAGAATTCAATGAAAAAAGTATGCGCGACAGCCATGTTGATAGCTAGTTTCGGCCTGCTCACCGCCTGTGGCGGCGATGATGAACGCGAGCCAGTTGAAGCGCCACCGGCAACTCAGACTGGCGCCGGAACAGGCACCACCGGCACTTCTCCCGCCCCGGGCACCGGCACCGGCGATGCACCGGGCGACAGACCTGGATCGGCGCCTGCCACCGCTCCGGGTACCACCAGCGGCACCGGTACTACTGGTACCAATACCGGTAGCGGCGGCACCATGGATGGCATGGGCGCCAATTCCGGAATGGGCACGACCGGCGGCACCACCGGAGGCGGCATGGGCAGCGGAACCACTGGCGGCGGCACTGCTGGCGGCATGGGCACCGGAACCGACGGCACAGGTACCGGCACCCAGGGCACCGGC
>CAYZFU010000161.1:0-5091 GCA_964477725.1 uncultured Halopseudomonas sp.
GCTGCGAAACCGGGGTTGCGAGAAAATCTCCAGGGGGCCGATTCCGGGGCGGAGGGCGTCACCGCCAGATTGAAGATCGAGAGGGGTGAGTCATGATGGTCTGGTGGGCGGGGCTGGCACCTCGCGAACGAGTCATCCTCAGCGTTGGTCTGGCGGTGCTGGCCGTCATGATGCTGTGGTTGATGGTCTGGGAGCCCGTCGCCAAGGCGCGTGCGGATTTGAGGGCTGAGGTCGCTACATTGTCCGCCGAGCTTGGCTGGATGGAGCAGGTAGCGGATCGAGTGCGTCGCCGTGCTTTGCAGGGTAGCGATACCGCAGCAGCTGCACCGGGCGGCTCGGTCCTGACACTGGTAGAAGTCGCAGCAAACGCTTCGGGCATCAAGGCGAACATCGAACGCGTACAGCCGGAAGGGCAGGGCGCCCGTCTATGGTTCGATCAGGTTGGATTCGATCGGTTGATCGTCTGGCTAGGTCAGCTCGAACAGCGTCACGGTCTGAAGGTCAGCCAGCTGGCTGTGGATGCCCGCGGCGAATCCGGTATGGTATCGGCGCGTGTACTGGTGGAGCCGCGCTGATGGCTGTGAACGTTCGAAAACGTACCCTCGTGTCCGTGGCAGCGCTATTTTTCCTTGGGTCATTAATCTGGAATATTCCTGCGGCAGTCGTCTGGACGCTGGTCGAGCCCCGACTCCCTTCCAAGGTGACCGTGACCGGCCTGACCGGTACCCTTTGGTCCGGTCAGGCGCGCAGCGTGCGTGTGGGTGGTATCGAGCAGGGCTCGCTGCTCTGGTCATGGAAGCCCGGACAGGCTTTTCTCGGACGGCTCGGGCTGAATATTGCATGGCTGCCACGCAACGGGCGCGTTGATGCGCAGCTCAAGATCGGCGCCGGCTCAGTGCGAATAGAGAACGCCGCGGGGAGACTGGATGCCGCGACCATGGCTGCTCTCAACAAAGCCCCGTTCGTCCTCGGTGGGACCTGGCTATTCGACGTGCCGCTGCTACAGCTGGAAGACTTCGAGCGTGTGCAGGCGGCCGAAGGCCGGCTAGTCTGGCAGGACGCCGCCGGAGGTTTGCCTCAGCCGCTGCCGCTCGGCCATCTGGCAGCCGACCTGAATGCTGACGACGGTTGGCTGATGCTCGATCTGTCAGACGAAGGCAGCGGGCCGCTCGGTTTGCGGGGCACTGCGCGCTGGCGCCCCGCCGAGCCGATGTACATCGATGCCAGGCTGCGCGCCGAGGCCAATGCGGCCCCTGCGCTAGGCCAGGGGTTGGGGCTGCTCGGCAGGCCAGATCAGGGCGGCTGGGTTCAATGGCGGGCCCGTCTGCAATGACTATCACCAGACAAACTGGAGTGAAGCGGTGAAGCGCACAGGAGTACTGCTGATAATGCTGGCCAGCCTTACCGGTTGCGCCGGGCTCGGACAGAGCGATGCCGAGCGTACCGGGGAGCTTGCCGATGTTCGCGCCAAGCTGGGACTTGGGCGATGCAACGCCGACCTGGCACGCCAGACGCTGGCATTGAAACAGCCGGAGCTGGAGCAGGAAGCTGCCTTCGTTTGTCTCCAGCAGGCTGAATTCAGCCTCGTCGAGCAGTTATTGGGCGGTTACGAGGAGCGCTACGCGTCGCCACCCAATCCGGACTATTCAGCATACCTGTTAGCCCTGACCGAGTTCCTGCGCTTCGAGGCTGCGCTTGGCGACGCCCAGCAACGGCTGCTAACCGGACGCACCGCACACGCCGTGTTGGTTGGCTTCGTGCGCGCGTATCCCCAGTCGGAGTACCGAGGCGAAGTGGCGCCGAGGCTGCAACGAATACTGGAAGGCATGGCGAGGGCAGAATTCGATCTCGCTCAGCTTGCGGCTGAAACAGGAGACCCCGCCGCGGCGGAAGCCCGGATGCGCTATGTCACGCGCCAATATGCGCGGACCGAGGCTGCCAAGGAAGCGCGAGCGTGGCTGGAGCTTTTACCGCAGTAAGGGGGCTTTTCTTCAGGAGTCGTCGCTGCAAGTCAAGCAGCATTTTTAACCCCTCGGGGTTGACATTGTACACAGCGAGTTGCTCTACCCGTTATCAAGCGAAGAACGCACGTTGGCAGCAGTCATCTTGACCGGCGAATATATAAGCCATTGATAAATATCACGTTTCCTGCGTGGTTAAAAAATACCCAGGTTAAGGTGACGGCCCGTCGTTCAAGCATCGAGGCGAGATTTCAAGCGGCTATCCACATAGTTGTCCACAGTTTCTGTGGATAGCCGGACGGATTCATACTCCCTGTGGAATGTCTTCGCCACCGAGCGCATTAGTCAGCGCTGGTAAAAGCTCGGAGAGCGTACGCGACATGATGATGAAGCTCGCGTCGAGCTGGCTCGCCATATCATCGCCGCCTTGATCGTCTGCCTCATCGCGCAGCAGCTCCTCGAAGCGCAGCCGTTTGACTGTGAGTTTGTCATCCAGGGTGAAGCCGACCTTCTCCTGCCAGGCAAGTGCCAGCTGACTGACCTGCTTGCCGACGGTGAGATGCTGTTGAATCTCGTCACTGCCGAGGTCCTGCCGCTTGCAGCGGACGACGCCTCCATCCTCGTGCGTATCGCGTAGCTCGCACTCGTCGCCAATCACCAGCCCTTCCGGCGCCTCGCCCTGCTTGACCCAATCGGTCATGCAGGCAGCGGGTGCCATCTTGACGTTTACCGGTCGGACCGGAAGGCTCCCCGTGCATTCACGAAGCAGGTTGAGCAGGTCCTCGGCGCGCTTGTTGCTGGATGAGTCCACGGCGATCCAGCCTTCGCTCGGTGCAATGCAGGCCAGCGTCGTTTGCGTTCGGGTGAAGGCGCGGGGAAGCAGCGACATAATCACTTCGTCCTTGATGGTGTCGCGCTCCTTCTTGTACACCTTGCGCGCATCACGCGCTTCGATTTCCTCGATCTTCTCGATCACTGCATCCTTGACCACGCTACCGGGCAGGATACGCTCTTCCTTGCGCAGCGCGACCAGCCAATATCCTTCCGCAACCTGCAGCAGGTTTTCCGAATGCCGGCCAAAAGGTGTAGTCCAGCCCATCGTATGGGTTTCCTGGCTGGCGCAGGGCCGCGCGGGGCGTTGTTCGAGAGCGGCTAATAACCCGCTTTCATCGAAAGGAACATCCTGACTGAAGCGATAGAAGAGCAAATTGCGAAACCACATGAGCGCTGTCCTTTGTTGCATATCGATATCCCTGCGGCCGGCGGGTTGTTCACGCGGCTGGGGGAAGGGTTTGGCATATTGCCTGAGAGCGTCGTTGCCGGCCAGTGCACCAGGCCGCAAATAACGTATTGAAAAAGAGTCGGATTTTTTTTGAAAAAGGTATTGCCAGCCGCCACAAAGCTGCCTAGAATGCGCCCCACTTCGAGAGCAAACGGGTGATTAGCTCAGCTGGGAGAGCATCTGCCTTACAAGCAGAGGGTCGGCGGTTCGATCCCGTCATCACCCACCACTCGAAGTAATGCGCAGCGGTAGTTCAGTCGGTTAGAATACCGGCCTGTCACGCCGGGGGTCGCGGGTTCGAGTCCCGTCCGCTGCGCCATTTTTTCCCTCCTGTGACATCTCTTTAGTTTCCTCTGCCCTGGTTGGCAATCTTCAGTCTCGTTGCTAGCGCACTCGCGCCAAGCCCTGTTAAGCTTCGGTCTTTATTTCTGCCCCTGTGGCGTGTTCGATCGAGGTAAACATGAAGCGAAATCTGCTCGCAGCCAGCGTTGCACTCAGCGTACTGACTCTTGTTGGTTGTGGTGAACAGGAACCAGAACTGGAAAGCTCCATCCAGCAAGCATCCTATGGTATCGGTCTGAACATGGGCGAAAGCCTTCTCCAGGACGGTCTCGATGACATCGATCCTCAGGCGCTCGCGCTCGGCATGCAGGATGCGCTGGAGCAGAGAGAGCCGCGTGTCGGCGAGGAAGAGCTGCGCGCGGCCTTCACCGAACTGCAAACGCGGGCTGAAGAGCGGGCAGCAGGGCTAGTGAACGAGACCCGCGAAGCGAACGAGAAATACCTTGCCGAAAATGCCCAGCGCGAAGGCGTAACCACGACCGAATCGGGCTTGCAATATGAAGTCATCGAGTCCGCCGAAGAGGGCGCACCTCGGCCGGATGCCGATGATGTCGTCTCCGTCCACTATGAAGGCAAGCTAGTCGATGGCACCGTCTTCGACAGCTCCATGAGCCGCGGCGAACCAGTCGATCTTCCGGTTAGTGGCGTCATTCCCGGTTGGGTGGAGGCCTTGCAAATGATGCGCGTAGGCGACAAGTGGAAGGTGACCATTCCCAGCGATCTGGCTTATGGCGAGCGCAGCCCCAGCCCGGTTATTCCGCCCAATTCGGTTCTGGTTTTCGATATGGAATTGTTGGGTATCCAGGGCGAAGAGGAAGCCGAAGGTTCAGCGGGCGAGCCCGAGGCAAACGCCCAGTAACAATGTCGGAGCCCTTTCCAGACGGCTCTGACGGCGGAGTGTTACCGTTATGCACAGAACGCGGTAACACTCAAGTCTTTCTCGATTAGTTCCCTTCCGTTTGTCGAATAGATATAAGCTCCTGTTTTTAAAGGATATTTTTTTGAGCAAAAAATGTCCGATCTGAGCGTAAGGCAGGCCGCTCAAGCCTTTGCCGACTTTTCCCAGATGTTGCGCACAGAGTTATCCACAGAGGCTGTGGGTAACCCTTAGGAAATCATCATGGATTGGGGCGCCGCTTCGACAGGCAAGTGCACTTCGTAAATACTGAACCCGGCGGATCGTTTGGCTTGATGCTTGGCATGCGAAGCGAGTTCGGCCAGATGCGCGCCGCTGGACGGTGCACAGTGCCCGCCAGGCAAATGAACGACACCTACCGAAAGGCTGAGCAACTCATGTTTGCGCCATGCGCCCTGACGATCGGGCGCATGGAAGAAGCCTGCCGCCATATGCTCCTCGCGATAGAGACCTCGGCAAAGCGCCTGGAAACGTTCGTCCACGTTCTGCAGGCGGAAACGCCAGTCCGAACTGCGCAATACAAGCATGAAGTCATCGCCGCCTATGTGCCCGACGAAGTCGCAGCCCGGATCGCACGCCTCGCGCAGAAT
>CAYZFU010000161.1:5101-7776 GCA_964477725.1 uncultured Halopseudomonas sp.
CGAGGCCAAGCAGGATTTCGTCACCTTTGCCATATCCGTACAGATCGTTGAATGGCTTGAACGAATCAATGTCGACATAACTCAGCCTCGCCGCCTGCCCATTAGCGAGAATACGGTTGATGCATTCCTGGATCGGCACGTTGCCCGGCAGCAGGGTCAAGGGGTTGGCGTGCCTGGCCTGGCGGATCTTCAGCTCGGTAATCTGGCGCAACACGTCAATAACGCGGCCCAGACCGACGTACGACCCGTTATCGACCAGAATGAAGTCCTCTTCCAGGCGTTGTCGGGCCCGACTGGTCAGCAGGCGGCTCACCCGCTGGAGGCTCTGCCTGACATCGACAACCAGACAGTCCCGATCCATCAGCTGCTCGATCGGCTTGCGCGCGTATAGCTCATGAGCAAACGGCTTCAGCATTGTCTGGCTCAATTGATACCCGTGTACCGTACCGATCGGACATCCGGCCTCATCAAGGACCGCAAGACTATTCAGGCTGGCCTGTTGCTGAAATCGAGCCAACACCTGCGCAACGGTTTCACGCCGGCTTATGCCTGGAACATCCAGAAGCAAACCATGAAGGGTTGGATCCTGATCCGCGCGCGGGTCCCGCTGAGCCAGTCGCTGAACGATCTCGCTATGCACGGTCACTGGCTTGGCCTCAGGACGCCCAAGCCAGTAGCCCTGTACCCAATCGACCCCCATGTCCTCCAGTACGCCGAGCTCCTCCGGGCGTTCGATTCCTTCGGCAATGACGTGCGCCTGCGACGCCTTGGCCATGTTCAGAATGCTGCCGACGAATTCCCGCTTAACGCTATCCAGATGAATGCCGTCGATGAAGTGGCGGTCGATCTTCACGAATTCCGGTTGCAGCTGGGACCAAAGGCGGAGGCTGGAGTAACCAGCGCCCAGGTCATCCAAAGCGATTGAAAAGCCCATGTTGCGGTAATGCTGCAGCGCGGTGTGCAGCAGATCGAAGTTGTCGATAGGCGACTGCTCGGTGAGCTCGATCACCACTCTCGAAGGAGGCATGGCTGTCTCTTCGAGCGCTTTCAATGTGAGGCCGCGAGTGTGCTGATGCTCAAGCAGCGTTTCCGGCGAGACATTGAGAAACAAGCGTCCGGGAAGCTTGAGGTCGACGAAGCGACGAATCGCCTGGCGTCTGCATAGTGCTTCCAGTTCCGACAGCATGCCCCAGTGGCGCGCTGCCGCGAATAACGTAAGGGGAGAGTGCAGAGGGCTGTTCGACGGGCCTCTGCTGAGCGCTTCGTATCCGACGATGCGCCGCTCCACGGTGGAAGCGATTGGTTGGAAGAGTACCGAGATGGCCTGGGTGGCCAGAATCTGCAAAAGGGCGTTGCGCTGCTCGAGGACAGTCATGGAAATTCCGGGACAGGGAAGCGTGGAAGCCCGGTGTGCGGCGCAGCCCGGCTCGCACTCGCAGGCGGATGCGAGCGAGTGTGAGGCGGGACTATTGCGTAATTATGACAGCTGCGCGTCAGCTGGCATTGACGACCTGTTCCTTGAGCTGCATAAGGTCGATGAGGATATGCCCGGTTTCAGCCAGGAAAGGGTCGTCTTCCTTGTCCTTCTCGTCCAGCGGTTCGTTCATCGGGTTGTTGCCTGCCTCAAGGAAAGGATCCTCCTTTTCCAACGACTCCAGCGGCTTCTCGCCCTTGGCCTCACGCCGTGCGTTCTCCAGTGCGAGAAGCTTGTCCTCGAAAGCCTTTTGGTCTTCGCGTCGTTTGGCCTCGTTTAGTGGCAGTACTTTGCGTTCCTTCATGGTCCGGTCCAGCTCGATGCGCGCCAAGGTGTAAGTAAAGTCCGGATCGTCCGCTGCCCGGCGGCTATGTCGTGCGATAAGCGGTTCGATAAACGAACCCAGCTGGGCTTCCATGCGGTACGGAACTGCTTTGATGGTATCCCAGGGCAGCGCGCGCGGCAGACTGCTTTCGCCGATTTCGGTCGTTTCCAGAAGGGACGGGTAGCTTATGTCAGGGACTACGCCGCGGTGTTGGGTGCTCTGGCCGGAAACGCGGTAGAACTTTGCCAGAGTCAGTTTAAGCTCGCCATGATTGAGCGGTTGTATCGACTGCACGGTACCTTTGCCGAAGGTTGGCTCGCCAACGATCAGAGCCCGGCCGTAGTCCTGCATCGCTCCGGCGAAAATCTCCGACGCGGAGGCAGAGAGTCGGTTGACCATGACCGCCAGAGGGCCTGTGTAGGCTACTCCGGAGTCCGGATCGTCGAGCACCTGGACCTGACCCTGCGCGTCACGTACTAGAACAGTCGGACCCTGTTCGATAAATAGTCCGGTAAGCTCGGTGGCTTCCTGCAAGGATCCTCCGCCGTTGTTGCGCAGATCCAGCACGATGCCATCTACTTCTTTGTCCTGGAGCTCCTGGAGCAACCGACGAACATCACGAGTGGTACTCCGATAATCCGGATCGCCACGGCGATACGCCTTGAAGTCGATATAGAACCCGGGCACCTCGATGACACCCACCCGATAGTCACGACCCTGTTCACTGAAGTCCAGTACCTCTGCGTTGGCAGCCTGGTCCTCAAGCTTGACTGACTCGCGGACCAGTTTCACCACCCGGCTGGTCATATCGGTCTTCGGATTGGCAGCCGGAATTACCTCCAGGCGTACACTGGAACCTTTGGGGCCGCGGATCAG
>CAYZFU010000162.1:0-7679 GCA_964477725.1 uncultured Halopseudomonas sp.
CGATGATGACGTCGTTGTCCGGATCCAGCCCGGTCATTTCCAGATCGATCCAGATCAGATTGTCGGGGTTTTGCATAAATGTCCTGTGCGAAGTTGAGTGCCAACAGTATAAGCCCTGCATGCTAGACTGCGGCATATTCCACTGACCCACGAACCATGGCCAAACGCAACCTGACCCGACGCCAGAACTGGCGCATCCAGAAGATCCAGGACGAGCGCAGCGAGCGCGCCGGCCGACGCGCAGAACTGGCCGATGAAAAACTGCTGGGGGGCGAACTGGGCCCCGAACAGGAAGGCTTGGTCATTGCCCATTTTGGCGTGCAGGTCGATGTCGAAGCCACTCAGGGTGCGGTTACCGGCACGATACGTCGCTGTCACATGCGGGCCAATCTGCCGGCTTTAGTCACAGGCGACCGCGTGGTCTGGCGCCCGGACAACCAGACAGGCGGCGTGATCGTCGCGCAGCTCTCTCGCCATAGCGAGTTATATCGTCCCGATCATCGCGGCCAGCTCAAGCCGGTGGCAGCCAACGTGGATCGCCTGGTGATCGTCTTCGCTCCGCTGCCCACGCCACACACCAACCTCATCGACCGCTACCTGGTCGCCGCCGAACAGTCGGGGCTGGAGCCGCTACTGGTGCTGAACAAGGCCGACCTGCTGGAGCACGGCGACTTTGCAGATATTCGCGCCTGGCTGGATGACTACGCAGCACTCGGCTATCAGACGGTGTGCCTCTCGGCTGGCTCCGGCGCCGGGCTGGACGGACTGCGCGAAGCGTTGAAAGATCGAATAAGCGTCTTTGTCGGTCAATCAGGAGTGGGCAAGTCGTCACTGATCAACGTCTTGCTTCCGGGAGTGGATCTACGCGTCGGCGCCCTGTCCGAAGCAACAGCCAAGGGCACACATACCACGACCACCGCGAGACTGTTTCACTTTCCAGCTGGGGGCGATCTGATCGACTCACCCGGCATCCGCGAGTTCGGCCTGACCCATATCACCCGACAGGAGTTGCTGGAGGGCTTCATCGAGTTCCGTCCGTTCCTCGGCCTGTGTCGCTTCCGCGACTGCAAGCACCTGCATGAACCAGGCTGCGCGCTGCTCAACGCCGTCGAGCAAGGACAGATCACCTCGCACCGTATGGACAGTTACCGGCACATTCTCGCCACCCTGGCCAAGGAATAATCAACGCTGGTTCAGTTCCTGCAGTCGATCGGCGTCCTCGAACAAGTTGAGCGAGCGCGCGCGCGGCAGCTCCGGCTCAGCGGCATCCAACGTCTCCTCTGCAGCTTGTTCCACAGGCGCATCGCTGGCCGCAGCCGGCTCAACTGTCCCCTCGCCTTCCGCGTCCGGCGTTTGCTCGGAGGTACCTCCCGCGTCGAGCAGCTGATCCTCGGCGCGCTTGTTCAGCACCACAATATCGATTCGCCGGTTGACCGGATTGAACGGATCTGCACGATCGAACAGTGCCGAATCGGCATAGCCCACCACACGCGCCACCTGCTCTTCCGGGTACCCAGCCACCAGCAGCGTGCGGCGCGCCGCATTGGCCCGCTCGGCCGACAACTCCCAGTTGCCATATCCGGCACGGCCGCGGAATGGCTGTGCATCGGTATGACCGCCGATACTGATCTTTTTCGGCACCTTGGCAATGGTGTCGCTGAGCGCTAGCAGTATTTCCTCGAAATACGGCTGCAGCTGCGGGCTACCGCTGGCAAACATCGGGCGATTTTCGGCATCGACGATCTGGATTCGCAAACCGTCGGCTGTGATTTCCAGCAGTATCTGGTCCTTGAACCTCTGCAGCACCGGCTCGGTGTCGATGCGGTTTTGCAGTTCCTGCAGCAGCAGATCGAGCTGCTGCTGCTCTGCCTGCTCGGCCATGGCTTCCACAATGTCAGGACTCAGCGGCAACGGCGTGTCGTCGTGCTCGGCATCGTTCAGCGTCTGCTGTGGCGACACGGTCGGAGTGCCGCCAAGATCGATAGCGAATGGACTGCCCCCCTCGGCGAAGCCGATCGGGTCGTTGAAATATCCGGAGATCATCTTCAATTGCTCCGGCGTGGCCGTGGATAGCAGCCACATCACCAGGAAAAACGCCATCATCGCGACGGCGAAGTCGGCGAAAGCGATCTTCCAGGAGCCTCCGTGGTGTCCGGCAGCCTTGCGGCTGATGCGCTTGACGATAATCGGCTGGCTGTTGTCCACCGCTTAGCGCCCCTTCACCGACTGCTCCAGCTCGGCAAAGCTCGGTCGATGCTCGGGGAGCAGCGCCTTGCGCCCGAACTCCACCGCCAGGGCCGGCGGCAAGCCCTGAGCACTGGCGACCAGACACATCTTGATCGCTTCGTAAGTATTGGCCTCTTCTGTTGCCTCATGCTCCATGGCGGCAGCGAAGGGGCCGACGAAACCGTAGGCCGCGAGAATGCCGAGGAAGGTGCCGACCAGTGCAGTGGCCACCTTCTCGCCAATTTCGGCATTGTCTGCGTCCCCCAGGATGCCCATGGTGATCACGATACCCAACACCGCGGCGACGATACCGAATCCTGGCAGGGCGTCCGACACCCGGGTGACCGCATGGGACGGACCCTGCAGCTCTTCGGTGAGACTGGAAATCTCCACGTCGAACAAGGCTTCCAGTTCGTGCGGAGCCATATTGCCGCTGGACATGATGCGCAGGTAGTCGCAGATGAATTCGGTCATGTGCTTGTCTTTCAGGATCGCCGGATACTTGCTGAAGATGGGGCTTTCGGCCGGTACCTCGATATCCGCCTCGATCGACATCATCCCCTCGCGGCGGGATTTGTTGAGGATTTCGTAGAGAACACCCAGCACATCGAGGTAGAACGGCTTGCCAAAACGATGGCCGAACAACACTGCCGGTACCTTGGCAAAGACCTTCTTTACCGTCGAGATATTGTTGGCGACGAGAAACGCGCCGAACGCAGCACCACCGATGATGAGGATTTCCGTGGGGTGCCAGAGCGCCGCCAACTGCCCCCTCGATAACAAAAAGCCGCCCAGCACGCAGCCGATAACAACAAGGAATCCGGCGATTTTCAGCATAAGCCGTTGTATCTCACGAAAGAAATCAGGAAGGAGCTTTCCGGTGGCAGCAAAGTTGCATCGTTCGCGTTATAGTCTGCGGAAAAAGCCCGTTCAGTATAAAGGTTGCCGACAGCATGATCCCAGCCCAGACACCGCCTGGCATTGATGACGATATCGGCAATCTGCGCCAAAGCCTGAGCAAAATTGTGTTGCCGGCAGAAAGAAAACAGCTGGAGCGACTAGCTGGCCTGCTGGAGAGCGACCTGTTGAGCATCACCGAACTGACTCGCGAAATCATGCTGATTCCGGTGGTGGCGCTGCAGATATGTCGCGTGGCCGGCGAGGCGGCTCGTCCGCGCGACATCGATATTCTCACCCTTGAACAGGCTTGCGGGCTGCTGGGTACCCAGCGCATCGCCCAGGTGCTGAAAACCATCCCTACCGTCGAACGCGACGAACTTCCCTTGGCCTACCGGCAGCTGCTGAGCATCAGCAAGCACGCGCAAATGCAGGCCCAGGGGCTGTTTGCGCACCGCATGGCTCGGCTGTGGCAGGAAATGTCGCTGGCTTGCCTGCTGTTTCTGGCCCCATGCTGGGCAATGATCTATCACCGTCCCGACCTGTTCGAGCAATGGGACACACGCCATCTGTTCCCCGACACCTTTCGCTCAAGGGCCGATGCGGTGTTTCTCGATAGCTCGGACGTACTGGGTCTGGCGCAGCAGGTCGCCGAGGACTGGTGGCTGCCACCATGGATCCTGCAAGGTTATCGTTCGCTGGGAACCAGCCGCCGGGTCATGGTCAAGGCGCTACATATCGCGCGCGATACCGATCACCCGCACCAACAGCAGCTGAAGCTGGATGCCGACAAGCAACTCTCACGCTGGCTTACTCAACCGGCAAACAGCCTGTTGATGGCCAACGGAATCGCACTGGCAAGCCACCACGACTGGGAGGCACGCCATGCGCAGCGCTGGCAACAGCTCACCGCACTCTACCTGGGCATCTCTCTGCCGGCCGTTCAGCGCCACACGCATGAAAACGCTGTCGAGAGCGCACAGCGCCAAGGCGCCGAGCGAGACCTCTGGCAGCCAGCGGAATCGTTGCTCTGGCCGCAGGCGACCCGCCGGACGCGCTCCATCGAGAAAGAGCTATCGCCTGGCACTGCTCCCACTGCTCACAAGGCCGACCCAGGCGCATGGCGGCAGCACTGTCTGACGCTGCTCGCTCGTCCCAGCGTTTTTGCTACCATTCCGCAGTTACTGGCTGCGGGGCTGCGGGCCTTTACCGAGGGATTGGCCGTGAGCGAATGCTGGGTAGCCCTGTATAATGGCCGGGAGCAACAATTGGTGATCAGCGCCAGTGCCGGCTACCCTGCCGACCGGCGACTCATTGGTGTGCGTCTGGGGCCCTGCCGCGGCAACGCCTGGGGTGACTGGCTCAGCAGCGCGCAGCGGCACGACATGGATGTACCGAGACAGGAACAGCGAGCCGGCTTGCTGCCTGCCCCACTGAAAGCTGTCAGCCAGGGGCGTTGTTATCACCTGCTGCCGCTGGCTCCGAACGGCGCCTTGCTTGGACTGGTCTATATCAGCAACGGACCGAACCAGCCGCTGCTCGACGAGAAACGAGCGACCGCGCTGATCAAGACTGCGGACTGCCTGGAAAAGGCGCTGGAAGCCTTTCGAACCAGGGCGTGACATACATCTCAAGCGGAGCCACCATGTCTTCCCTCCCCATGCTCATAGAGCCCGAGCAACTGCCGCAGCCGCTCGATGCGAAACGTCATCGACTGGTCGACCTGTGCAAATCCGACCAGTATCTCGCCGGTCATATTCCCGGTGCCGTGCATGTGGCCCCAGGTAGCATCACCTCGCCCGCGCCGACGCCCGGCATGCTTCCGGGCCATGACCAGCTGGTACAGATTCTCGGCGCAATCGGTCATCATCCCGAGCTGCATTACATTTTGTACGATGACGAAGGCGGCGGCTGGGCCGGACGCTTCGCCTGGCTACTCGATTCGGTTGGCCATCACCGCTACAGCTACATCGATGGCGGGCTTCACGCATGGCAGTCGGCGGGGCTGCCACTGGAAAAACAGACCAATCAGGCTGAGCCGACTCAGCCGGTTTTCCAAACGAACACCGACTATACCGTTACGCTGGACGAGCTTCAGGCCGGCCTGAGCGACCCGCTGCGGATCGTCTGGGACGCACGATCCCCTCAGGAGTACAAGGCGGAAAAGGTGCTCGCGAAAAAAGGCGGGCACATCCCCGGCGCGGTGAATTTCGAATGGACCGCCGGAATGGATCCCCAGCGAGGCTTGCGCATCCGCCAGGACATGCAGCAGAAGCTGAATGAGCTCGGCATCACCGCGGATAAGGAAGTCGTCACGCACTGCCAGACCCACCACCGGTCCGGCTTCACCTATCTCGTCGCTCGCATTCTCGGCTACCCTCGCGTCAAGGCGTACGCCGGCTCGTGGTCCGAGTGGGGCAATCACCCCGACACCCCTGTTGAATCCTGAGGAAACCGCATGCGCGATCGCCTGTTCATCATCCTTCAATATCTCCTGCCGCAGCATCTCATCTCGCGTGCGGCCGGCAAGATTGCCGATTGCACCTGGCCGTGGCTGAAGAATCCGTTCATCACCTGGTTCGTCAAGCGCTACCAGGTCGACATGAGCGAAGCGCTGGAGCACGATCCTACCGTGCATGCCTGTTTCAACGATTTCTTCACCCGCGAACTGAAACCCGGCGCGCGGAAAATCGAAGGTGACTCGCGCAGCGTGGTCAGCCCCGCCGACGGCGTGATCAGCCAGCTCGGACCGATCGAACATGGCCGCATTTTCCAGGCCAAGGGACACAGTTACAGTCTGCTTGAGCTGGTCGGCGGCAACCCGGAACACGCAGCGCTGTTTCAGGGCGGCCAGTTCGCCACTGTCTACCTTTCCCCGCGTGATTACCACCGTGTTCACATGCCGTTCACCGGTACCCTGCGCGAGATGATCTACGTTCCTGGCGACCTGTTTTCGGTGAACCGAGTGACGGCGGAAAATGTGCCCAGACTATTCGCGCGCAACGAGCGCGCGGTATGTCTGTTCGACACACCGGCCGGCCCGATGGCGGTTATCCTGGTCGGCGCGATGATCGTGGCGGCGATCGAAACGGTGTGGGCCGGCCAGGTTGCACCGACCCGCCGGCAGCTGCATAGCCGCCGATACAACGAAACGCCGCCGACCTTGCAGCGCGGCGAGGAAATGGGCCGCTTCAAGCTCGGCTCGACCGTCATCGTGCTCTTCGGCGCCGGGCACACCAACTGGGACGCCGGACTCGGCGCCGGCGACTTCCTGCGCATGGGCCAGCTTATCGGCAAACAATCCAGCGAGGCTTGATGCCTCGCTCAGCGCAGCTTCAGGCTCGGGCCAGGGGAAATGCCACAACCTGGTCGATGCTGGTCGCGTCCAGCGCCAGCATCACCAACCGGTCTACCCCCAGCGCGACGCCGGCGCACTCAGGCATACCATGCTGCAAGGCAGCTACCAGGTTGGCGTCGACCGGCAACACAGCCCGCCCCAGCTCCCGGCGATGGGTCTGATCCATTTCGAAGCGCCGCGCCTGCTCGGCGGCATCGGTTAGCTCGAAATATCCGTTAGCCAGCTCCATTCCCTCGATGAACAACTCGAACCGCGCCGCACACGGCACGCAGTCGTCCCCTTCGACGATACGGGCGAGAGCCGCCTGCGAGGCGGGGAAGGCATAGACCATGGTCGGTTCGATCAGCTTCGGCTCGATACAATGCGAGAAGAGCAGATTCAGCCAACCATCGCGGTCGAGATCGCCGCTGAAACCGCAAAGCGTTCGGCCCAGTGCTGCAAGCTCACGAGTCTCGCAGTGATGAATATCCACGCCGAGCTGGTCGGCAAACAGACTCGCATAAGTGACCCGTCGCACCCTTCCACAATGGCTGACCACATCGACCAGGGTCTCGACTTCGTCCATCAGACGATGATGGTCAAAGCCCGGCCGGTACCATTCCAGCATGCTGAATTCCGGGTTGTGCCGGGAACCTGTCTCGCCGTTGCGAAATACCTTGCACAGCTGCCAGATCGCCCCGCTACCGGCTGCCAGCAACCGCTTCATGGGATATTCAGGGGAGGTATGCAGATACAGCGGGCTGCTCTGTCCGCCGCCCTCGGGCACATAGGGCGTGACGAAGGGAAACAGATGCGGATCACTCACTGCCGCGCGGGACAGGGCCGGCGTTTCCACCTCCAGCACCTGACGCTCGGCAAAAAAACCGCGAATGGCATTGATGATGGCGGCACGTGCCCGCAGATTTTCAAGCGGGGCACTGGGTTGCCATTCGGACATGACTGTACTCCTGCGACATAAAAAACCGGGGCTGAGCCCCGGTTCGTTGCAGCGCCTGGCGAAAACTCAGGCGCGGCCGACGTACTCACCGGTACGGGTGTCGACCTTGAGTACATCGCCAACGTTGATGAACAGCGGGCACTTGACCACCGCACCGGTCACCAGCTTGGCCGGCTTGTTGCCGCCGCCCGACGTATCACCGCGCACGCCCGGGTCGGTCTCGACGACTTCGAGCTCGACGAAGTTCGGCGGAGTGACGGC
>CAYZFU010000163.1:0-256 GCA_964477725.1 uncultured Halopseudomonas sp.
CTTGGGATCAGCATCGGCGCGCGCGATCGCTTCGTCATAAATCTTGCGGTACAACGACCAGAGGATCTCGCCCATGAGCAGATCCTTGTTGCCTACCCAGCGCATCAGCGTCGCGCGGCCGACGTCCAGTTCCTCGGCGAGCAGCGATAGATTCAGTCTGCGACCTTCCAGCCACCAGCGGCGAGCCATGCGAAAAGCGCTAAGCGGAGTGGCGCGTTCGTCCGATTTGCGTTGCGACAAGGCCATGGACAGCGGG
>CAYZFU010000163.1:328-5798 GCA_964477725.1 uncultured Halopseudomonas sp.
ACCAAGAAGAAAAGTGTCTTGTCTGTGGTTCATGTGTAAGACGAAGGTCTTGGTGAAGCAGCTGCAATAAACTGTTACATGGGCGGCTACCCGTGTCGAAGTCGTTTCGCGACGAGACACTTTGAGGCGGTGGCCACGGCGTTGCTCCCTGGCGGGGCGCCTCTGCGGGCAGCGCCAACTCGATGCTCCCTGGTCGGCGCAGAACTGTCTGGTCTGGACGGCGAGGATGATCAGCGGAGCAGGCAAGCCCATTGCGTTCCGGCAGTCTGGTAGCGTCGAGGTGGGCTTGAGGCGTATATCAGCGCGAGCTACTCGCAACACCACTTCGCCACCGCGGATGATGACGAGACCAATAACGTGATCGGCCTGCTGTCGTGTCTTCGAGCGTAACGTTCTGTGGCCTGGGGAGAAGAGAGATCCCGGCTTGGCGCCGGGATCTTTGACTGCTGACCGCTAAATCAGCCGCGACCGATGAAGGGCATTTTGGTCGCCATGATGGTCATGAACTGAATGTTGCTTTCCAGCGGCAGGCCGGCCATATGCACCACGGCCCTGGCTACGTCGTCGACATCCATGACAGGCTCTGGCGAGATGGCACCGTGTGCCTGTGGCACACCGCGTTGCATGGGGACCGCCATGTCAGTGGCAGCATTGCCAATATCGATCTGGCCACAGGCAATGTTGTACTTGCGACCATCCAGCGACGTGGATTTGGTCAGCCCGGTCATGGCGTGCTTGGTCGATGTATAGGGAGCCGAGTTGGGACGTGGAGCATGGGCCGAGATCGAGCCGTTGTTGATGATCCGCCCGCCCATTGGTGTCTGGCTTTTCATGATGCGAAACGCCTGTTGCGTACAAAGAAACGCGCCGGTGAGGTTGGTATCGACTACAGCTTTCCAGTGTTCGTAGGACAGCTCTTCCAGGGGAAGGGGCGGAGCGCCGGTGCCAGCGTTATTGAACAGTACGTCCAGGCGGCCAAAACGTTCTTCAATCTGGCCGAACAGCGCCTTCACTGCCTCGGGGTCGCCAACATCACAGGCGACGCACAGGGATTGGGCTGAAAGCTCGCCGGCCAGGCGAGCGGTCTCTTCCAGTGCCTCGATGCGCCTGCCGGCCAGCGCGACTTGAAAACCCTCACCAAGCAGGGCGAGTGCAGTGGCACGACCGATGCCGGTCCCTGCGCCGGTGACCAGGGCGACTTTATTGATAGTGTTCATGACATTCCTTATTCAAGCGCGGCGGGAGTGTCTCGTTGTAGTGCAATTTCCCAGGTGCGGCAAGAGGATGCCGGGGATGCACGACCAGCAAGAAAGCTCGGTTGGGAAATGACCCAGGGGGCGCACTAGGCTAAAGGGAATGACTCGAGAAACGCAGATGGAACCCCAGCAAGGCTATCGCTGCTTCGAATCGCCCGGCAGATGACTCAGGCGGCACAAGCCGGCGACCCGGGTCGCCGGCTGCAGAGGAGGCTCCGCTATCAGTTGATGCCCTTGCGACGGACAGTCCAGTTGCGGTCGGTACACAGTCCGCAGTTGCTGCCGTAGAAAGTGCTCTGCGCGTTGCCGTCGCTCATCAGATGGTAACGGAACCAGGCAGTCGACGGCCCGCGGTAACCGCCCGCGTTGCCAACCGGCTCGAAGTGACTCGCGCCGTTCAGCTCACCCCAGAAAACCGGCACGTTCGCGCGGCGGAATACGGGTGCGGCATTCAGCGACGGCGAGGCGATGGTATCCGCACCGCCGGTCATCAGAAACATCGGACCGTTCTGGTTGCTCTGGGAAGACGAGCGGTGACCCAGTCCGATGGTGTAGGGCTGGAACGGGGCAGTCACGGTGATGCGGCTGTCCTGGCCGGCCATGATGCTGCCGCCGCCCCCCTGCGAGTGACCGGCTGCGCCGACGCGGTTCAGGTTCAGGTTGCCGGAATACGTCCCGGTACTGCGTGCGTTCTGCTGCGCCAGGTAATCCAGGCAGTCGATCATCTGTTCGCCAGAACCGGCGTTGGAGGTGCGCGCGGCAGCCACTACGAAACCATGGCTCGCCCAGTGGGTAAGCAGCCCGCTGTAGGTACTTGGCGATGCGCCAGTGCCGTTACCCCAGAGGATGATCGGGTGGTCGCGGCCGGCTTCGCCCAGAGTGCGTGGCCGGTAAATGGTGCAACTTGGACCTTCGTTGCCGCTGGTGGTGGCGAAGGGACCGGAGCGGCTGAAATCGGAAACCGCAGGGAAGTCCCCGTCGCCGCTGCCCGGATCGGTAGGAGGCGGGGTGGGGTTGGTAGCCAGAGCAGCGGTAGAGAGCATCAGGCCCAGGGCAAGGCCAGTGAGTTTGCAAGCAGGTGCGTTCATTGCGTCATACCTTCAGGAAGTTTTTGTTATTTGCCTGGAGTGCTTGGCCAGTAGCCAACTGCAGCACTCGGAATGACGAATGTAGAAGGTTGCAGCGAAATACGAACTCGCCTGTTTGGGTTAATAGCGCACAAGTTGTGGCCAAAATGCGCGAACGTTCGCAAATTGACGAAATCCTGGACAGCCGTTGGAACTCGCTTATCAAGCGATGGTCACGGTCAGCCGGCACGCACCCCATCGAGTGTGGCGAAGGAGATATCCTTGGCTGTGAGCAGAAAGTCCTGAAGATAGGCCGAGTCGATCATGTCTTCTCGCACGGCTGCGTAGAGGGTGCCGAACAGTCCGGTTTCGCCGAGGCGCCGGGCGGTGACATAACCGCGCTGGAGGTACTCGGCCATGGCCCAGTTCGGCAGACAACAGACCCCCCGGCCTGAGGCCACCAATTGCATCATCATGACTGTCATTTCTGCATTTCGAAGTGACGCCGGCTCCACGCCGGCCGGATCGAGGAAGTGCTTGAAGATATCCAGCCGTTCGCGTTCCACCGGATAACAGATCAGCGTTTCGCCTTGCAGATCGTCTGGTCGAACATGGCTGCGACTGGCGAGCACATGCTGGTTGCTGACAGCCAATAAGGCTTCATAGGTGAACAGTTGCACATAAGTGACGCCGGAGATCTCCTGGGGGTCGGACGTGACTACCAGATCAAGGTCGCCCCTCGCCAGAGCGGGCAGCGGGGCGAAGAAAAACCCGGAGGCGAAATCCACCTCGACCTCCGGCCAGGCGTTGCGGAACTGGTCGATGGTAGGCATCAGCCATTGAAAACAGCTGTGACATTCGATGGCCATGTGCAGCCGGCCTGCCTGACCGCCAGCCAGGCGATGAAGATCCCGCTCGGCCTGGCGCAGCTGCGGCAGGACACTGTCAGCTAATCGGAGCAGCCGCAGCCCGGCGCTGGTGAAGCGCACCGGACGCGTCTTGCGCACGAACAACGGCAGACCGAGGCGGTCTTCGAGATCCTTCACCTGATGCGACAGCGCCGATTGCGTCAGATGCAGTCGCTCCGCAGCCTCCACCAGGCTATCTGCTTCGCGCAGGGCGGCCAGTGTCCTTAGATGACGGATTTCCAACATCATGCGCTCCGTGGCAACGTGAGAATTTCTAAAGCTTAACATGACGCACTTGAGTTTGATTCAACAACGCTCTGGAAGGACCATGTGCCATCTCGAATCGAATCTGGAGCGACGACAATGGCAGGTGGACACATTCTGGGTTTTCCGCGCATCGGCGCGGATCGTGAACTCAAACGCGCGCTGGAAAGCTACTGGAAAGGCGAGAGTAATCTGCAGCAACTCCATGAAACTGGAAAGGCTCTGCGCGAAAAACACTGGCGACTGCAGGCTCACGCCGGGTTGGCTCAGGTATCGGTAGGCGACTTCGCCTGGTACGACCAGGTACTCACCCACAGCCTGATGGTTGGCGCGGTGCCGGAGCGGTTCGGCGCTCCTGCCGAGGCTGACATTGAAACCCTGTTTCACATGGCCCGTGGCGTCAATCGTCGCGGCGAGTCGCGACCCGCCTGCGCGATGACCAAATGGTTCGATACCAACTATCACTATCTGGTGCCGGAGTTCAGCCGCGATCAAATGTTTCGACTGGGATGGTCGCAACTGTTCGACGAAGTGGCCGAAGCGCAGGCTCTCGGGTTTACCGCCAAGCCGGTGCTGTTGGGCCCGCTGACTTATCTGTGGCTGGGCCGCTGCGCTGGCGAGGAATTCGATCGGCTCGAGCTGCTCGAGCGGCTGCTGGCGGTCTATGCGCAAATACTGGCGAAGCTGGCCGCGCAGGGAGTGGAGTGGGTACAGATTGACGAACCTGCGCTGGTGCTGGATTTGCCGGTCGACTGGAAAGCGGCCTACGAGGCCGCCTATAACCAGCTGCAGCGCAGCCCTGTGAAGCTGCTGCTGACCACCTACTTCGGTGGGCTTGAGGATAACCTGGGGCTCGCGTGCGCGTTACCTGTTGCCGGGTTGCATATCGACTTGATCAGGGCTCCGGACCAGCTGCCCGCGGTGCTGGATCGCTTGCCTTCCTACAAAGTCCTGTCGCTGGGACTGGTCAACGGGCGCAACGTCTGGCGATGCGATATGGAGCGAGCGCTGGCACTGCTTGAGCAAGCGCGGGGACACCGTGGTGGCGACATATGGGTAGCCCCGAGCTGTTCACTACTGCATTGCCCTGTCGATGTTACCAGCGAGACAGAGCTCGATGATGAATTACGTGGTTGGCTGGCGTTCGCTGTACAAAAGCTGGACGAAACCGCGCTGCTCGCGAAGGCACTCACGGCCCCGAAGGATGCGCAGGTCGAAGCCGCGCTGAGACGCTCGAGCGCGGTTCAGCAGAGCCGCAAGACGTCGAATCGGATACATGATGCTGAGGTCAGACAACGCGTCGCGGCGATCCAGCCGGAGGACGCCCGGCGTGGATCGCCCTACGCCGAGCGTGTCCTGGCCCAGCAAAAACGGCTGCGCTTGCCGGCGTTACCCACCACTACCATCGGCTCGTTTCCACAGACCGCAGCGATCCGCTCCGCACGCGCGGCTCATCGCGAAGGGCGGATCAGCGAGGACGAATATCGACAGGCCATGCAGGCCGAGATAGCCTCGGTCATCGCCGAGCAGGAAGAGCTGGGCCTCGATGTGCTGGTGCATGGCGAGGCGGAGCGTAACGACATGGTCGAATACTTCGGGCAACAGCTGCGGGGCTACGCGTTCAGCCGTTTCGGCTGGGTGCAGAGCTATGGGTCGCGCTGCGTGAAGCCCCCGATCATCATCGGTGACATAAGCCGGCCGGCTCCCATGACGGTGGACTGGACCAGCTATGCGCAGAAGCTGACTGCTCTGCCGGTCAAAGGCATGCTGACCGGCCCGGTAACCATGCTCATGTGGTCATTCCCGCGCGAAGATGTTTCTCCCCGAGTCAGCGCCCGGCAACTGGCCCTGGCCATCCGCGATGAAGTGACCGATCTCGAACAGGCCGACATCGCCATCGTGCAGATTGACGAGCCGGCGTTTCGTGAAGGGCTCCCGCTGCGCAAGGGCGAGCAGGCGGAGTATCTGGCCTGGG
>CAYZFU010000163.1:5808-6174 GCA_964477725.1 uncultured Halopseudomonas sp.
AGCCTTCCGTCTGAGTGCGAGCGGCGTACGGGACGATACGCAGATTCATACCCATATGTGCTACAGCGAATTCAATGGCGTGATCGATGCGATTGCGGCGATGGATGCCGACGTCATCACCATCGAAACATCGCGTTCGGCGATGCGTTTGCTGGATGCTTTCGATAACTTCGATTACCCCAACGCCATTGGCCCGGGTGTCTACGATATTCACTCACCGCGTGTTCCGAAAGCTGACGAGATGCTTGAGCTGCTGCGCAGGGCGGCACGACTGATCCCGCTCGAGCGGCTATGGGTAAACCCGGACTGCGGTTTGAAAACGCGCGGCTGGGTGGAGGTGCGTCAAGCCTTGTCAGCGATGATCGA
>CAYZFU010000163.1:6184-6644 GCA_964477725.1 uncultured Halopseudomonas sp.
GCAGCGGCTGCGAGCCGAGCTTGGTGTGACAGAAGGTCCGTCGCTGCGCGGCAGGGAGCCTTCTACTGCCGGAGCGCAGCCTGTAGAGTAGCGACCCTTCAGCTAGCAGGGGTAGGTCATGCAGGAATTGTTGTTGCACTGCCGTGCAGGATTCGAGGGCGAGGTCGCCGCCGAGATGCAGGATATCGCGGCGATGCAGGGGATCGCCGGGTACGCAATCGCCTCTGCCAATACCGCCCTGGTGCGTTTCGTATGCCCGGCTGAAGGGGATGCGCAGTTGCTGATGCGCCAGATCGATTTCAGCCAACTTATTTTCGCGCGGCAATGGGCCGTGGGTAGCTGGCTGGATGTGCCGCCCGACGATCGCATCTCACCGATCATCACCGCCTGTTCCAAGGGACCCATCGCTTCGACCCTGTGGTTGGAAACTGCCGATACCAACGACGGCAAAGCCATGGCT
>CAYZFU010000163.1:6660-7663 GCA_964477725.1 uncultured Halopseudomonas sp.
GCGCTGATCAAGAAGCTCGGCCGGCCGCTGGAAACCGCACTGACCAAAACCCGGTTCGTGCGCCCGGCGAAGAGCGGTGCGCCGCGCCTGCATGTACTCTTCGAAAGCGGCGAGCGTATCTTCGTCGGCTGGTCCTGGGCGGACAATGCCGCGCCGTGGCCGATGGGTATTCCGCGGCTCAAGTTACCCCGCGAAGCGCCCAGCCGCTCGACCCTGAAGCTCGAAGAAGCCTGGCATCATTTCATTCCGCGTGATGAATGGGATGCGCGTTTGGCACCGGGCATGACGGCGGTGGACCTGGGCGCCGCGCCAGGCGGGTGGACCTGGCAACTGGTCAACCGCCATATGAAGGTAACTGCGGTGGACAACGGTCCGATGGCGCGCAGCCTGATGGATAGCGGCCAGGTTGAGCACGTCGAGGCCGATGGTTACCTGTTCAAGCCCAAGAAGCAGGTGAACTGGATGGTTTGCGATATCGTCGACAAGCCTGCGCGCAGCAGCTCGTTGCTAGCGCGTTGGGTGTCGAGAGGCTGGTGTCGGGAGGCGATTATCAACTTCAAATTGCCGATGAAGCAGCGATATCAGGAATTGCTACGCTGCCTGGAACATGTTCAGGCAGCGCTGGACGAGGCCGACATCACCGCTTCGATTGCCTGCAAGCAGTTGTATACCGATCGCGAGGAAGTGACTTGTCACGTGCGCATTTTGCGCGCCGGGAGTTATCGCGCCGCGTAGCGCAAGGCCTGTGTGGGAGCGCACCCGGGCGCGAAGCAGAATCCGCCAAACCCTTCGCGGTCATGCCCGCTCCCACAGGCTCGGCGGCCTGATGTGGGAGCGCACCCGGGCGCGAAGCAGGATTCGCCAACCTCTCCGCGGTCATGCCCGCTTTCACAGGGGCTCGGCGGCGTGATGTGGGAGCGCACCTGGGCGCGAAGGCGGGCCCGAAACCCCTTCGCGGTCATGCCCGCTTGTATGGTTTCTCGGCAGGTCCAAAATTGACCTG
>CAYZFU010000164.1:0-7650 GCA_964477725.1 uncultured Halopseudomonas sp.
CCGCCGATCTCGCCGATCATCACGATCGCTTCGGTCTTCGGATCGTCCTGGAACATGGTCAGGATGTCGATGAAGTTCGAACCCGGGATCGGGTCACCACCGATACCGACGCAAGTGGACTGACCGAAACCGGCATCAGTGGTCTGCTTGACCGCTTCGTAGGTCAGGGTGCCAGAGCGCGATACGATACCGACCTTGCCCGGCAGGTGAATGTGACCGGGCATGATGCCGATCTTGCACTCGCCGGGAGTGATCACGCCCGGGCAGTTCGGCCCGATCAGGCGTACACCCAGCTCGTCGCACTTGACCTTGCAGTCGAGCATGTCGAGGGTGGGGATGCCTTCGGTGATGCAGACGATCAGCTTGATGCCGCCTTCAGCTGCTTCCAGGATCGAGTCCTTGCAGAACGGAGCCGGAACGTAGATTACGCTGGCTTCGGCGCCAGTGGCTTCGACCGCTTCACGAACGGTGTTGAACACGGGCAGGCCCAGGTGCTCGGTGCCACCCTTGCCGGGTGTCACGCCGCCAACCATCTGGGTGCCGTAGGCAATGGCCTGTTCCGAGTGGAAAGTACCCTGCGAGCCGGTGAAGCCCTGGCAGATCACCTTGGTTTCTTTGTTGATCAGGATGCTCATTTATTTACCCTCCGCGGCCTTGACGACTTGCTGGGCAGCGTCGGTCAGACTGGTTGCTGCAATGATGTTCAAACCACTTTCGGCCAGGACCTTGGCCCCCAGGTCGGCATTGTTGCCTTCCAGACGACCGGTACTTTCACGCCGACTTCCTTCACCGCGCCGATGATGCCTTCGGCAATCATGTCGCAACGAACGATACCGCCGAAGATGTTGACCAGAACGGCCGCGACGTTGCTGTCGGACAGGATGATCTTGAACGCTTCGGTTACGCGTTCCTTGGTTGCGCCGCCGCCCACGTCGAGGAAGTTTGCCGGCTTGCCGCCGTGGTGGTTGACGATGTCCATGGTACCCATGGCCAGGCCGGCACCGTTGACCATGCAACCGATGTTGCCGTCGAGCGCCACGTAGTTCAGCTCGTACTTGGCAGCGTGCGCTTCGCGCGGATCGTCCTGCGACGGATCATGCATGGCGCGCAGCTTGGGCTGGCGGTACATGGCGTTGCCGTCGATGTTGATCTTGGCATCCAGGCAATGCAGGTTGCCGTCTTCCTTGATCACCAGCGGGTTGATTTCCAGCAGAGCCAGATCGTAGTCGGCGAACAGCTTGCCCAGGCCGACGAAGATGTTGGTGAACTGCTTGATCTGGTCGCCCTTCAGGCCCAGCTGGAACGCCAGGTCACGGCCCTGGAAAGGCTGCGGACCGACCAGCGGGTCGATGGTGGCCTTGAGAATCTTCTCGGGGGTTTCTTCTGCGACTTTCTCGATTTCCACGCCGCCTTCGGTAGAGGCCATGAAAACGATACGACGGGTGGAGCGATCGACCACGGCGCCCAGGTACAGCTCCTGCGCGATGTCGGTGCAGGCTTCAACGAGGATCTTGGAAACCGGCTGACCGTTGGCATCTGTCTGATAGGTCACCAGACGCTGACCCAGCCACTTTTCGGCGAAAGCCTTGGCATCTTCCTTGCTCTTGACCAGCTTGACCCCGCCCGCCTTGCCGCGACCGCCAGCGTGAACCTGGGCCTTTACCACCCACATGTCGCCGCCGATCTTGTCGCAGGCTGCTGCCGCGTCTTCGGGAGTGTCGACAGCGAAGCCCTTGGATACAGGAAGGCCGTACTCAGCGAACAGCTGCTTCCCCTGATATTCGTGAAGATTCATGCTTATCTACCGTTTTGATCGTGTAGGAATTACGTCTGACAGCGGCCCTGCCCGCACCTCTGTCGCCTATGGCAGATTCGGACATCGCCTCGATGTGCCGCATCCGCTTGTCACCCCCCCGGGTGATGGCCGATGAACCGACCCTTGCCAGTGACAGTGCACCGGAACCGGCAGGTACAACCGCGACCTGCCGGTCATAGGGGCGCTATCTTAACGCTTCTTGCGGTTCGCCACATGTATGGCGTGGCCATTTACCGCCAGAGCCGCTTCCTTCAGTGCTTCGGATACTGTCGGGTGCGAGAAGACCATCATGCCGATGTCTTCGGCACTGGAGCCGAACTCCATGGCAATGGCTCCCTGCTGCACCAGCTCGGCGGCACCCGGGCCAAGAACGTGAACGCCCAGGACGCGGTCGGTCTTGGCATCAGCGACGACCTTGACCATGCCGGTGGTTTCGTTGGCCGCTACGGCACGACCGTTGGCAGCAAAGGGGAAGATACCCACGCTCACTTCCACGCTCTCGGCCTTCAATTGTTGCTCGGTCTTGCCCACCCAGGCGATTTCCGGATGGGTGTAGATCACCGAAGGAACCAGATCGTAGTTCATTGCGGTCTTGTGACCCGCAATGCGCTCGGCGACCATTACGCCCTCTTCCGAGGACTTGTGTGCCAGCATCGGACCACGCACGGCATCGCCGACGGCATATACACCGGGCACGCTGGTAGCGCAGTAATCATCGACGAAAATCACACCGCGCTCGTCGAGGTCGACGCCACAATCGGAAGCCAGCAGGTTCTCGGTGTACGGACGGCGGCCCACTGCTACGATCAGCTTGTCGAACGTCAGCTGCTGCTCGCCGTCGGCGTCAGTGAAGGAGACGGTGACTTCGCTGCCCTTGACCTCGGTGCCGGTGACGCGCGCGCCAAGACGAACATTCAGACCTTGCTTGGTGAAGGTTTTCAACGCTTCCTTGGCGATGACGTCATCAGCCAGCGCAAGGAACTTGTCCAGCGCTTCGAAGACGACGACTTCGGCACCCAGACGACGCCAGACCGAACCCAGCTCGAGACCGATCACGCCGGCACCGATTACGCCAAGACGCTTGGGTACGCTGGTGAAATCCAGCGCGCCGGTGGAGTCGACGATAACGTCTTCGGTCAGCGGAGCCGGCGGAATTTCGATCGGGCGCGAGCCGGAGGCGAGAATCACGTTGTCGGCCTGATACGTCGTAACGCCACCATCGGGTGCGGTCACTTCGACCTGCTTGTTCGCCAGCAGCTTGCCGTGGCCTTCGATGGTGGTCACGCCGTTGGCCTTGAACAGAGTGGCCACGCCGCCAGTGAACTGCTTGACGATCTTGTTCTTGCGATCGACCATCTTCTCGACGTCAATGCTCACCGATTGAGCGCTGATGCCATGCAACTCGAAGCCTTCCTGGGCTTCGTGATACTTCCAGGAACTGTCCAGCAGTGCCTTGGAGGGAATGCAGCCGACATTCAGACAGGTACCACCCAGGGCCTGCTTGCCATCCTTGCCCACGTATTTCTCGACGCAGGCGGTCTTCAGGCCCAGTTGCGCAGCGCGAATGGCCGCGACATAGCCGCCGGGGCCCGCACCGATGACGATCACATCAAATTTATCGCTCATATCCAGTCCTCTGTATAAGCCGGTGTAGAAGGCTGCCCGAAGCCAGGCGGATCGGGCAGCTTAGCGCTGGCGTGTTACAGCCGGATCAGACGTCCAGCAGCAGGCGAGCCGGATCTTCCAGCAGTTCCTTGATGGCGACCAGGAAGCTGACCGCTTCCTTGCCGTCGATCAGGCGGTGATCATAGGACAGCGCCAGATACATCATCGGCAGGATGACCACCTGGCCGTTGACGGCCATCGGGCGTTCCTGAATCTTGTGCATGCCAAGGATGGCCGCCTGCGGCGGGTTGACGATCGGCGAAGACAACAGCGAGCCGAAAACACCACCGTTGGAGATGGTGAAGGTACCGCCAGTCATCTCTTCCATCGACAGCTTGCCGTCACGCGCCTTGCGACCGTAATCGGCGATGGTGCCCTCGATGGTTGCCAGGCTCATGAACTCGGTATTGCGCAGGATCGGCACGACCAGACCGCGATCGCTGGACACCGCAACGCCGATGTCCTGGTAGCCGTGGTAGACGATGTCGTTGCCGTCGATCGACGCATTGACCGCCGGGAAACGCTTGAGCGCCTCGGTAGCAGCCTTGACGAAGAACGACATGAAGCCCAGGCGCACGCCGTTGTGCTTCTTCTCGAACAGGTCCTTGTACTTGCTGCGCAGGTCCATGACCGGCTTCATGTTGACCTCGTTGAACGTGGTCAGCATGGCCATGTTCGATTGTGCATCGACCAGACGTTCGGCGATACGCGCACGCAGGCGGGTCATCGGCACGCGCTTCTCGACGCGATCGCCCTCGCCCAGCGATACTGCCGGGGCAGCCGCTGCCGGCTTGGCTGCCGGAGCGGCCGGCTTGGCCGGTGCGTTCTTCTTGGCCTCGACCGCCGCGACGACGTCCTCCTTGGTCACGCGTCCGCCCTTGCCGGTACCGGTTATCTCGGATACCGACAGACCGTTCTCTTCGGCAATCTTGCGCGCAGCCGGCGACAACATCGGCTCGTCCGCCGACTCGGCAGCGTAGCTTGCAGCGGACTGGGCCTGCGCCGGTGCGGCAGCAGGTGCGGATTCCTTGGCCTCGGTCTTTGGCGCCGGCGCAGCAGCGCCGCCCTCGTTCAGCGTACCCAGCAGTTCCTCACTGAGAACCGTCTCGCCTTCAGCCTTGACGATATCGCCCAGCACGCCATCGGCTTCGGCCAGTACTTCGATCACAACCTTGTCGGTTTCGATGTCGACGATCAGTTCGTCGCGCTTGACGGCATCACCAGGTTGCTTGTGCCAGGTCGCGACGGTGCCGTCGGCAACCGATTCCGGGAAAGTCGGGGCTTTGATTTCAATAGCCATTGTCGATCCTTATCGATTCTTTGATGTCTGCCAGATGCTTAAATGGTGAAGGCGTCTTGCAGGAGTTTTTCCTGTTGTTCGGCGTGTGCGGACGCATAACCCCCGGCAGGCGCGGCCGAGGCCTCCCGACCAGCGTAGTCCAGATACAGATTCTTCACCGAGTGCTGCGCGATGACCCGACGCATGTGATGCTGGCTTGGATACCAGGCGCCCTGGTTCATCGGCTCTTCCTGACACCAGATCACCTTCTTGAGCTCGGTATACGGCGCCAATACTTCCGCCAGATCGTCCTCGGGGAACGGGTAAAGCTGTTCGATACGGATGATCGCGATGGACTCGTTGCCTTCGTTGCGGCGCTTTTCCAACAGGTCGTAATACACTTTGCCGCTGCACAGGACGACGCGATCGACCTTCTTCGGATCGATCGTGTCGATCTCGGGAATGACGGTCTGGAACGAACCGTCCGAGAGATCTTCCAGGCTCGATGTGGCCAGTTTGTGACGCAGCAGCGATTTGGGTGTCATGGCAACCAGAGGCTTGCGCAGCGGACGGATCACCTGGCGGCGCAGCATGTGATAAACCTGTGCCGGAGTGGTCGGTACGCAAACCTGGATGTTGTGTTCGGCCGACAGCTGCAGGAAGCGCTCCAGACGTGCGGATGAGTGCTCCGGACCTTGCCCTTCATAGCCATGCGGCAGCAGCATGGTCAGACCGCACAGGCGTCCCCACTTGTGCTCGCCGCTGGTGATGAACTGGTCGATGACCACCTGGGCGCCGTTGGCGAAATCACCGAACTGTGCCTCCCAAATCACCAGCGCATTGGGCGTGGTGGTGGCATAGCCGTATTCGAAGGCGAGGACCGCTTCTTCGGAGAGCAGCGAATCATAGATGTCAAAACGCGGCTGGCCCTCGTTCAGATTGGCCAGCGGGATGTAGCTGTCACCGGTTTTCTGATTGTGCAACACGGCATGGCGGTGCGAGAACGTACCGCGGCCGACGTCCTGGCCGGTGATGCGGATCGGGTGGCCTTCGTGCAACAGGGTCGCGTACGCCATGGTTTCGGCGAAACCCCAGTTCATGGCCAGAGCGCCGGCGGCCATCTTGCGACGATCCTCGACGATCTTGTTGACCTGGCGTTGCAGCACCAGACCATCCGGCAGGGTATTCAGGCGGTTGGCCAGCTCCTGCAGCGTCTTGAGGTCGAAGCGAGTGTCGTGGCGCGCTGTCCAGGTGTGACCCAGGTACGGCGTCCAATCGACGAAGGAGCTGCGATCCGGCTCCTTGACCAGGCTCTTGACCACGTGATCGCCATTATCCAGTGCGGTGCGGTACTCCTCGATGCGCTCCTGGACCTGATCGGAGGTAAGCACACCCTCCTGTACCAGACGCTCGGCGTAGATATCGCGGGTAGTCGGATGCTTGGCGATCTTTTCGTACATCAGCGGCTGGGTACCGGATGGCTCGTCCGCCTCGTTGTGGCCGCGACGACGGTAGCAGACCAGGTCGATGACCACGTCGCGCTTGAACTGCATGCGGTAATCAACGGCCAGCTGGGTGACGAACAGCACCGCTTCCGGATCGTCGCCGTTGACGTGGAAGATCGGCGCCTGGATCATCTTGGCGACGTCTGTGGCGTACTCGGTGGAGCGCGCATCGTCCTGACGGCTGGTAGTGAAGCCGACCTGGTTATTGACGATGATGTGGATGGTCCCGCCGGTCTTGTAAGCCCGGGTCTGGGACATCTGGAAGGTTTCCATGACCACACCCTGGCCTGCGAACGCCGCGTCACCGTGGATGCTGATCGGAAGCACCTTGTCGCCGGTAGAGTCCCTGCGACGATCCTGACGCGCGCGCACCGAGCCTTCGACGACCGGAGACACGATCTCAAGGTGAGACGGGTTGAACGCCAACGCCAGGTGCACTTCGCCGCCGGAGGTCATCACGTTGGACGAAAAGCCCTGGTGATACTTGACGTCGCCGGAGCCCAGGTCGATCTGCTTCTTGCCTTCGAACTCGTCGAACAGATCACGCGGGTTCTTGCCCAGCGTATTGACCAGTACGTTCAGTCGGCCGCGGTGGGCCATACCGAGCACCACTTCCTGAGTGCCATAAGAGCCCGAACGCTGGATAATTTCGTCAAGCATCGGAATCAGGCTTTCGCCGCCTTCCACGCCGAAACGCTTGGTGCCTGGATACTTGGTACCCAGATACTTTTCCAGACCTTCGGCGGCAGTCAGGCGCTCGAGCAGATGTCGCTTGCTCTCGACCGAATGCTGCGGCTTGCCACGCACGCTCTCCAGGCGCTGCTGAAACCAGCGGCGCTGATTGGAATCGACGATGTGCATGTATTCGGCGCCGTAGGTCGAGCTGTAGGTCGACTTCAGCGCTTCGAGAATCTCGCGGAGGGTGGTTTCTTCCTTGCCGATGAACATCTCGCCGGTGCGAAACGCCGTGTCGAGGTCGGCTTCGGTCAGACCATAGTCAGCCAGCGTCAGATCAACGATTTCCTCGCGCTGCCAGAGCCCCAACGGATCGAGAGAAGAAGCCTGGTGGCCGCGCATCCGGTAGGCCTGGATCAGCCTGAGAACATCAACCTGTTTTTTCTCGTGCGCGCTGCTGACGGTGCCGCCAACGGCTGCCTGGGGTCGACGCTGACCCTTGCCAAGAGAAAGAAAGTGTTCACGGATAGTGGAGTGAGAAACGTCCGAGGCGGCGTGGCCGTTTACCTGCGGCAGTTTCTGGAAATAGCTGCGCCATTCATCGGCGATGCTATTCGGATCGTGCAGATAGAGCTCGTAAAGCTCCTCAACATAGGAGGCATTCCCACCCGACAGATGGGAGGTGCTCCACAGCTGCTGCATTTCGCTGT
>CAYZFU010000165.1:0-7595 GCA_964477725.1 uncultured Halopseudomonas sp.
CCTCCGATATCAGGATCCGCTTGCCTCATGCGTACCAGCCAATTTCTTATCTCCACTCTGAAAGAAACGCCCGCCGACGCTTCGGTCATCAGCCACCAGTTGATGCTGCGTGCCGGCATGATCCGCAAGATCGCGTCCGGCCTGTATACCTGGCTGCCGATGGGGTTGCGTGTGCTGCGCAAGGTAGAGCACGTGGTTCGCGAGGAAATGAACAACGCCGGTGCGCTGGAAGTGTTGATGCCGGCGATCCAGCCGGCCGAGCTATGGCAGGAGTCGGGGCGCTGGGAGCAGTACGGACCGGAACTGTTACGTCTGAAAGACCGCCATGACCGCGAGTTCTGCGTCGGCCCGACCCACGAGGAGGTCATCACCGAACTGGCCCGCAACGAGATCACCAGTTACAAGCAGCTGCCGCTCAATCTCTACCAGATTCAGACGAAATTCCGCGATGAGATCCGACCGCGCTTCGGCCTGATGCGCGCCCGCGAATTCACCATGAAGGACGCGTACTCGTTTCATCTCGATCAGACCTCGCTGCAACAGACTTACGATGCGATGTACCAGGCCTACTGCAACGTGTTCGGCAGGCTCGGGCTGGACTATCGCCCAGTTGTTGCGGACAACGGGTCGATTGGCGGCGAAGGCTCACACGAGTTTCACGTGCTGGCTGACTCCGGCGAGGATGCCATCGTATTCTCCGACACCGGTCGTTACGCCGCCAATATGGAAAAGGCCACCGCCCTCCTCCCAGCCGAACCGCGCCCTGAGCCAGCACAGCCACGCGAGATGATCGACACGCCCAACCAATTCACCATCGAGGCGGTAAGCGAGTTCCTCGATCTGCCCGCTACCCGGACGGTCAAAACGCTGATCGTTCTCGGCGCTACCGAGGAAGGCAAGCCACACCCTCTGGTCGCCCTGGTGCTGCGCGGCGATCATGAACTGAACGAGATCAAGGCCGAGAACCGCCCCGAGGTCCATGCTCCGCTGACCTTCGCTACCGAACAGCAGATTCAGAACGTGATCGGCTGCAAGCCTGGCTCGATCGGCCCGGTCGGATTGGAGATCCCCGTTCTGGTCGACCACAGCGCAGCTGTGCTGGCCGATTTCGTTTGCGGTGCCAACCAGGACGGCAGGCATTTTATCGGTGCCAACTGGGAGCGCGACGCGCGCCAGGACGCAGTCTGTGATCTACGCAACGTCGTCGAAGGCGATGCCAGCCCGGACGGTGAAGGCCATCTGGTGATCAAGCGTGGCATCGAAGTGGGCCATATTTTCCAACTCGGCAAGAAGTACAGCCAGGCGATGAACTGCAACGTGCTCAACGAACAGGGTAAAGCCGTTACCCTCACCATGGGTTGCTATGGCATCGGCGTCTCCCGTGTCGTCGCCGCCGCGATAGAGCAGAATTACGACGATCGCGGGATCCTCTGGCCGGATGCCCTCGCCCCGTTTCAGGTGGTGATCGTACCGATGAAGATGGAAGCATCCGAAGCCGTACGCGAGAAGACCGAAGCACTATACGAACAGCTCAAGGGAGCCGGCGTCGACGTTTTGCTGGATGACCGCGACAAGAAAGTCAGCCCTGGCGTGAAATTCGCCGATATGGACCTCATCGGCATTCCGCACCGCGTGGTTATCGGTGATCGCGGTCTGGCTGACGGACTGTTGGAGTACAAGTACCGTCGCGATAGCGAAGCACAGACAGTTGCGGTCGGCGACATGTTTGATTTTCTCATGCAACGGATCGCGCGTACGTGACCAGCGCCTCGTCATTCGCCGGCAGGCTGTTGACCTGCCTGTTCATGCCCTTGGGCATGCTGCTGTCTGCCTGTAGCTCAGAGCCGCCCCAGTCAGTACCATCCGAGCGGCGCATCGAGCGTCAGCTGATCAATCATGGGCTGACGATCGATGCCGGCGAGTCGCTGGTACTCGGTACGCCGCAACGGACTATCCGCATCAGTGAGCAGATGCTCTATCGAGTTACCGAATTCGACGCGGCAGGCAACGCGGTGGACCAGCACGACGATTTTCACAATCTACCCTGGGCCGACAAGCCGGTAGAAGTGACCGCGGGTGACTTCACCACCACCTTGACTACCGATCTGGAAGGCGTCACCCGTCTCAACCTGCTCGATAACGGTTTCGTCGAACTGGACTATGATCAGCTCAGAGTGATTCAGCTCAGCGCGACTGCAGCCCCCAGCGTGCGCGGTGAGTTGAATCTGCTGGTAGGGCGCGATTTACGTTCGAAGCTGGCCGAAGCGGTCGCTCTGATCTACGACGACCTGGAAGAGGCCGAGGTGCCGCAGTGGGCTTTTCGCGTGAACCGTCTTGCTGAACTGGGGCTGATGGAAGAATCGAACCAGCTCGAAAACATGCTGATTCTGCTCACCACCGGCGACCCGGAGCTGCAGAAAGAGTTCGTCGCCGCGCTGGAATCCACATCGGCACCCTGATATGGCTCACGGTTCACGGCTGGTGCAGTGGTTGGTCGTGCTGGTACTTTTCGCAGTCCCTACGTCGGCCACCCTTGGACAGCCCGGCTCACCGACACCCGTCGATGCAGAGCTGAAAGCCTACCTGATGCAGACGGTCGCCCAGGCCGACAGTTTCGAGGATCGTTTCGACGCCGAGGTCTGGCTCATGGACATGTCGACACGGATGCGACCCTACCTTCCCAATGAGCGCGAACGGCTGACCTTCCTTCGGCAAGTCCACAGCGAAGCCCGCAAGGCCGGGCTCAAGCCCGACCTGGTGATTGCCCTCATCCACGTGGAGAGTTTGTTCGATCGCTTCGCCTTGTCCCGCGTCGGGGCTCAGGGAGTCATGCAGATCATGCCATTCTGGAAGCATGAACTCGGGCGACCCGAAGACAACCTCATCGACATGCGCACCAATCTGCGCTACGGCTGCATTATTCTGAAGTATTACCTGGACAAGGAAAAAGGCGATATGCGCCGCGCCCTCGCTCGCTACAACGGCAGTCTCGGCAGTCCGATATACCCTGACAAGGTGTTCGACTATTGGTACCGCTACTGGTACGTCAGGGAGTAATCAGCGGCGGACAAAGCCTTCACCAGGCTCGTCTTGGCACGGCGCAAGCTCCAGCGCATCGACCCGGGCCCCCACAGGTCCGTCTTCCAGCCATCGCTGCATGGCGTCGATTGCGCAGGAGTCGCCTGCAATCAGTACTTCGACCGAGCCGTCATCGCAGTTGCGCACCCAGCCTGCAAGACCCAGCCGCCGCGCCTGTACGACCGTAGAGTGACGAAAGCCGACGTCCTGAACCTTGCCGCGAACGCGCCCTCTGAGGCAAACCGAGCTCATGGTTGAGCGCTGCTCCCTTCGATCACCGACAGCAAGGCTTCCACCGTTTGCGGGCCCTGCAAGGACACCACCTGCTCGCCACCAGGCGCGATGACATAGGTCGTGGGGATAACGGCGGGCTTGGCCAGATCCATCGCCTCGGCAAAATCCTGACCGAGGACCGGGAAACGGATGTTCATCTGGTAGCTGACCTCACGCAACTGCTCGCCCTTCAAGGCATCGAAATTGATGCCGACTACCGCCACATCCGGGCGTTCGATACTCAGGGCATTGAGTTCGGGAATCTCTTCGCGACACGGGCCGCACCATTCTGCCCAGTAATTGACGACCAGCCAGCGACTGGTCAGGCTCTGCTGTTCGATTCGCTTGCCATGCTGGTCGGTCCAGTAGTCCGGAGCGCATGCGGCCACCAGAGTCGAGGCGACCAACAGTAGAGATCGGCTTTTTATCATCGATTTACCTCAAGGCGGCCAGACGTAGCCGGGTCGGCACCGTCGCCTTCATCCTCGCCTAGCCAGTATGTCAGACTGCCCGACAGGATTCGTTCCCGCTGAGCTTCCAATTCGGCAGCCGCCGTCACGAAACGCGGGTACCAGGAGGGGTTGCCTTTGAGCTGGCTCGGCAAGCCGGCCACCGGCGGCATAGGCTCGGGAAGGAAAGCCAGAAGTTCGGCCATATCCATGCGGCCTGGGTCCCTACTGAACACATATCCGCCCTGGTGGGTACGGGTGATCAGACGGCGAGCCTCCAGCCAGCCGGTAAGATCGAGCCAGAGGTGCTCATGCACGACCCAGCCGGCCCGGTTCACCTTATGCAGATCAACAGCCTCGCCGCGGCGCTGGGCATCGAGCAACATCTTCAGCAGCCCGAGCAAGTTGATCAGCCACGGATAAACAGGCCGGTTCCAGGCGCTGCCATTGCCGAGATTGGCGACCAGTTCGGCCCCTGCCAGGATGATCAACCAGCTTATGTAAATCCATAGCAGAAATAGAGGGAACGCGGCAAACGCTCCGTAGATCAGTTGGTAACCCGGGAACAAGGCAACATACAACGCAAAGCAGGCCTTTGCCCCTTCGAACAGTAACGCCACGAGCACTCCGCCGACCAAACCGTGGCGCAACGGTACACGGGTGTTGGGTACCGCCACGAACAGCAAGGTGAAAGCCGCCATGCTCAACAACAACGGGACCCAGCCGAGCATCCAACGACCGGCGGAGGCGTACGCACTCTCCTCGCCCATGAAAGCCAGCGACGTCAGGTAGGTACTGACCACAAAGCCGGCACCCAGCAGCAACGGCCCCAGGCTGAGGACAGCCCAGTAGAGCAGGAAGCTCGACACACCCCGGCGCGGCTGCCTGATGCGCCAGATCGCGTTGAACGACTTCTCGATGTTGGTGATCATCAGAAAAGCGGTCACGATAAGGACAGCCACGCCGATCCCCGTGAGCTGTCTGGCCTGATTGGAAAAATCGGAAAGGTATTGCTGAACCGCTACGCCGGTTGTCGGGACGAAGTTCTGGAAGATGAAGTCCTCGATCTGGTTGCCGACCTCGGAGAAGGCTGGAATCGCGGCGAGCATCGCGTAGCTTACGGTCATCATCGGCACGACCGCAAAAAGCGTGGTATAGGTCAATGCCGCAGCATTCTTCGGACAGTTGTCTTCCAGAAAGCGTTTGGCCAGATAGCGGCAAAAGAACGTAAGCTGCTGCATTTGCGGCGACATCCGGCCTCCCTGACAGTATGGGCGGAAAGACTTAGAATAGCCGGCGACAGCGATAGCGGCCACCCGCCAGCAAACCGAACACAGACGGAGCATCATTAATGACCACCGTACGGATCTATCACAACCCGCGCTGCTCCAAGTCGAGACAGGCTTTGGCACTACTGGAAGAACGCGGTCTCGAGGTGGACGTCATCGCCTACCTGGAGACGCCGCCGAACAACGCTGCGCTCAGCGAACTGCTCAAGCAGCTGGACCTGAGCGCACGGGAGCTGATGCGTCGCAGCGAAGACATCTACAAAGAGCTGAACCTCGATAATCCCGAACTGAGCGAGGCCCAGCTGGTCCAGGCAATGGTCGACTATCCGAAGCTGATCGAACGACCCATCGTCGTGGCCGACGGGAAAGCCATCATCGCGCGCCCGCCGGAACGCGTAGAGGAGCTGTTTCAATGAGCTCTCCCTATGTGCTGGTTCTTTATTACAGCCGTCACGGCGCTACCGCGGCCATGGCCCGATTTATCGCAGAAGGTGTGGAGAAGGCTGGGCTCGAGGCGCGTATACGCACGGTACCAGCAGTTTCTGCCGACACCCGCGCCACCGCTCCAGCGGTCCCCGAGAGCGGCGCCGTGTACTGCACCGAAGATGATCTCAAGCAGTGCGCGGGACTGATTCTGGGCAGTCCCACACGATTCGGTAACATGGCCGCACCGCTCAAGTATTTCATTGACGGCACGAGCAACCTTTGGCTGTCCGGCACGCTGGCGAACAAGCCCGCCGCGGTGTTCACCTCCACAGCCAGTCTGCATGGCGGCCAGGAGAGTACCTTGCTGTCCATGCAACTCCCGCTGCTGCACCATGGCATGCTGCTCGTAGGGTTACCCTATACCGAGAGCGCGCTGACCGAGACGCGCGGCGGCGGCACTCCATACGGCGCGAGCCACCATGCCGGTGCGGATGGTAGCCGGCCTATCGATCCACACGAGACACAACTGTGCCGGGCTCTCGGCACGCGTGTAGCGAAAATAGCACTGCAGCTGGAGAGAGGAGCCGCTCGTGGCCAAAGCTGACAAGCCGTTGCCGAGCATGGAATATTTGCAGCCCCGGGTCCGCTTCACCCGGGTTCTGGCAGCAGCGAGCTACGCTGGGCTCTTGCTTACCCTGTTTGTCTATAACGCACTTATCGCGGATCTGCATGGCGCCAACCCTGTAGTCATCCTTGGAGTCCTTCTGATCCCGCTGCTGATCTTTGCGCCGGGCATCGCCATGGGACACGTCCGCACGCACGCCTGGCTGATGTTTGCCATCAACCTGTACTTCATACATGGGGTGCTGGTGTGTTTTCAGACTGGCAGGCTGGGCTACGGAGCGCTGCTGGTGGGCTTCAGCGTGGTCTACTTCATCGCTTCCATGGGCTATGTGCGCTGGTCATTCCAGGCAGCGCGAGTGGCCGCCGGCGAACGTTGACTACCAGGTCATAACCCGTTTGACGAACGGAATCGTCAAACGGTGCTGGGCTTGAAGCGAGGCCTGATCGAGCCTTTCCAGCACCTCGAACAGCTCGCCCATTCCCCGTGCGCCTCTGCTGAGGATGTAGCGAGCCACGTCATCGGAGAGCTGCAGTCCCCGCAGTGAGGCGCGCAGTTGCAGCATCTGCTGCTTGTCCTCATCGGTTAATGGATGCAGCTGAAATACCAAGCCCCAACCAAGTCGCGACGCGAGGTCCGCCAGCCCGATTCCCAGCGTCCGCGGCGCGGCGGTGGCGGCGACCAGTAATTTACCGCCATGCTCGCCCAAGCGGTTATACAGGTGAAAAAGCGCCTCTTCCCACGCCGGATCGCCAGCAATGACCTCGAGCTGATCCAGACAGAGCAGATCGAACTGCTCCATGCCCTCGAAAATGCTCGCATCGTGCGCCAGCACCTCTTCAAGCGGGAGGTACATGGCCAGCGACCCGGCGCCAGCGGCCTCGTGACAGGCCGCCTGCAACAGATGAGAGCGGCCGCTACCTGTCGGCCCCCAGAGATAGATTTGCGACACGGCGCCATCACCTGGCGCAGCCAGAGCGCGCACAGCTGCCACCACAGCGGCATTCGGACCGGCGTGAAAGCTGTCGAAGGTCGCCTCGTCGCGGAGCTTGATACCCAGCGGCAGTTGCACAGGCTGGCCGGTACCCATCAGTCCTGCTTCGCCTGGTCGATGTTGGTGATGATATCTTCGCTATCAGCCGACTGCCTGTAAGCCTCTGAAGCTTTGTATCGACGGGCGGCGTGACGCACCAGCACCATGATGATCGCCGCGACTGGCAGCGCAACGAGAATGCCAACGAAACCGAACAACTGCCCCCCTGCCAGCACGGCAAAGATCACGGCAACCGGATGCAGACCGATCCGATCACCTACCAGCCAGGGTGTGAGCACAACGCTCTCCAACGTTTGCACCACACTGAAGGCAATGACCACCGTCACCAGATGAAAGATATCACCGAACTGAAAGGCAGCCGCTAGAAGCGCTGCGGCAATGCCAACGGCAAACCCGAGATAAGG
>CAYZFU010000166.1:0-2928 GCA_964477725.1 uncultured Halopseudomonas sp.
CCGTATCGCCGGTCTCGACGTCAAGCGCATCATCAACGAGCCGACGGCGGCGGCGCTGGCCTACGGCTTGGATAAGTCCCGCGGCGACTCCACCATCGTGGTGTATGACCTGGGCGGCGGCACCTTCGATATTTCGGTCATCGAAATTGCCGACGTCGACGGTGAGCACCAGTTCGAAGTGTTGGCCACCAATGGCGATACCTTCCTGGGTGGTGAAGATTTCGACATGCGCCTGATCGACTACCTGGCGGATGAGTTCAAGAAGGAAAACGGCGTTGATCTGCATAACGATCCGCTGGCTCTGCAGCGTCTGAAGGAAGCGGCGGAGAAGGCCAAGATCGAACTGTCTTCGAGCAACCAGACCGACGTCAACCTGCCGTACATCACCGCTGACGCGTCCGGTCCCAAGCACCTGAACGTCAAGGTGACCCGTGCCAAGCTGGAGTCGCTGGTCGAAGAGCTGGTCAAGCGCAGCATCGAGCCGTGCCGCGTGGCGATGAAGGACGCAGGCCTGGACGTGTCCGACATCAACGAAGTGATTCTGGTCGGTGGTCAGACCCGCATGCCGCTGGTGCAGCGCACCGTGGCCGAGTTCTTCGGCAAGGAACCGCGCAAGGACGTCAACCCGGATGAAGCGGTTGCCGTAGGTGCAGCGATCCAGGGTGCGGTGCTGGCTGGTGACGTCAAGGACGTTCTGTTGCTGGACGTGACCCCGCTGTCGCTGGGTATCGAAACCATGGGCGGCGTGATGACCACGTTGATCGAAAAGAACACCACCATTCCGACCAAGAAGTCGCAGGTGTTCTCGACTGCTGACGACAACCAGACTGCCGTGACCATTCACGTGCTGCAGGGCGAGCGCAAGCAGGCGCAACAGAACAAGTCGCTGGGTCGTTTCGATCTGGCCGATATCCCGCCGGCACAACGGGGTGTCCCGCAGATCGAGGTCAGCTTCGACATCGACGCCAACGGTATCCTCAACGTCTCGGCCAAGGACAAGGCGACCGGCAAGCAGCAGTCGATCGTCATCAAGGCGTCCTCCGGTCTATCGGACGAAGAGATCGACCAGATGGTACGTGACGCGGAGGCCAACGCCGACGAAGATCGCCGGTTCGAGGAGCTGGTTACCACACGTAACCAGGGCGACCAGCTGGTACATGCGACGCGCAAGACGCTGAAGGAAGCCGGTGACAAGGCAACCGAAGCCGAGAAGACTGCAATCGAATCGGCCTTGGCTGACCTGGAGCAGGCGGTCAAGGGTGATGACAAGGCTGAGATCGAAGCCAAGATCAACGCTCTGTCCGAAGCCTCGGGTCCGCTGGTGCAGAAGATGTACGCCGATCAGGCCCAGGCCGCCCAGGGCGGTGAGGCTGGCGGTGAGTCCGGCAAGGATGGCGGTGATGACGTGGTCGACGCCGAGTTCGAAGAGGTCAAGGACAACAACAAGTAAGTCCTTGGTGATGGGCAGCGGCAGTTGACTGCAGGCGACGCGGGAGCTAATCCCGCGTCGTCGTTTGTGCCCCGAGCCCCTGAAAGGGAAGGAAAGCGAGACGATGGCCAAGCGTGATTATTACGAAGTGCTGGGCGTAGAGCGCGGCGCAAGCGATGCCGAGCTGAAAAAAGCCTACCGGCGCCTGGCGATGAAATACCATCCGGACCGGAATCCGGACGACAAGGCGGCCGAAGACAGCTTCAAGGAAGCCAACGAAGCGTACGAGGTGCTCACCGATCCGAACAAGCGGGCAGCCTACGATCAGTACGGCCATGCCGGCGTTGACCCGAACATGGGTGCCGGCGGCGCGGGTGGCTTCGGTGGTGCGAATTTCTCGGACATTTTCGGTGATGTTTTCGGCGATATTTTCGGCGGAGCGGGTGGTCGCGGCCGGTCTAGCGTGCAGCGCGGCAGTGATTTGCGCTACACGCTGGAGCTGGATCTCGAAGAAGCGGTGCGTGGTACCTCTGTGACCATCCGTGTGCCGACGCTGGTCGCCTGCAAAACCTGTGAGGGCAGTGGTGCCAAGAAAGGCACTGCTCCGGTTACCTGTACCACCTGCGGTGGTCATGGCCAGGTGCGTATGCAGCAGGGTTTCTTCTCTGTCCAGCAGACCTGTCCGCGGTGTCACGGTACCGGCAAGATGATTGCTGACCCGTGCAACGATTGTCACGGCCATGGTCGGGTGGAAGAGCAAAAGACGCTGTCGGTCAAAGTGCCGGCCGGTGTCGATACTGGCGATCGCATCCGCCTGGCTGGAGAGGGCGAAGCTGGCGTCAACGGTGGTCCTGCCGGCGACCTGTATGTGGTGGTTTCGGTGCGTGAGCACAAGATCTTCCAGCGTGACGGTAAGGATCTGTATTGCGAAGTGCCGATCAGCTTTGCCGATGCAGCGCTGGGCGGCGAGTTGGAAGTGCCGACGCTGGACGGGAGGGTCAAATTGAAGATCCCGGACGGAGCTCAGACCGGGAAGCTGTTCCGCCTGCGCGGCAAGGGTGTCACTCCGGTACGTGGCGGCTCCGCGGGCGATCTGCTTTGCCGGGTGGTCGTGGAGACTCCGGTAAACCTTACCAAGCGGCAGCGTGAGCTGTTCGAAGAGTTGCGCGAGACGCTCGAGGTCGAAGGTAGCAACCAGTCTCCGCGGGCCAAGAGCTGGTTCGAAGGGGTGAAAAACTTCTTTGAGGACATGAAATTTTGACCGGGGCTGACATGAGACGGATCGCAGTAATCGGTGCCGCTGGCCGCATGGGTAAGACCTTGATCGAAGCGGTCAATCATATCGAGGGCGCTGTATTGGCGGCTGCCATCGAGCGTCCTGAGAGCTCCCTGCTCGGGGCTGATGCTGGGGAACTGGCCGGCATTGGTCGTCTCGGAATTCCGGTGACTGGCAGCGTGGAGGAGGCGGTAGAGCAGTTCGACGTCTTGATCGACTTTAC
>CAYZFU010000166.1:2938-3282 GCA_964477725.1 uncultured Halopseudomonas sp.
TCTGTCGCGAGGCTGGCAAGGCGCTGGTCATCGGTACCACCGGATTCACCGATGCGCAGAAGAACCTTATCAGCGAAGCGGCAAAAGACATCCCGATCGTATTCGCGCCGAACTTCAGTATCGGCGTGAATCTCTGCCTGAAGCTGCTCGATATGGCGGCAAGGGTTCTGGGGGAGGAGTCCGATATCGAGGTCATCGAGGCGCATCACCGCCACAAGGTTGATGCTCCGTCGGGCACTGCCCTGCGTATGGGAGAGGTGGTCGCGGACGCCTTGGGTCGCAAGCTCGGCGACGTCGCGGTCTACGGCCGTGAAGGTCAGACCGGCGCGCGGGAGCGGCAAACC
>CAYZFU010000166.1:3292-4099 GCA_964477725.1 uncultured Halopseudomonas sp.
ATACGGTCTTGTTTGCCAGCGAAGGGGAGCGCGTGGAGATTACCCATAAGGCATCGAGCCGGATGACATTTGCGCGGGGTGCCGTGCGCTCGGCTATGTGGCTGGCAGATCGAGAGAAGGGGCTGTTCGACATGCAGGATGTGTTGGCGCTTCGCTAAAGGCAGCGAAAGAAAACGCCGGCGTCGCATGCGTTGCGTTCGCCGGCGTCTTTGAGCGATCAGCTCGCGCCGAGGATCTGCTCGCGGGCCAGGTTATCCAGGGTTTCGGTATTTCGCAGCAGATAGAATGCTGCAATCGTCGGAACCCAGTCAGACGCGTAATTCAGCAATCGCGGCTGGATGAAGCTGTACTGCTTGTCCAGCTTGTTGAAGGTGCCGCCAAGATCGGGGAACAGGCTGCGCAACTGTACGGCGCGCGCGACAATCCGCTCGTTCATGTTGGCGAACATGTTGTCTCCGGCTTCGACGAAGTACACCCCGACCGAGCTGAACATGTTGTTCTGATACAGCAGGAGGATCTGATGGGTCTCCAGGCTCTGCTGGTGCAGGGCGAGCAGTTTCTCGGATGCTTCGGACGATAGCTCCCGGTACAGCGCCGCAGCGATCTTGTCCATCTTGCCGTGCGCCTGCATGATCTGATTGACCGTCGCCAGATGGTAATGCGCTTCTTCGCCGCTCATGCTCTCAAGCTGACGGATCAGGCGAACGAACTCATCGTAGGCGGACTGCAATTCGGTCGGGTTGCCGGCCTGGCGCAGCAGCGTATTCATGCTCGCAAGGGCTTTGTTGTAGGCTTCGCGGTTGCCTG
>CAYZFU010000166.1:4109-6079 GCA_964477725.1 uncultured Halopseudomonas sp.
TTGCGACCAGTCGCCTATCGCTTTGCCGGACAAGAACAGGTTGTTGTCGATCAGCATGTAGGTCGCGGCAACGTAGCCTTCGCTACGAAATTCGTGAACCTGTTGGAGGCGTTGTAGATCAGCATGGGCTAAGGGTGCCGCCATGCATAGCAGAACGAGCACAAGGAAGCGTTTCAAGTGCGATCTCATGATGATGTCCCTGACTACTTTTTGTTTTTGTTGTGCCGCTGCGAAAGGCGACCGCGCCGCAGCTGCAATCCTTTTCCTCAGTGGTTTTATCACAGTTATCACGCCGTTTGAAGCACGCAGGTGTGCACTCAGGCGGAGCCGAGGCGAATAGATGACCTGTGCGCAGTGGATATTTGCGGGTCGAGCCGGTAGACTACCGCGCTAATCTTACTACCCAGCGCATTTGACAATGCCTTGAAGCGGGATGAAGTGTTTCGTACACCTCATTCCCGCTTTTGTGCAGCCCGCGTTTAGCTAAAACGTGTCAGCCTTTCGGAGGTTTTCTTGTCCAAGCCAGCCATTCTCGCTCTTGCCGACGGTAGCATCTTCCGTGGTGAGGCCATCGGCGCCGACGGTCATACCGTTGGTGAGGTCGTGTTCAATACGGCCATGACCGGTTATCAGGAGATCCTGACCGATCCTTCCTATGCCCGACAGATCGTTACTCTGACCTATCCGCATATCGGTAACACAGGCACGACCGAAGATGATGCCGAATCCTGGAAGGTCTGGGCGGCGGGTCTGGTCATTCGTGATCTGCCATTGCTTTCCAGCAACTGGCGCAAACAGCAATCGCTGACCGAATACCTCGTCGCTAACGGGACGGTGGCTATCGCCGGGGTTGACACCCGTCGCCTGACTCGCATTTTGCGCGAAAAAGGCGCACAGAACGGCTGCATCCTTGCCGGGGAAGACGCCACCGAGGAGAAGGCGCTGGCCCTGGCTCGTGAGTTCCCCGGCCTCAAGGGCATGGACCTGGCCAAGGAGGTCAGCGTCAAGGAGCGCTACGAATGGCGCTCGAGCCTCTGGTGTCTGGATACCAACCGCCATGACGAGATCCCGTCCGAGCAGCTGCCATATCACGTGGTCACGTTCGATTACGGGATCAAGTACAACATTCTGCGCATGCTGGTTGCTCGTGGTTGCCGCGTGACGGTTCTGCCTGCGCAGTCGACGGCGGCCGAAGCGTTGGAGCTGAACCCTGACGGCATTCTGCTGGCGAACGGGCCAGGCGACCCGGCGCCCTGTGATTATGCTATCCGGGCGATCCAGGAGCTGCTGGAAACCGACACGCCGATCTTCGGCATCTGTCTGGGACATCAGCTGCTGGCCCTGGCCGCCGGCGCGCGCACGGTCAAGATGCCCAGTGGACACCACGGCGCCAACCACCCGGTGCAGGACATGAAGACCGGGCAGGTGATGATCACCAGCCAGAACCATGGATTCGCGGTGGAGGAGGCGACCTTGCCTGCCAATGTTCGGGCGACGCACAAGTCGCTGTTCGACGGCACCCTGCAAGGCATCGAGATCGTCGACAAGCCGGCGTTCAGCTTCCAGGGCCATCCGGAAGCCAGCCCGGGCCCGCACGATGTCGCCCCGCTGTTCGATCGTTTCATCGAGGCAATGGCCAAGCGCCGCTGAGCCCCCAAGGATTCCAAGACGACTATGCCAAAACGTACAGACATTAAAAGCATTCTGATCCTCGGTGCCGGCCCCATCGTCATTGGCCAGGCGTGCGAGTTTGATTATTCCGGCGCCCAGGCCTGCAAAGCTTTAAAGGAAGAAGGGTTTCGCGTAATCCTGGTCAATTCGAACCCGGCCACCATCATGACCGACCCGGCCATGGCGGATGCGACCTACATCGAGCCGATCAAGTGGCAGACCGTAGCCAAGATCATCGAGAAAGAACGTCCGGACGCGGTGCTTCCTACCATGGGCGGCCAGACCGCGCTGAACTGCGC
>CAYZFU010000166.1:6089-7524 GCA_964477725.1 uncultured Halopseudomonas sp.
GGATCTGGAGCGTTACGGTGTGCTCGCCAAATACAACGTGGAGATGATCGGTGCCAATGCCGATACCATCGACAAGGCGGAAGATCGTTCGCGTTTCGACAAGGCGATGAAGTCGATCGGCCTGGAATGTCCGCGCTCGGGTATCGCGCATGACATGACCGAGGCCTATGCGGTGCTCGATCAGGTCGGCTTCCCGTGCATTATCCGCCCATCGTTCACCATGGGTGGGACCGGCGGCGGCATCGCCTACAACCGTGAAGAGTTCGAAGAAATCTGCACCCGCGGTCTGGACCTGTCTCCGACCAAGGAACTGCTGATCGACGAATCACTGATCGGCTGGAAAGAGTACGAGATGGAAGTTGTCCGTGACCGCAAGGACAACTGCATCATCGTTTGCGCCATCGAGAACTTCGATCCGATGGGGGTTCACACTGGCGACTCCATTACTGTCGCTCCAGCGCAGACCCTGACCGACAAGGAATACCAGATCATGCGGAACGCCTCGCTGGCGGTGCTGCGTGAGATCGGTGTGGAAACCGGCGGCTCGAACGTGCAGTTCGGCATCAATCCGGTCGATGGCCGCATGGTGGTCATCGAGATGAATCCGCGTGTGTCGCGTTCATCCGCTCTGGCTTCCAAGGCCACCGGTTTCCCGATTGCCAAGATCGCGGCCAAACTGGCTGTCGGCTACTCGCTGGACGAGCTGTCCAACGACATCACCGGCGGGCGTACTCCGGCCTCGTTCGAGCCGGCGATCGACTACGTAGTGACCAAGATCCCGCGTTTCGCCTTTGAAAAATTCCCCAATGCCGACGCCCGTCTGACTACCCAGATGAAGTCAGTAGGTGAAGTCATGGCGATCGGTCGTACCTTTCAGGAGTCCCTGCAGAAGGCGTTGCGCGGCCTGGAAGTCGGTGCCTGTGGTTTCGATTCGCGGGTCGAGCTCGATGCCAGCGACGCGATGACCACGCTTACCCGCGAGCTGACCGTGCCCGGCGCGGACCGCATCTGGTACATCGGCGATGCCTTCCGTGCCGGCATGAGCATGGATCAAATCTTTGATCTGACTCGAATTGATCCCTGGTTCCTGGTGCAGATCGAAGATCTGATCAAGGACGAGCAGCGGGTCAAGACGCTCAGTCTCAGCGATATCGACTACGATCTGATGTACCGCCTCAAACGCAAGGGCTTCTCCGACGCGCGTCTGGCGCATCTGCTTGCCGTCAGCGAGAAGAGCCTGCGTCGCTATCGGCACAAGCTCAACGTGCTGCCAGTGTACAAGCGGGTCGATACCTGTTCGGCCGAGTTCGCCACCGATACTGCTTACATGTATTCGACCTACGAGGAAGAGTGCGAGGCCAGCCCGAGCGGGCGTGACAAGATCATGGTGCTGGGCGGTGGGCCGAACCGGATCGGCCAGGGTATCGAGTTCGAC
>CAYZFU010000167.1:0-7406 GCA_964477725.1 uncultured Halopseudomonas sp.
CGATATGATCCACCGGCATGCCCAGTGCGCGCAGTTCGCCGAAGTAGCGGATCGCCTCGCGAAAGCCATGTTGGTAGTCGGCGAGGTTGGCAATCTGCGAGCCCATATGGAAATGCAGCAGGCGCACCCCACCTTCCAGCCCGGCGCTGCGGAAACGATCGATAACACGCAGCAACTGCGCCGCAGACAACCCGAACTTGGACTTCTCTCCGCCCGTATCGGCCCACTTGCTCGAAGCCAGGGACGACAGACGTACCCGCAGCCCGACCTGGGGCGTGATGCCGAGCTTCTCCGCCTCCTCGATCACCAGCCGGACTTCCGACTCCTTCTCGATGACGATGAACACCTGGTGGCCCAGCTTCTGCCCGACCAGGGCCAGATGGATGAACTCGCGGTCCTTATAGCCATTGCAAACGATGGTGCCGCCCTTCGGCGCCAGCGCCAACACGGCCATCAACTCGGGTTTGGACCCCGCTTCCAGGCCGATCGAGACATTTTCGGTGGCGATGATGTTCTGAACGACCGCCTCCTGCTGGTTAACCTTGATCGGATAAAGAGCGGTATAGCCGTTCTGATAGCCCATGTTTTCGATATTGCGATCGAAGGCGCCGGTAAGCTGGCGGACGCGGCTCTGCAGGATGTCAGGGAAACGTACGAGCAGGGGAAGATCCAGTCCACTGTCGCGTAATTGCTGTACCAGATCGTTGAGGTCGATGCTGCCGCCATCCGGTCCATGCGGCCTGACTTCGACGTGTCCCTGGTCGTTCGCATTGAAATAGCCGGCACCCCAATGCCGTATTCCGTAGACGCTGCGGCTGTCGGCCACGGTCCAGGCGGAATCGTCCTCTTTGCGCGAACGTCGCTGTGACACCATCGAACACCTCTTCTGTTGATCGAACGTTGCTAAAGGATAAAGCAAAACATGCCTTCCTGCCGGCCTGGGTGCCCGCAGAGCAGCCGGGTTGTGCCATGGCCGTTCGTCCGCATCGATACCGCCCGTCTCTCCAGCAGCAAAAAACCGGGCAACCGTCTCGCTTGGCTGCGGTCTATCACTACACAGGCTGCGGGCTGTAGCCAAGCGAAGCCGCCTGATGACAGTAATATTTAACAGGTATAAATATTACATGAGCAACGATGCGAGGCTGTAAGCGGCATCCCTCGCGGGTTGAGATAATTTTTTGGATATGTTTTATTAGAAAAAGAATTTACGAGTAAATATAAAGGTCGCCCGTTTTGACACCCATCACGCTACGCCGCCCGCATGACACGGATGGTTTTGCCCTAAACGAACTGGTCGCACGCTGCCAGCCGCTGGACACCAACTCGGTGTACTGCAACCTGCTTCAGTGCACCGATTTCGCCGACACGTCGATCGCCGCGGAGCATGACGGCAAGCTGGTCGGATTCATTTCCGGCTACCGCCCGCCAGCCCGCCCCGACACCCTTTTCGTCTGGCAGGTTGCGGTCGATAGCAGCATGCGCGGTCAGGGCCTGGCATTGAAGATGCTCTTGGCACTGATCGAGCGCACCGCAACCGAAGGCGTGCGCTTCCTCGAAACCACCATTTCGCCGGGCAATTCAGCGTCCGAAGCGCTGTTTGCCAAGGCTTTTCGTCAGCTCGGCGTCGAACCAGAAACCAGCGTGATTTTCAGCCGCGCACAGCATTTCAACGGTCAGCATGATGACGAGGTCCTGTATCGCGCCGGCCCTTTTGCACCTGCCACAGCCCAGATAAAGTTGAACCAGGAGACAGCATGAACACCTTCGAACAGTTCGAACAACACGAGTCCGGTATCCGCAGCTATTGCCGTTCTTTCCCTGTAGTTTTCAAGCAGGCGCGCGGTGCGGAACTGATCACCCGCGAAGGCAAGCACTACATCGATTTCCTCGCCGGTGCCGGCACCCTGAACTACGGCCACAACAATCCGGTTCTGAAGAAGGCGCTGATCGACTATCTGGAAAACGACGGTCTGACTCACGGCCTGGACATGTATTCGGAAGCCAAGGAACGGTTCCTTGAAACCTTCCATCGCGTAATCCTCGAGCCGCGCTCGTTCGGCGACTACGTCGTGCAGTTCACCGGCCCGACTGGCGCCAACTCGGTCGAAGCCGCTCTGAAGCTGGCTCGCAAGGTCACCGGTCGCAGCAACGTGATCAGCTTCACCAACGGTTTCCACGGTGTCACGGTTGGTGCCCTGGCCACCACCGGTAATGGCCACCATCGCGGTGCCGCGGGCGTTCCGCTGAGCGACGTAAGCCGCATGCCATACGCGAACTATTTCGGCGACAAGGTCAACACCATCGCCATGATGGACAAGCTGCTGAGCGACCCGAGCAGCGGTATCGACAAGCCGGCCGCGGTCATCGTTGAAGTCGTACAGGGCGAAGGCGGTCTGAACGCCGCGTCGGCCGACTGGATGCGCAAGCTCGAAAAGCTCTGCCGCAAGCACGAGATGCTGCTGATTGCTGACGATATTCAGGCTGGCTGTGGCCGTACCGGCACCTTCTTCAGCTTCGAAGAAATGGGCATCAAGCCGGACATCATCACGCTATCCAAGTCGCTGAGCGGCTTCGGTCTGCCCTTCGCAGTAGTCGTCATGCGTCGTGAACTGGACCAGTGGGAGCCGGGCGAGCACAACGGTACCTTCCGTGGTAACAACCACGCGTTCGTCACCGCTGCCGCGGCCATCGAGCATTTCTGGACCAATGACGAGTTCGCCAAGAGCGTGCAGGCCAAGGGCAAGATCATCCGCGAGCGCATGCAGAAGATCGTTCGCAAGTACGGCCCCGATTCACTGTTCGTCAAGGGCCGCGGCATGATGCTCGGCATCAGCTGCCCGGACGGTGACACCGCGTCTGCCATTTGCCGTGAAGCCTTCGACATGGGTCTGGTTATCGAGACAAGCGGCAACCACAGCCAGGTCGTCAAGTGCCTCTGCCCGCTGATCATCAGCGAAGAGCAGATTGACCAGGCGATGTCCATTTTGGACAAGGCGTTCGGCAAGGTAATGGGCGACAACGTTGCCAACCAGGCTTCCTGAGGAAAAGCGCATGATCGTACGTACATTGAAGGACTGCGAGAACTCCGAACGCCGCGTCGTGTCGGAAACCAAGACATGGGAAAGCACGCGTATGTTGTTGAAAGACGACAATATGGGCTTCTCGTTTCACATCACGACCATCTATGCGAACACCGAAACGCATATCTGGTACCAGAACCATCTCGAGTCGGTGTACTGCATGAGCGGCGAAGGTGAAATCGAGACGTTGTCGGACGGCAAGGTGTACCGGATCGAACCGGGCACCCTGTACATCCTCGACAAGCACGACGAGCACCTGCTGCGCGGCAAGACCGAGATGAAGATGGCATGCGTGTTCAATCCGCCGCTGAGCGGAAAGGAAGTTCACGACAAGAACGGCGTTTATCCATTGTCCGATAGCGCCTGAGACAATTTAGCAGGAGGAATGATGATCACCGATGTTTATCCTTCACGAGAGGATGAGTTTGCGAACTGGCTTGATCGACTCGACCCGGTAATCTACCGGGACGATCCGGAGAATGCTCCGATCAGTGCCGAGCAGGTCGCTCGCTTCGAACGTGACGGTTACCTTGTACTGCCTGAAGTATTCAGCAAGGAAGAAGTGTCGGTTTTCAAGAAAGAACTCCAGCGCATCAGCCAGTTGCCGGAGGTGCTCGAAGCACCCTCGGCAATCAAGGAACCCGACAGCGGCGCGCTACGCTCGCTGTTCGCCATCCACCGCGACAACGAGCTGTTCTCCCGCGTTGCTCGTGACGAGCGTATTGCCGGCATCGCCCGCTTCATTCTTGGCGGCGACGTGTATGTGCACCAGTCCCGACTGAACCTCAAGCCTGGCTTCAAGGGCAAGGAATTCTACTGGCATTCCGATTTTGAAACCTGGCACATCGAGGATGGCGTTCCGCGCATGCGCATGGTCAGTTTTTCCATCCTCTTGACCGACAATCATCCGTACAACGGTCCGCTGATGCTGATTCCGGGCTCGCACAAGCAGTACATCAGCTGCGTGGGCAAGACCCCGGACAATCATTATCAGGCGTCGCTGCGCAAGCAGGACTTCGGTATCCCGGATGAGGGTAGCTTGAGCGAGATGGTCGAGCGCAACGGGATTGACATGGCAACCGGACCCGCTGGTTCCGTGGTGATTTTCGACTGCAACACGCTGCATGGATCAAACAGCAACATCACACCCAGCCCGCGCAGCAATCTGTTCTACGTGTACAACAGCATCGAAAATCAGCCGGTCGAGCCATTCGGGAAGATCGCTCCGCGTCCCGAATTCGTCGCCGAGCGCGGTCCTGTCGAACCGCTGGAGATTGAACCGCAGCAGTATACAGGGTAACGATCCCTGCACACCCCAGGGACGACATTCACCAACAAAGAACCAGGATTATGCATACAGTAGAAAAAATCGGCGGCACGTCAATGAGCCGCTTTGATGAAGTACTGAACACCATTTTCATTGGACAACGCAGTAAAGCCGAGCTTTATCAGCGGGTATTTGTCGTCTCTGCCTACGGCGGCATGACCAACATGTTGCTGGAGCACAAAAAAACTGGCGAGCCGGGCGTATACGAGCGTTTTGCTGACGCTCACAACGAGGACGCCTGGCTTGACGCGCTCGACAGCGTGCTAGAAAAGATGAAAGAAAAGAACGCTGCGCTATTTTCCGCCGAGTACGAACGGCAGGCAGCCGACCGCTTCATCGAAGGACGCATCACGGACGTGCGCGATTGCATGCTCAGCCTGCAACAACTGTGTACCTACGGTCACTTTCAGCTGACCGAGCACCTGATGAAGGTGCGCGAGATGCTTGCATCGCTGGGTGAGGCGCATAGCGCGTTCAATACCGTCCTGGCGTTGAAAAAACATGGCGTTAATGCCCGTCTGGTCGACCTGACCGGCTGGAACCAGAGCGAACCGAAGAAGTTTCATGACATGATCCGTGACAGCTTCAAGGGTATCGACCTGTCCCGCGAGCTGGTCGTCGCTACAGGTTATACCCATTGCAGCGAAGGTCTGATGAACACTTTCGACCGCGGCTACAGCGAGATCACCTTCGCTGAGATTGCCGCGAGCACCGGCGCCCGCGAAGCGGTCATCCACAAGGAGTACCACCTGTCCAGTGCCGACCCGACCAAGGTAGGCGTCGACAAGGTAGTGACCATCGGCCGCACCAACTATGACGTGGCCGATCAGCTGTCCAATCTGGGGATGGAAGCAATCCACCCGAAGGCCGCGCGCACGCTGCGCCGTGCCGGGATCGAGCTGCGCATCAAGAATGCCTTCGAACCCGAGCATGACGGCACACTGATCAGCCAGGATTATTGCAGCGAAAAGCCCTGCGTCGAGATCATCGCCGGCCGTAAGGATGTTTTCGGGCTGGAAGTATTCGACCAGGAAATGCTGGGCGACGTCGGCTATGACATCGAGATCACCAAGTTGCTCAAGCAACTGCGCCTCTACGTGGTGAACAAGGACTCCGACGCCAACAGCATCACGTACTACGCCTCTGGCTCGCGCAAGATGATCAATCGAGCCTCGCGGCTGATCGAGGAGCGGTATCCGATGGCCGAGGTGCGCGTGCACAACATCGCCATCGTCTCCGCTATCGGCTCGGATCTGAAGGTCAAAGGCATCCTGGCCAAGACGGTTGCCGCGCTGGCCGAGGCCGGCATCAGCATCCAGGCGATTCACCAGTCGATTCGCCAGGTAGAGATGCAGTGCGTGATCAATGAGGACGACTACGATGCGGCCGTAGCAGCGCTGCACAAGGCGCTGATCGAGCCGGAAAATCACGGCGACGTAATCGCCGCAGCCTAAGCCTTCGGCGACATCGAAGCCCCGGGTAGTAACGCCTCGCGTCGTTGCCACCCGGGGCTTTTTCGTGCGATCGCAACCAGGCCTCGCTGCGCACGCTGTCCCCAGCGCCATCACCAACCTTGCAGCTCCCCGCCACCACCCTCACAATTCAAACATTATCAGCCAAGCCGGAAGCACGCCGTGATCGAAGCCGTATGGATAGCCTTTGCCTTTGTACTGGGATTGATCATGCGCCAGGTCGGGTTGCCCCCGCTCATCGGCTACCTTGCGGCCGGCTTCGCTCTGGCCGGCTTCGGCGACCTGTTCGGGGTTCAGCCGCAGGACAGCTCGGTACTCGCGCACATTGCGCATCTGGGCGTGCTACTGCTTCTGTTTACGGTTGGCCTCAAGCTCAAGCTGAAGAACCTTATTCGCCCGGAAGTCATCGGCGGTAGCCTGTTGCATTTCGGCCTGTCCGTCGGCCTGTACTTTCCGGGCCTGTTGTTCTTTCTGGATATAGGCACCCGTGACGCGCTTTTGCTGGCCATAGCACTTTCCTTCTCCAGCACCGTACTGGCCGCCAAGGTGCTCGAGAGCAAGCGCGAACTACGCGCTTTTCATGGGCGGGTCGCTATCGGCGTGCTGATCATGCAGGATCTGATCGCCCTCGTGGTGATCAGCATCGCCAGCGGAAACTCGCCGTCAGCCTGGGCAGTGCTGGTACTTGCCGTCCCGCTGCTCAGGCCGCTGCTTTACAAACTGCTGGACATGAGCGGCCATGAGGAGCTGCTGGTGCTGCTGGGTCTGTTCCTGGCATTGGTCATTGGCGGATTGGGTTTCGAATCGGTCGGGCTGAGTTCGGAGCTGGGAGCTTTGGCCTTCGGGGCCATGCTTGCCAACCACAAGCGCGCCGGAGAACTGTCGCAGTCGCTCTGGAGTCTGAAGGAAGTCTTCCTGGTGGGCTTTTTCCTGCAGATCGGCATCGGCGGGCTGCCGGACATGCACGCGCTGCTCTTCGCCGCGGTGATGGGTGTACTGTTGCCGATCAAGGCGATCCTGTTCTTCTTCCTGTTCCTGCTGTTCAAGCTACGGGCACGCAGCGCGTTTCTCAGCAGCATGAGCCTCGCCAACTACAGCGAGTTCGGCCTGATCGTCGCCAGCGTGGTTCTCCCGGAGTGGCTGATCCCGTTGGCTGTCACGGTATCGGTGTCCTTTCTCGTTTCCGCTCCCCTCAACCGGATCGCGCACCCGCTTTATGAAAGACTTTCCAACAGACTGATCCCGTTGGAGCGGGATATTCGCCATCCCGATGAGCAGCCTGTCACGCTCGGCGATGCCGAGATCCTTATTCTGGGCCTGGGTCGCACCGGGCGCGCGGCCTATGATCGGTTGCACGAGAAAGGCTATCGCGTGGTCGCAATGGACTCGGACCCCGCCGCCATTGAGGCCAGCATCAAGGCGGGTCGCCGCGCCCGTTTCGCCGACGCAGAAGACCAGGTGCTATGGCAGAGCCTGGAAATGCCCGAGGTACATTCGGTCATCATGGCGATGAACGACGCCGAGGCC
>CAYZFU010000168.1:0-1864 GCA_964477725.1 uncultured Halopseudomonas sp.
GGTTCCGGCTCGGGAATCGGCTCCGGCTCAGGTTGGACCTGTTCCACGACGGGCTCGGGCTCTGGTACTTCTTGTTCGGTGGTCTGCTCGGCGACATCTGCATAGGTGCCGGCCGCACCGAGTCCGATTTCCAGGCCGAACTCGCCTTGATCCGCGGCGCCGCCAACCGACACGTCGGGCCGCGCCATCAGCGCAACGGCCAGACCCACGTGCAGGGCAACCGCAACCACGAAAGCGCTGATCCAGGTGCGCATCGGCATCAGTCGGCTTCCGTCAGTCGGCTATGCAACGTGATGGTGCTTACGCCGTGCTCACGCAGTTGATTGAATACACCGTCGAGATCAGCGGCGGTGGCATTCGTATCCGCCCGCAACGAGACACGCAGGTCTTCTTCAGCCTGCGTAAGCGCGACGATACGGGTTTGCAGTGCGGCTGCGTCAATCGGGTCCCCGGCGGAGCGAAGCTCTCCTGCCGCAGTAAGCGAAAGCTCCAGTTCGGCAGGCTCGAGCGCCTTCTGGCTGGTAGACGCTGGCGGATCGATGGTCATGTCCTGCTGCGGTGCGATCTGGCCTGCCACCATAAAAAAGATCAGCAGAAGAAAGACGATGTTGATCAGCGGAATGAGGTTGTCGTCAGGGTTGGCTGTGCCACGGCGGGGCATCAATGAATGATCTTGCATGTCCGCGTCTCAATTCCCGCGATCGGTTGGGTCGGTCACACCGCCCATGGTTACGACCAATCCCAGTCTTTTCAGCTCTTCGAGCCGGCTGATGATGGTCTGTACTCTGGTATCTGCCTCGGGTACCAGAACCAATCCCGCGGCAGCCGCGATTGCACCTGCGCTGACGGCTTCTCCTGCCTCGATGGAAGCTGACCCATCAGCCATGCGCAGTGAGCCGTCGGAACCGAGGATCAACACGCCTGGCTTGTCCGGGTTAGGCTCGGTACTGGCAACCGGTGATTGGAAAAGTCGAGGTCAACATGAAAAACATGAGCAGAATGAACACCACATCGATCAGCGCCGTAAGGCTTATCTTGCGCGACTTGCGAGTGTAGAGACCGGCAGCTTGCATCAGGCGAGCTTCAACCGGGCCTTGGCGTCCGCCTGGGCATTGACCCGGGCCGCCTGCAGACTCAACAGGTGTTCGAGATCATTCTGAATCAGTCCCGCCTGAGCCTCGACGCGACGCTCGAACCAGCTATTGAGCAGCGATACCGGAATGGCGACGGCAAGGCCGACTGCGGTGGTCAGCAACGCGACCCAGATCCCGCCGGATAATACCGAAGGGTCCACCTGGTTGCCGGCGGCTTCCATCGCCTGGAATGCCTGGATCATGCCCAGTACCGTGCCGAGCAGACCAAGAAGCGGGGCGAGGGTGGCGATCACTTCGAGTACTCGCAGATAGCTGGCCAGGCCGGCTACTGCCTGACGTGCCTGACGCATGACTTCCTTGTGCAGCGCTTCGCCCTGTAGTCTCCCCGCTTCAATCAACTGCAGGGTTTGAGCAATCAGCTGTGCGCGGGGAGCGCGCCGGCCTTTTAGCAGGACCAGCGCCTGAGCGTGCTCGCCGTTGGCGACATGATTGATGGCCTGTTGTGCTACCGCGTCACCGGCATCGCGCATTGACCAAAACTGAAGGGCCTTGACCAGCGCGACAGTCAGCGCGATGACCGAGAACAGGCCCAGAATCCAGACAACCGGTCCGCCAAGCGCGAGAATCTCCAGAACAGGCGCAAACATGTGAAGCGTTCCTAGGTGGCAATGAGAAGGATTCGCATTCTACAGGTTGGTCGCGAAGGTGCAACAGCTTTTTTTAGAGATGAACGGTAGCGCCTGGACAGGCGATGCTGCGGACTAGACGCG
>CAYZFU010000168.1:1923-7403 GCA_964477725.1 uncultured Halopseudomonas sp.
TCTGCGCTGATCGTCGTCCTCAGCATGGGGTGGCCGGCAGGGGGCGGCAGCCAAAGCCGGCCCCCGACAGCGCAGAGAATCAATCGTGAATCGATACCGCTGGTAACGAGGGGCGGGGCACGCTGGTTTTCTCGGCAGGCGCCATCACGGTCGCCACTCCGTCCACGACCTGCTTGCCGTCCTGGTTGAACACTCGCGTGGCGATACGAACGCGGTTCTTCGGCAGCTTTTCCAAAACCTCCAGTTCCACTCGGATCTCATCATCCAGACGCACCGGTCGCAGAAAGCTCATCTCCTGTCCTATATAAATGCTGCCTGGACCGGGCAGCTCACAGGCAATCGCTGCGGAGATCAGCGCGCCCGAAAACATGCCGTGGGCGATCCGCCCCTTGAACGGCGTGGCGGCGGCAAAAGCCTCGTCCAGGTGCACCGGGTTGACGTCGCCGGAGACCGTAGCGAACAGCGTGAGGTCGCGCTCGCTTACACGATGGGTGACCTCGGCTTTTTCGCCGATGGCGAGCTCGTCGTAGGTGCGGTTGTTCAACATGTCCATACAGGTTCCTTCTCGCATCGTTGATCGGGGGCGGCTACTGTACCGTACCGCTGAGCCGTGTCACGAGCGATGGCATTTCATATACCAAAAGAAACAGAACAGGGTTTCACGTTGTGTGCCATTACTGGTAATTTTGGCAAACAAGCGTTTGAGCTAATACGACAACTATTATTCAACCCTGCCTTGGCGCGGGGTGACGATAAGCGGGCGCACCAGCGTCTCCATACACCGCATAACGGGGAAGAGGATAATAATAATGGAAGCATCGTTCTGGAGTGACAAGCGGCCGCCGGGCGTGCCGAACGACATTGACCTGACCGAATACAGCTCGATCATCGATGTGCTTGAGCGCTCCTGCAAGAAGTACGCGGATCGTCCCGCCTTCAGCAACATGGGCGAAACCATGACCTACGGCGATCTGGATCGTCATTCGGCCGCCTTCGCCAGCTATCTCCAGAATCATACCGACCTGCAGCCTGGTGACCGCATCGCCGTACAGATGCCCAACGTTTTGCAGTTTCCGATCGCTGTGTTCGGTGCAGTGCGCGCGGGCCTGATCGTGGTGAACACCAACCCGCTGTATACCGCCCGCGAGATGCGGCACCAGTTCACCGATTCAGGCGCCAAAGCGCTGATCTACATGAATGTTTTCGGCCATCTGGTGCAGGAAGTCCTACCTGATACCAAGATCAAGTATCTGTTCGAAGCGCGCATGGGTGACATGCTGAGCCCGCTCAAGGGCTTCATGGTCAATACCGTGGTCAAGCGCGTGAAAAAAATGGTGCCGTCCTACAATCTTCCGCAGGCAGTGTCGCTCAAGACCGCGCTGTCGCGTAGCAAGGGCGAGACACCACGTCCGGTCACCAAAACCCTCGATGATGTCGCTGTACTGCAATACACCGGCGGCACCACGGGCGTCGCCAAGGGCGCCATGCTGACCCATGGCAACCTGGTCGCCAATATGTTGCAGGTCTACGCCAACATGCAGCAGGTCGACAAGGACGGCAAGAAGATCATGAGTGACAGCGGCGAGACCGTCATCGCGCCGCTGCCGCTGTACCACATCTTTGCCTTTACCGCGAACCTGATGTGCATGATGCTCGCGGGTCACCACAACGTGCTCATCACCAACCCGCGGGACATTCCGGGCTTCATCAAGGAGCTCAAGAAATGGAACTTCTCCTCGATGGTCGGCTTGAACACCCTGTTCGTGGCGTTGATGGAGCATCCAGAGTTCAAGGATGTCGACTTCTCGAACCTCAAGAGCACTACTTCCGGCGGCACTGCTCTGGTCAAGGCGACTGCCGAACGTTGGGAAGGCAAGACCGGTAGCCGCATCGGCGAAGGCTATGGCTTGACCGAGTGTTCACCAGTGGTCTGCTCCAGTCCGGGCGATGGCATGGCGCGATTGGGAACCGTTGGCTTGCCGGTACCGGGCACCTCGCTCAAGGTCGTGGACGACGACGGTAACGAAATGCCGATCGGCGAGCGCGGCGAGCTGTGCGTCAAAGGTCCGCAGGTGATGAAAGGCTACTGGGAACGCCCTGAAGCGACTGCCGAGAGCATCGACGCAGACGGCTGGTTGAAGACTGGCGACATCGCCATCATCGACGAGGACGGCTTCGTCGCCATCGTTGACCGCAAGAAGGATCTGATCATCGTTTCCGGCTTCAATGTCTATCCCAACGAGATCGAAGACGTCGTCGCTGCACATCCCAAGGTTGCCAATGCGGCAGCAATCGGCGTGCCCGACGAGAAATCCGGCGAGGCGGTGAAACTGTTCGTCGTGCCCAGTGCAGATGACCTGACCATTGACGAGCTGAAGGCCTATTGCCGGGCCAATTTCACCGGATACAAGGTTCCTCGGCACTATGAAATCCGCGAGTCGTTGCCGATGACTCCGGTAGGCAAGATCCTTCGTCGCGAACTGCGCGACAAGTAAGTCCCGAGCGGCTCCGTCTCACGGAGCCGCTTATCCTTTCGCTGGTCTGTCTCGCTTCGCGACACTTCTCCCGTTTACCCACTGTAACCGCCACGCACTGGCCCGGGTTTTGAAAACCTGCTAGGCTTCGGCCACTTTTCGACCACAATCGGCAAAATGTTCACAAATTGCCTCGAAAAGACAACAACTTCTATAAGCGCACCATCCCAAAAGAGAACATCGGTTGCAGGACGACCGAGCATGTTTCAGGAGCGAGCACGCATGCTTGAAGATTTCTGGAAGGACAAGTACCCCACGGGTCTCCCCACCGAGATCAACCCGGACCAGTACCCCAACATCCTCGCGGTGATGAAGGAGTCCTGCCAAAAGTTCGGCAACAAGCCGGCCTTCACCAACCTCGGCAAGACCATCACTTACGGGGATCTGTACCATCTTTCCGGTCAGTTCGCTGCCTACCTGCAAAACCACACCGACCTCAAGCCTGGCGACCGCATCGCCATCCAGATGCCCAACGTGCTGCAGTATCCGGTCGCCGTATTCGGCGCCATGCGCGCAGGTTTCGTCGTGGTCAACACCAACCCGCTGTACACCGCGCGGGAAATGGAGCATCAGTTCAACGACTCCGGGGCCAAGGCGCTGATTTGCCTGGCAAACATGGCGCACCTGGCTGAGCAGGTTGTGCCCAAGACCGGCGTCAAAAAAGTCATCGTCACCGAAGTGGGCGATTTGCTGCCGCCGCTCAAGCGTACGCTGATCAACTTCGTCATCCGCAGCGTGAAGAAGATGGTGCCGGCCTACAACATTCCCGGCATGGTCAAGTTCAATGACGCGCTGGCCAAGGGCAAGGGTGCGCAATTCACAGAAGCCAATCCGTCGAACGATGACATCGCCGTGCTGCAGTACACCGGTGGCACTACCGGCGTGGCCAAGGGCGCGATGCTGACCCACCGCAACCTGGTCGCCAATATGTTGCAGAGCAAGGCGTCGATGGGGTCGAACCTGCACGACGGGGAAGAAGTCATCATCTGTCCGTTGCCGCTTTATCACATTTACGCCTTCACCTTTCACTGCATGGCGATGATGATCAGCGGCAACCACAACATCTTGATCACCAACCCGCGGGACATCCCGGCGTTCGTGAAAGAGCTGTCGAAAGTGAAGTTCTCCGGCTTCGTTGGCCTGAATACACTGTTCGTTGCGCTGGCCAATGACGAAGGTTTTCGCAAGCTCGATTTCTCCAACTTCAAGGTGACGCTTTCCGGTGGTATGGCGTTGCAGCTGGCTACGGCCGAGCGCTGGAAGCAGATCACCGGCTGCCAGATCTGCGAAGGCTATGGCATGACCGAAACCAGCCCGGTCGCTACGGTCAACCCGATCGATAACGTTCAGCTGGGCACCATCGGCATTCCGGTTCCGTCCACACTGTGCAAGATCGTCGACGACGCCGGCAACGAAGTGCCGTTGGGTGAGCGCGGCGAGCTGTGCGTGAAAGGCCCTCAGGTCATGAAGGGTTACTGGAACCGTCCGGATGCCACCGGGGAGATTCTCGACAGCGAAGGCTGGTTGAAGACCGGCGACATCGCGATCATCCAGGAAGACGGCTATCTGCGTATCGTCGATCGCAAGAAGGACATGATTCTTGTGTCCGGCTTCAACGTTTATCCGAACGAACTGGAAGATGTGATGGCAGCGCTTCCGGGCGTCGCTCAATGCGCTGCGATCGGCGTGCCGGATGAAAAATCCGGCGAAGCGATCAAGGTGTTTCTGGTCAAGGCAGCCAACGCCAAGCTGACCGAGCAACAGGTCAAGGATCACATGCGTGAAAACCTGACCGCGTACAAGGTGCCGAAGTTTGTCGAGTTTCGCGATGCGCTGCCGACCACCAACGTCGGCAAGATCCTGCGCCGCGAGTTGCGCGACGAAGAGCTCAGGAAAGTCGGTGCGAAGTAAACGCGAGCTGTAAGAACAGCACCCCGCTTCGGCGGGGTGTTTTTGTTATAACGCCTCGCCCGCCCTTGGGGGAGGCATGACCGCGAAGAAGCATGCACGAACCCCTTCGCGCCCAGGTGCGCTCCCACAGCATACCAGCCTGCAGCGCAGGTTCCCCGTAGGAGCGGGCATGACCGCGAAGAAGCTTGCACGGACTCATTCGCGCCCAGGTGCGCTCCCACAGCACCCCAGCCTGCAGCGCAGGTTCCCCGTGGGAGTGGGCATGACCGCGAAGAAGCATCCGCAAAGCCCTTCCCGCCCAGGCGCGCTTCGCAACAATGCATCCGACCTCATGCCTCTCGACAGCCCAGCCGCGCCACCGGACAATACGCACATGACCGATTCGCACAGCTCCACCCCCGACTTCAGCCGCACGATGGCTGCCGACCGACATCGCCTGTCCCGGCAATTCCACGACCTTCGCAAAAAAAACGATCCCGGCGCGCAGAGCAAATGGCTCGAACGCTTCCAGGCTTCCTGCGCGCGTGTCGAACAACGCCGCCAGAGCGTGCCGCGAATACGTTATGACGAGAACCTGCCAATCGCCGCCAAGCGCGACGATATTGCCGCAGCGATCCGCGACAACCAGGTGGTAGTGATCGCTGGCGAAACCGGCTCCGGCAAAACCACGCAGCTTCCGAAGATTTGTCTCGAACTTGGCAGAGGCGCTCACGGGCTGATCGGCCACACGCAGCCACGGCGGCTCGCAGCTCGGAGCGTGGCCGCACGGGTTGCGGAAGAGCTTGGCACGCCGCTTGGGGAAACCGTTGGCTATCAGGTGCGCTTTACCGATCAGAGCAGCGAGAACACGCTGGTCAAGCTGATGACCGACGGCATCCTGCTGGCCGAGACGCAGAACGACCGCTTCCTCAATCGTTACGACACGCTGATCATTGACGAGGCGCACGAGCGCAGCCTGAACATTGATTTCCTGCTCGGCTATCTCAAGACCATTCTGCCCAAGCGCCCGGATCTCAAGGTGATCATCACCTCGGC
>CAYZFU010000169.1:0-7400 GCA_964477725.1 uncultured Halopseudomonas sp.
TGGCGTCAGGCAGGAACTTCGGCACGATGAACAGCGAAATGCCCTTGGTGCCGGCCGGTGCGTCGGGCAGCTTGGCCAGGACCAGGTGAACGATGTTCTCGGCCAGGTCGTGCTCGCCGCAGGAAATGAAGATCTTGGTGCCGGTGATCTTGTAGCTTCCGTCATCCTGGGGCACGGCGCGGGTCTTGATCAGACCCAGGTCGGTGCCGCAGTGCGGCTCGGTCAGGCACATGGTGCCGGTCCAATAGCCGGGTGTCAGCTTGGCCAGGTACAGATCTTTCTGTTCCTGCGTGCCATGGGCGCGAATCGCTGCAGCGCAGCCATGCGACAGGCCCGGATACATGCTGAAAGAGTAGTTCGCCGACGCGACCATTTCATTGACCACCAGACCCAGCGAAGCCGGCAGGCCCTGGCCGCCGTACTCGGTCGGACCAGTCATTGACGACCAGCCGTTGTCGACGTACTGCTGGTAAGCGTCCTTGAAGCCGGCCGGTGTGGTCACCTCACCGTTTTCGATATGGCAGCCTTCTTCGTCGCCGGTACGGTTCAGCGGAGCAAGCACGTTGCCGGCGAATTTAGAGGCTTCTTCCAGAACGGCGCTAACCAGATCCGGCGACGCATCAGTCAGACCATAGGCTTCGTAGCCCGCGGCAAAATTGAATACTTCGTCCATGACGAAGTGCATGTCCCGCAAAGGGGCTTTGTATTCTGGCATGGTGTACTCCAACGGAAGGCCGGACGGGAGCCCGTCACGGAGGGCAGTTCATACGAGCGTTTGAACAGTACGGAGGCTTGCTCTGCTGGTCAAGGAACAGATGGGACCATTACATCGCTTGATACAAAGCCATAACGCAGCGGCCACGACCATCAGGTCATGTCTCACCGGAGAGGCACATCGAAAGCGCCTGTCACAGCACTGGCCGTATATTCCATAAATGCATAAAAGATGCTGATTTAGACTTGGACAAGACTAAGCATCCCTTCTAATGTGTCGGCCATCGCGCTTTCCGAGCCAGGGAAGCCTCAAGCTTGAGACGACAGGTGACCGATGAGCTGGGATTCATTGCCAATGATTGGCGTGGCAGCGCTTTTGTGCTGGGTAATCTACGCTTTCGTTCGCGAAAGGTTCAGTCCGGACGTCGTGGTCGCCATCGCCGTGGCGATTCTGCTGGTCAGCACGCTACTCACTCCAAAGGACGTGCTGGGTGTGTTGTCCAACAGTGCTCCGATCACCATTGCCTGCATGTTCATTCTCTCCGCCGCGCTGGAACGGACCGGCTGCGTCGAGTCGCTGGGTAAATGGCTGTCACGCATGGGCGGAGGCAGTCCTTTGCGCACACTGTTCAGTCTGATCATTACCGCGCTGGTACTTTCGACCTTCATCAACAATACCCCGGTCGTCGCGATTCTCACTCCCGTCGCCGTAGCGCTCGCTACCCAGGTAGGCAGCAAGCCTTCGAAGATGCTGATTCCCTTGTCCTACGCCACCATTCTCGGCGGGACCATGACCATGATCGGCACCTCGACAAACATCCTCGTGGACGGCGTGGCGCGGGAGATGGGGATGGAACCGTTCGGCATGTTCGACATCACCTTTCCCGGCATGATCGTCGCCACCATCGGCGTCGCCTTCATCATGCTGGTAGGGCACCGGCTGCTGCCTGACCGCGACAGTCTGTCCAAGCAATTGAGACCGGACCAGAGCCGTCCGTTCATGACCGAACTGCTCGTTCCGCAGGACTCTCCTGTGGTGAACCAGACGATTTCCGAAGCCAACCTGAACGGTGACAGCGGCATACAGGTGCTGAAGATTTTCCGGGGCGACGAAGAGCTCTCGACGCCGGTCAACAGTACGGTGCTCAGCGCCGGCGACCGGCTGGTGCTGCATGCCAACATGAAGGATTTCGTCGAGCTTCGGCAAAATGGCTTGCTCGCCTTCAACCGCGAGCAGGCTGGGCGCTTCGAGACCATTTCCACGCGCGACGTCGTACTCGCCGAAGCGATCGTAGGACGCAATTCGCGCTACAGTCATCGGCCAATGCGAGACCTGAACCTCACCGCGCGCTATGGCATACACGTGCTGGCCATACACCGGCACAACGAGAACATTCAGGATAACCTGGACGACTTCCAGCTGCAGTTCGGCGATGTAATGCTGGTGGAGGGCACGCCGGCCCAGATCAAAAAGTTCGCCGACAATGGCGAGCTGATCAGCCTGAACACGGTGCAGGAGCGCGCTTATCGACGCGACAAGGCGCCTATCGCCATCCTCGCCGTGCTGTCGGTAATGGTTCTGGCTGCGTTGAAGATCATGCCCATCGAAGGCCTGGCGATGATCGCGACGGCGGTGGTCATCGCGACCGGCTGCCTCGACACCGAAGATGCCTACAAGGCAGTGGACTGGCGGATCCTGTCGATCATCTTCGGGATGCTGGCGATCAGCATCGCCATGGATCGGGTGGGACTGGTCAGCAGCGTCGTCGATCAGGTCATGTTGCTGGCACCGCTACTCGGGCCGCTGTTCATGCTCTCGTTCATCTACCTGCTGACGTCGATCCTCACCGAAATCGTCAGCAACAACGCCGTGGCGGTATTGCTGACGCCCATCGCCATAGGCATAGCGCAACAGCTAGGCGCTGATCCACGGCCGTTCATGGTTGCGGTGATGTTCGCGGCCAGTGCCAGCTTCGCGACCCCGATCGGCTATCAGACGAATACCTTCGTCTACAGCGCCGGAGGGTATCGCTTCAGCGATTTCCTGCGTATCGGCATCCCACTGAATCTGATGATGTGGCTGACCGCGACACTGATCATTCCGTTGTTCTGGCCGCTGTTCCCCAATCAGTGAGCCCGGCTCCAGACATCAGCGACTTTCCAGATGGTCGTAAAGGTCGATGAACTGCTGCGTCAGCTTGTGCCGACCATCCATGTAGATCAATGGGGCACTGGCCTCGTGCGACTCGCGCATTCGGATCGAGCTTGAAATGTACACCGGCAGGACTGGCAAGCCTTCTGCGACAAGCTCGTCGAGGATCTTCTGCGGCAACGCAGCGCGTGACTGGAACTGGTTCACCACGATGCCCTCGATCAGCAGATCCTCGTTGTGCTCCTCACGAATATCCTCCAGCTCATCCAGTAAGCCGTACAGGGCCTGACGGGCGAAGCTGTCGCAATCGAAGGGAATCAGGCAGCGGTCGGCGGCAATGAGCGCCGAAACCGTATAAAAGTTGAAGCTGGGCGCGGTGTCGATATAGATCCGCTCGTAACTCGACTTGAACTCCTTGAGCAATTTGCGCAGCTTCTGAATCTTGTAGCGCGACTCCAGTTTGTGCTGAAGCTCGGCCAGCTCCGGGCTGGAGGGCATGACCCAGAGATTCTCGAACGGCGTCTCCGCCACATAGCGCTCGGCGGGCGCCTTGCCCGACCCGCCGGACAGTGTTTGACTGAAAAAGTCGGCGAGGGTCACATCGACATTCTTCAGGCCTTCGCCCAGCAGGTAATGGCTGGAATTGGCTTGCGGATCGAGATCAACCACCAGCGTCTTGTAGCCCGCCGCAGCGCTTACCGCTGCGAGGTTACAAGCGATGCTCGACTTGCCTACCCCACCCTTCTGATTGAAAACTACTCGCCGCATACAGCCTCCCATCTCCCTGGTCAGTTATCCCGCCTCACCATAACAGAGGCGCATGAACGAGCCTTGACGTCTCGCATCAGGTGGATGCGGTCAGTGCCTGTTCGATATCAGCGAGAATGTCGTCGATGTGCTCGATGCCAATGGACAGGCGCACCATGTCGCGAGGAACGCCGGCTTTGGCAAGCTCTTCATCGTTCAGCTGACGATGCGTGGTCGACGCCGGATGGCACGCCAGGGACTTTGCATCGCCAATATTGACCAGGCGCACCACCAGCTGCAGCGCGTCGATGAATCGGCCGCCGGCTTCCTGCCCGCCCTTGATGCCAAACGACAGAATCGAAGCAGGAATCCCGCCCATGTAGCGCTGAGCCAATGCATGCTCGGGATGATCATCGAGCCCTGCAAACTGTACCCAGGCGACCTGAGGATGTTGTTGCAAGTAACGGGCAACCTTCAAGGCATTCTGACAGTGCCGCTCCATGCGCAACGCCAACGTCTCCAGGCCTTGCAAAATCTGAAAAGCATTGAACGGTGACAGCGCCGCGCCCATGTTGCGCAGTGGCACGACACGACAGCGCCCTATGAATGCAGCTGGGCCGAACGCTTCGGTATAAGTCACCCCATGGTAGGACGGATCGGGTGTATTGAGCAGCGGGAAACGATCCGGGTGGTCAGCCCAGGGAAAGCTGCCACCGTCCACGACAATCCCACCGACGGTTGTGCCGTGGCCGCCCATGTACTTGGTCAGCGAATGCACGACGATGTCAGCGCCATGCTCGAACGGCCGGCAGAGTACGGGTGTCGCCACCGTATTGTCGACGATCAACGGTACCCCGCAGCGGCGGGCGATAGCGGCCAGCGCGGCCAGATCGATGACATTGCCGGAGGGGTTGCCGATCGACTCGCAGAAAACCGCCTTGGTACGGTCGTCGATCAGCGATTCGAGCGAAGTGAGGTCGTCATGCGCCGCGAAGCGCACCTCGATGCCCTGTCGAGGCAAGGTGTGCGCGAACAGGTTGTAGGTTCCACCGTACAGCTTGGCCACCGAAACGATATTGTCGCCAACCTCGGCAAGTGTCTGGATGGCGTAGGTGATCGCTGCCATGCCCGAGGCCACCGCCAACGCACCGACCCCACCTTCGAGCGCAGCAACCCGCTGTTCCAGCACGTCGTTGGTCGGGTTCATGATTCGCGAGTAAATATTGCCCGGCACCTTCAGGTCGAACAGATCGGCGCCATGCTGCGTGCTGTCAAAAGCATATGAGGTGGTCTGGTAGATCGGGACGGCGACAGCCTTGGTAGTTGGATCGGGGCTATAGCCTGCGTGGATGGCCAGGGTTTCCAGTTTCATCTGCGTTCTCCGAACGATGGTGAATTACGATCCTGGCCGCCCGCGGCCAGCGTTCCAACAATGCAAGCAGACCTTGCCGCGGGTTAGGATACGATTGCTGTCGGATCGTGGTAAACCGCTGACAGCTCATGCACCGCTTCAATGAACGCGCCGGCGTGGGCCGGATCAACCTCCGGAGTGATGCCGTGCCCCAGGTTGAACACATGACCGTTACCCTTGCCGTAGCTGGCGAGGATGCGCGCGACTTCGGCACGAATCGCTTCCGGCTTGGCGTACAGTACCGTCGGATCCATGTTGCCCTGCAGGGCAACCCTGGCTCCCACGCGGGAACGCGCGACCCCGATATCCATGGTCCAGTCCAGCCCCAGCGCATCCGCGCCCGCCTCGGCGATACTCTCCAACCACAGCCCGCCATTTTTGGTAAACAGGATCACCGGCACCTTGCGCCCGTCATGCTCGCGGATCAGACCGGAAACGATGCGACGCATATAAGCGAGCGAGAACTTCTGATAGGCGTCGGCAGACAGGTTGCCGCCCCAGGTGTCGAAAATCTGCACTGCCTGGGCACCCGCGAGGATCTGCCCGTTGAGGTAGGCCGTGACGGAGTCGGCTAGCTTGCCCAGCAGCTGGTGCATGGCTTCCGGCTGGTCATAGAGCATCGCCTTGGTCTTGCGGAAGTCCTTCGACGAACCGCCCTCTACCATGTAAGTGGCGAGCGTCCACGGGCTGCCCGAGAAGCCGATCAGAGGCACCCGCCCGTTGAGTTCGCGGCGAATGGTGCGAACTGCTCCCATGACATAGCCCAGATCCTGCTCCGGATCGGGGACCGGTAGAGCTTCGATGTCGGCTGCGGTATCGATACGCTTGCGAAAACGCGGACCTTCCCCGGTCTCGAAATACAGACCCAGCCCCATCGCATCGGGGATGGTAAGGATGTCCGAGAAGAGAATCGCGGCATCCAGCGGGTAGCGGTCCAGCGGCTGGAGCGTCACTTCGCACGCCATTTCCGGATTCATGCACAAGCCCATGAAGTCGCCGGCACGTGCGCGAGAGGCACGGTATTCAGGAAGATAGCGGCCTGCCTGGCGCATCATCCATACGGGCGTAACGTCCACGGGCTGGCGCTGCAGCGCGCGAAGGAAGCGATCGTTCTTCAGTTCGGTCATGGAATGCGGTATCCGGTGGCGAGATCAGCGCACATTGTAACGGCAATCGGTGCAAACATCAGGCCCGCCGCCGTGACAAACAACAAGGGCGCCCTCAGGCGCCCTTGTGTCGATACAGATAAAACTCAGACTTCCAGGTAATCGAGGATGCCTTCGGCAGCCTGACGACCTTCCCAGACCGCAGTGACGACCAGATCCGAACCGCGAACCATATCGCCGCCAGCGAAGATCTTCGGGTTGCTGGTCTGGAACTTCAGCTTCGGAGCCTGACCGGCAACGACGCGTCCCTGGCTGTCGGTTTCGATCTGCTTGTCGCCAAACCACTCGGCCGGGCTCGGACGGAAGCCGAAGGCGATGACAACGGCATCGGCCGGCAGGACTTCTTCGGAGCCGGGGATTGGCTCGGGGCTGCGGCGACCACGGGCGTCCGGCTCACCGAGGCGCGTTTCCACGACCTTGACGCCTTCCACCTTGTCTTCGCCCACGATGGCGATCGGCTGACGGTTGAACAGGAATTTCACTCCTTCGTCGCGCGCGTTCTTAACTTCCTTGCGCGAACCCGGCATGTTTTCCTCGTCGCGACGATAGGCACAGGTTACCGATTTTGCGCCCTGGCGGATGGACGTACGGTTACAGTCCATCGCGGTATCGCCACCACCCAACACCACGACCCTCTTGCCTTTCATATCGATGAAATCATCTGCGGACTTCTCGAACCCGAGGTTGCGATTGACGTTGGCCACGAGGAAATCCAGCGCGTCATAAACGCCTGGCAGATCTTCTCCGGGGAAGCCGCCTTTCATGTAGGTATAGGTTCCCATGCCCATGAACACGGCATCGTACTCTTCCAGCAACTGGTCGATGGTGACGTCTTTGCCGATCTCGGTGTTCAGACGGAACTCGATGCCCATACCGGTGAAGACTTCGCGGCGACGGGACATGACCGACTTTTCCAGCTTGAACTCGGGAATACCGAAGGTCAGCAACCCACCGATTTCCGGGTTGCGGTCGAACACCACGGGCGTCACACCGGCGCGGACGAGAATATCGGCGCAGCCCAGACCCGCCGGACCGGCACCAATAATCGCCACGCGCTTGCCGGTAGGCACCACTTGGGACATGTCCGGACGCCAACCCATCGCGAAGGCGGTATCGGCGATGTACTTCTCCACCGAACCGATGGTCACCGCGCCGAAGCCGTCGTTGAGGGTGCAGGCACCTTCGCAGAGACGGTCCTGCGGGCAGACGC
>CAYZFU010000170.1:0-7391 GCA_964477725.1 uncultured Halopseudomonas sp.
TTTCGTGGTCGAAGCTGACGAATACGACAGCGCGTTCTTCGACAAGCGCTCCAAGTTCGTACATTACCGGCCACGCACGGCGATTCTCAACAACCTCGAATTTGACCACGCGGACATCTTCCCCGATCTGGCGGCTATCGAGCGGCAGTTTCATCACCTGGTGCGCACGGTTCCGGCTTCGGGTCTGATCATTCATCCACAGCAGGACCAAGCGCTGCAGCGAGTGATCGGCATGGGCTGCTGGACGCCCAGGCAGACCACCGGCGAGGGTGGCCAATGGCAGGCGCGCCTGCTTGAAGCGGACGGATCGCATTTCGAGGTGATGCTCGACGGCAAACGCGTAGGCGAGGCGCGCTGGGAGCAGACCGGGGCGCATAGCGTAGCCAACGCACTGGTCGCTCTTGCAGCGGCGCGCCACGTAGGCGTAACACCGGAGCAGGGCCTTGCGGCTCTCCCGACGTTCCGCAGCGCCAAACGGCGGATGGAAAAGCTGGGCGAAATCAACGGCATCGTTGTATATGACGACTTCGCTCACCATCCGACAGCCATCGCCACCACGCTGGCTGGTCTGCGCGCTCGAGTAGGCGATGCGAAGCTTCTGGCAATCATCGAGCCCCGTTCAAATACCATGCGTTTGGGCAGCCACATGCAGGCGCTGCCCGACAGTGTGGCGCAGGCCAGCGAGGTGATCTGGTACCAACCCGAAGGCCTGGACTGGTCACTGGAAGGGGTTGTTCAGGCCAGCCCGATCACGGCGCGGGTCGAAAACAGCATCGACGGGATAATCGAGCAAGTGGTCGCCCAGGTTGAGCCGGGCACGCATATCGTCATCATGAGCAATGGCGGTTTTGCCGGCATTCACCAACGTCTGCTGCGCGCCCTGGAGGCCAAGCATGGCTGAGCGGCGCGTCACGCTTGCGGTAACCGGTGCGTCGGGGGCGCAGTACGCGCTACGTCTGCTCGACTGTCTGGTTCGCGCCGATGTGCAGGTTTCGTTTCTGGTTTCGCAAGCCGCGCAGCTGGTGATGGCAACCGAAACCGACGTCGCGCTTCCGGCCAAGCCGCAGGCGATGGAGAGTTTCCTGACCGAGCGCTACCAGGCTCAGGCGGGTCAGATCAGGGTTTATGGCAAACAGGACTGGATGGCACCGGTCGCTTCCGGATCCGGAGCGCCGAGCGCGATGGTCGTGTGCCCTTGTTCCACCGGCAGTCTTTCGGCGATTGCCACCGGCGCCAGCAACAATCTGATCGAGCGCGCCGCGGACGTGGCACTGAAGGAGCGGCGCAAGCTGATTCTGGTGCCCAGGGAGGCGCCTTATTCTACGGTGCACCTGGAGAACATGCTCAAGCTGAGCCAGATGGGAGCGGTAATCCTGCCCGCTAGCCCGGGGTTCTACCACAAGCCGCAGAGCATCGATGACATGGTCGACTTCGTTGTCGCGCGTATTCTCAACCAGTTGGAACTGCCCCAGCAGCTGCTGCCGGCCTGGGGCGAATAGACCGGGCTGCCTCGCCCGGCCGCATCCTCAAACGAAGTACAGACTCAGACCTTCCGCGATGAATGCCGGCTTGTCCACGCCTTCGATCTCCAGCGTGTTCTTGGCCTTGATCAGCCACTGGCCGGGGTTCTTCTCGGTCACATCCAGCACCTGAACGTTCAAGCGCACGCGCGAGCCGACGCGCACTGGCTGGATGAAGCGCAGGCTGTCCAGGCCGTAATTGACCGCCATCTTAAGCCCCTCTGGGCGGATCAGCAGCCCGCTCGACAAAGCCGGAATCAGCGAAAGCGACAGGAAGCCATGGGCAATGGTGCCGCCGAACGGCGTCTGCTTGGCCTTTTCTTCATCGATATGAATGAACTGGTGGTCGCCGGTGCATTCGGCGAACTGGTTGACGCGGTCCTGATCGATGGTCAGCCACTCGGAATGCCCGAGGTCCTTGCCAATGTAGGATTTGAGTTCGGAAACGGGGACGGCGCTCATGGTGTTCTCCATGTTCTGTTGTTGTGCAGCTCGATGTGAGCCGTGTTCGATCGGGGATGCTACCCTCAACACAGGTTTCGGTGTGTCGTTGCCGCATGTTTGCAAGGCCGTCTGGCAGGGTCAATCCTGCCGGCGCTGGATAGGTTTGCTGAATGACACAACCGAATACGTAACCACTGCAGAGCTGACATTTCGACAGATCCATGACAGACAAGATTGCGCTTTTCCCGCTCAAAAGTATTCTTTTCCCCGGCTGCGTGCTGGACCTGCAGATTTTCGAGGCTCGCTACCTGGATATGGTCAGTCGCTGCTTCAAGCGCCAGGGGGGGTTCATCGTCGTTCCCCTCGAGTCGGGACCAGAGGCCGGCTCCGGCAATCTGCGGTTCAACGCGCTGGGCTGTGAAGCGCGGATCATCGATTGGCAGCAACGTGATAACGGGCTGCTCGGCATCCGCGTGCAGGGAAACAGGCGTGCGCGGGTAAGTGACGTCAATGTCGCCGATGACGGACTCATAGAAGCCGAGGCCGGATGGGTGGAGGAGACGGTTGACCAGCCGCTGGGCGCGGCGCAGGCAGACCTGCTGGCGCTGCGCGATAGCCTCATGCAGCATCCCATGGCCGCCAGTCTGGGGTTACCGCCTGTCGAAGACAGTCAACAGCGTCTTGGTTATCAATTGGCGTTCTTGCTGCCGTTTTCCCTTGAGCAGAAAACCGAGTTGCTGGCGACAGACGCTCCGGAGCGCCGTCTCGAACTCATCGGCGACTGGCTGCAGGCCATGCAGTCATAGCCAGCCGGGCGTGGTAGCCAGGATCAGCGCCGCGGCTACGCCGGGCCAGGCTGGCAGCGCCAGGCGCAGCCAGCGCGGCATCGGTTCCAGTGGAGCCCCACGCTCAACCAGCCACAGAGCAAGACTCGCAGCGAAACCTGCCTGTAGAAGGGTGGCCAAGGCTGTAAGCGGCGAGATGTTCGGCGGAGTAAGTGCGGCGGTGATGACTATCACCAGCAGCGGCGCGCAGTACAACCCCCAGCTCATACGTACCCAGAAGCCCTGGTCGCGGTTGCACAATACGGTAGTGGCGAGCAGCAGACTTAGCGTCAGTGAGACGACCGGTGCCTCGCTAGCGGTGCCTGGCATCCAGCCAACTGCCAGAGCACTGGCGAACGTCAGCAGGATATACGCAAGTTGCCGCCATTGAGCCGTGATCAGTAGCGCGAGACTCGGTCCGACGGCGAGCAGCAACATGAAAAGCGGCTCGTCGAACGGTGTCAGTAGTTTTCTCGTTACGCCGGATACTCCGCTACCCGGCTGTTCCAGCCAGGCGGTCACTGTGGCGCTGAATATGCCCAGCCATGGAATCGCCAGAATCAGCGCGGCCAGGCCAGCCAGGCTGAGGGCGGCTGCGATCAGGGGTGCCCAGCGCTCCTGCGTGCGAAAAGCCATCAGCGCCAACACTGCCAGCCCGACGAAGCTACCCAGCAGGCCCAATGCCTGGGTCCAGAAAAACTCCGGAACAGGCCATTTCAGCGCGTTTCCTGTAACGTATCCGGGTAGCAGGTAGGCCGGAGCCCAGAGCGCCGCAGACACCACATTGATCGCAACAAAGCGCAGCACCGGCATATCGAACATCCCGGCCACCAGCGGAATGATCGGCCGGATGGGTCCGACGAAGCGGCCTATCAGCACACTCAATACGCCGTAACGGCGGAAAAACCCCTCACCGCCGTCGATCCACTGCGGATGCTTGCGAAACAGGCCGATACGGCGAATGTCCTGGTGAAAGATCCGACCCAGGGCGAAGCTGATCATGTCGCCGCACACCGCTCCAGCGAAGGCCCAGAGCAGAACGCCGGTCAGGCCCAGTTGCGCGCTGCCAGCGAGGGCAGAGGCGGCAAACAGCAGGGCCACCCCGGGCACGACAATCCCCGCGATGGCCAGGGACTCGAGTAGCGAAATGAGGAAGATAGCCGGGCCCAGCCAACGAGTGTGTCCGGAGAGCCAGGCGATGATATCGCCGGTCAGGCCTCCTTCCATGCGGCGCCACCCTCAAGCAATTGATAATGTTCGCCTTCCAGTCGAGTGCGACCCAGCGGCGACTTGGTGCAGTGGCGCACGTGCTCGGCATCGACGAAGCGGTAAGGCAGATGCTCGTCGCGCCCCGTCGGGATGCCGAGTCGGGTCGTCTGGATGATCTGCGTTGGCTTGAGGCCGACATCGTCGACGAAGAACTCGGCAGGGTCGAAGCCTTGAGCGTTCCAGTCCGGCACTTTCAGATTCAGCGCGCTACAGAGCAAGGTTTGTCCGGCACAGAGTTTCTCTACCGGCCGCATCTGCCCGCTGCGTGCCGGATTGAGTTGCTGCATCGTCGCGATGCTGTCGGGGCCGCTGACCACGTCGACAAAGGGAAAGGCGCTCTTGATCAACACGGAATTGCCAGGACCGGCAGCGCTGAAGTTGAGCGAGTCGCCGCCGCGTGCGTAGTACATGTAAATGGTGCCGCCGCCCTCGAACAGGGCGCGGCGCGTATGGGTATAGCCCAGCGATGCATGACTGCCGCGTTCATCGAGCATATAGGCTTCGGTTTCTATGATGCGGGCCGAAAGCCACAGATCGCCGTATCGGCGACGCAGCACCTTGCCAAGCAGGTCTATCGCGACCTGTCGCGCATCGCGATCGAAGAAACTGTCCGGTAACGGTTGGGCCGAAGGCCAGGGTAGGGGTCTTTGCAGCATATCCAGATCATAGCAGGTTCGCCCTGTCCAGCCCCTGTGGCGACCGGTATAATGCCGCTTTTGCTTCGCCAGGCACTCGAGACAGGATGAACACAGAGCAGATCTCCCAGTACATGACGGACCTTGGACGGCAGGCGCGCAAGGCTTCGCGGATCGTCGCGCGGGCCACCACTGCGACCAAGAACCGCGCGTTGCTGGCCACCGCTGATGCGATCGCCGCGTCCACCGATGAACTGATCCGGGCCAATGCGCTGGATCTGCAGGTCGGACGTGACAACGGCCTGGATGAGGCCATGCTCGACCGCCTCGCGCTTACTCCGGCCCGGCTCGATGCGATGATCGAAGGACTGCGGCAGGTGGCGGCGTTGCCTGACCCGATCGGTTCGATACGTGACATGAAGTTTCTGCCCTCCGGCATTCAGGTCGGTCGCATGCGCGTTCCGCTTGGCGTAATCGGCATCATCTACGAATCGCGGCCGAACGTGACCGTCGAGGCTGCAAGCCTGTGCCTCAAATCCGGCAATGCCTGCATTCTGCGTGGCGGTTCGGAATCGATCCACTCGAACCAGGCCGTCGCCCAGTGCTTGCGACAAGGGCTGGATGCAGCCGGCCTGCCGCAATCGGTGGTGCAGGTAGTGGAAACCACCGATCGCGCCGCGGTTGGCGAATTGATCACCATGCCCGACTATGTCGACGTGATTGTTCCGCGGGGCGGGAAGGGCCTGATCGAGCGCATCAGCCGTGATGCCAAAGTGCCGGTGATCAAGCATCTGGACGGCATCTGCCATGTGTATGTGGATGATCGGGCCGACATGGACAAGGCCGAGGCTATCGCCTTCAACGCCAAGACCCACCGTTACGGTGTATGCAATGCGATGGAGACCCTGCTGGTCCATCGCGCGATTGCCGATGACTTCCTTCCACGCATGGCGCGTCGTTATGCCGAGAAGCAGGTCGAGCTGAGAGGGTGTCCGGTTACCTGTTCGATCCTGCCGGAAGCTGTCGCGGCGACCGAGGCGGACTGGACCACCGAGTATCTCGCGCCGATTCTTGCCATACGGGTGGTGGATGATATGGATGCGGCGATCGAGCACATCAATACCTACAGCTCGCAGCATACCGATGCGATGGTCTCGGAAGACTTCACCCGGGCGAGGCGATTCGTTGCCGAGGTCGATTCGAGTTCGGTGATGATCAACGCCTCGACCCGTTTCGCTGACGGCTTCGAGTATGGCCTGGGGGCCGAGATCGGCATCTCGACCGACAAGATTCATGCGCGTGGGCCGGTTGGCCTGGAAGGGCTGACCAGCGAAAAGTATGTCGTCTTCGGCGACGGGCATATCCGCCAGTGATGGCGCAATGAGCCGCCGCGTCGGCTTGCTCGGGGGAACCTTCGACCCGGTGCACAACGGCCATCTGCGCAGTGCCCTCGAGGTTCGCGAGTGGCTGGCCCTGGATGAGCTGCGCCTGGTGCCAAGTGCCCGGCCACCGCATCGGGCGATCCCGGGGGCCAACGCTGAGCAGCGCCTGGACATGGTTCGCCTGGCTGTACGGGGCGATACGGGTCTGCAGGTCGATGATCGCGAACTGCTCCGTGAGCGGCCGTCCTATACAGTCGAGACACTGGAGTCGATACGCGCCGAACTCGGTTCGGACGCCGTGGTGTTTTTCATTCTGGGTTGGGACGCGTTCTGTGCGCTTCCGACCTGGCATCGTTGGGATGAGCTTCTTGATCTGTGCAGCCTGGTCGTGCTGCAACGCCCCGATTACGACCTGGAAGTGCCGGAAGTGCTGAAGGATTTGCTGGCGGCCCGTAGCGTGACGGATCCGGGCCAGGCCTGTGCCAGCTTTGGAGAGATCATCCCGCTGGTGCAGACGCCTCTGGCGATTTCCGCAACTCACATCCGCTCGCTGCTGGCAGAGCGCCGTTCTCCCCGCTTCCTGTTGCCCGACGCGGTGCTTGACTATATTGAAACCAAAGGGCTTTACCGGCCCTGACTTGAGGATTTGATTCCGAATGCAGATTGATGACCTTATCAAGCTTGTCGAAGACGCCCTGGACGAAATGAAGGCCAAGGACGTCGTGCGCATCGACGTGCACGAGCTGACCAGCGTAACCGATTACATGATCATCGCCAGCGGCACATCCAGCCGGCACGTCGGTTCGCTCAGCGACAACGTCGTGGAAAAGGCCAAGGCGGCGGGGCGGCAACCGCTCGGCGTCGAAGGCAAGGACTCCGGTGAATGGGTCCTGGTCGACCTTGGCGATATCGTCGTACACGTCATGCAGCCGGCCACTCGTCAGTTTTATGACCTGGAGCGGCTGTGGCAGAGTGCCGAATCACGGCGGGCCCAGCAGCAACAGTCAGGCGAGTAATCCGGGTTGCGTATCCGCCTGGTCAGCGTGGCATCGCGGATGCCGCGCTGGGTCGAGGAAGGCTATCAGGAATACGCCAAGCGCCTGCCCGCTGACCTATCGCTGGAACTGGTCGAAATACCGCTTGCAACCCGTGGCAAGAATGCCGATATTGCCAGGCTGATGCGGCGCGAGGGCGAGCAGATGCTGGCCGCGGTGCAACCGGGCGACCGGGTCGTTACGCTGGAAGTGACGGGCAAGCCCTGGTCGACCGAGCAATTGGCACAGGAGCTGGAACGTTGGCGGCTCGAGGCGCGCATCG
>CAYZFU010000171.1:0-3230 GCA_964477725.1 uncultured Halopseudomonas sp.
GCTCCATCTCCGCCACGCACCAGCGCAGCGCGTTGGACGCCTCTTTCATGTCGGTGACCACAGGAGTCAGCAAGTGCGGGATGCCTTCATAGATCGACAATTCCAGCATCTTCGGGTCGATCATGATCAACCGCACCTCGTCGGGATGCGATTTGAACAGGATGCTGAGCAGCATGGCATTGACACCCACCGACTTACCCGAACCGGTAGTGCCTGCCACCAGCAGGTGCGGCATCTTGGCAAGGTCAGCCATGATCGGATGGCCACCGATGTCATGACCCAAGGCCAGGGTGACCGGGGATTGCGCCTCATCGAATTCGCGGGTTTCCAGCACCTCCGACAGGCGAACGATTTCCCGGTCCTCGTTGGGGATCTCGATGCCGACAGTAGTCTTGCCCGGAATGACCTCAACGACACGAACGCTGATGACTGCAAGCGAGCGCGCCAGATCCTTGGCCAGGTTGGAAATCTTGCTCACCTTGACGCCTGCGGCAGGCTGAATTTCGAAACGGGTAATCACCGGACCGGGCTGGACCTTTTCGACCAGCGCCTCGACGCCAAAATCCTTGAGCTTGAGCTCGAGCAGCCGCGACATACCTTCGAGCGACTCGGCGGAAAAGCCCTTTTGCTTCTTGCTCGCCGGATCAAGTAGCGAAATCGGTGGCAACGATCCGGGTTCCACAGAGTCGGTGAACAGGCGCGACTGCTTTTCCTTGTGCAGCCGTACGCTAGCCTCGACTGGCTTGGCCTCCGGCGGCACGATTTCCGGAGGCTGGCGGCTCCCCTGGGCAGCGACATGCTTGGCAAGCGACTCCTGACGCTGCGCACGAGACGCTTCGGCCCGCCGCTGCTCTTCAGGATTGATGACCGGCTCGGTGCGCTGTGCCGGTCGCGGTGCAGCGACAGACCCTGAGCGCGCAGGGAGCTCGCGGTCCGTTTTGCCTGCTTGCCGTCGTCCCTGCCATGCACCCCACCCTCTGCGGATCAGGTCGAACAGATCAAGCGTGAGCCGGCCAGTAATATCCATCACTCGAAACCAGGAGAGGTTGGTGAATACCGTGATACCGAACAGGAACAATGTAAGGAATAACAGCGTGCTGCCTTGCATGTTCAGCACCGGGCGAGCCAGATCGCTGAGCAGCTGACCCAGCACACCACCGGCGCTTGCACCATCAGGGAAGTCCGCGGGCGCCGTGCCATGCAATGCTGCGAGCGCGGTGCCAGCGAACACGGTCAGCACGAATCCGATCAGGCGCCAGGAGAACAACCAGCCATTCCAGATGAAAGGCAAGTGGCGTCGACGAAACATCTGCCACACTTTTACCGCGACGATCAGGGGAAACAGAAATGCCAGGTAGCCCAGCACCAGCAGCAGGACATCAGCGATCCAGGCTCCCATGCGTCCGCCAGCATTCTGCACCTGAGCGACGTCGCCACTGCGAGTCCAGCCGGGGTCGGCGGTGCTGTAGGTGAACAAGGCCATGCACAAGTACAGACACAGCGCAATCATCGCCAGCAACGCCCCTTCGCGCAGGCGCAGCGTAAGCTGTTCGCGCCATGCGAAATGCGCTTTCTTGGCTTGGTTGTCCTTCAAGATCCTGGCTTCCATCTAAATTCCAGTCGCTATTGTAAGGTGTGCGAGGCAGTAATGGACAACAGGCGGCCATCAGCCAGCAGGAGGATGATGGCGCCTGGTCCGCGACCTGCCTGGAGCAAGCCGTTTGCGCTCTGCCATGTTTAGGAACTATCTTGAGACCCGACAATAACTTATATCGTTTTCTTGATAAACCATTTAGAACCGTTCTTGCGACCTAAGGCATGCTCATGAGCCAATTGACCTGGCTGCGCCCGGATACGATCGACTTCCCTCCCGCCGGCCGCGCCCTCGCCGATCCTAACGGTTTGCTGGCCATCGGAGGCGATCTGTCGACCCCTCGGTTGCTCAACGCGTATCGCCAGGGGATTTTCCCCTGGTACCAGGATGGCCAACCGCTGCTCTGGTGGTGCCCTGACCCGCGGACTGTGCTGTATCCGAGCTCGTTACATGTTTCGCGCAGCATGCGCAAATTCCGCAGGCAAACCGAGCTCCGGGTAACCTTCGACCGCGCATTCGCGTCCGTGATGCGCGGTTGTGCCGAGCCGCGCGACTACACCGATGCTACCTGGATCACCACGGAGATGCAGGATGCCTATTGCGATCTGCACCGCCTGGGATATGCCCACTCGGCCGAAGTCTGGGACGGACAGGCGCTCGTCGGCGGACTCTATGGCGTCGCGCTGGGTCGGGTATTCTTTGGTGAATCAATGTTCAGTCGTCGCACCAACGCGTCGAAACTCGCCTTCATCCACCTCGTGGAACATTTGCGTACCTGGGGCTTCGAACTGATTGACTGTCAGATGCCTACAGAGCACCTGTTCAGCCTTGGGGCGGAGTCTATCGACCGCGACGCTTTCCGACGCCAGCTGGACAGCCATTGCAACGAAGCCGTAGCCGAACACTGGCGAACAGCGGAATGCTGACATTTGAACGAATACAACAAAAATCTATACTTGCCTGAAAAGGCATCGGGAACCGCGCTCCATGACCGATCTGGCTCACCTGAAATTCTATGCGACGCAACCGCATACCTGTAGCTACTTGCCGGACGAGCAGGCGACGACGTTATTCCTTGATCCTCAGAAGCCGATTGATCTGACTACCTATAGCCAGCTTTCCGAACTGGGCTTTCGACGCAGCGGCGACCATTTGTATCGGCCGCACTGCCGCACCTGTACCGCCTGCGTCCCGGCGCGCATTCCCGCTGACGCATTCGAGCCGACCACATCGCAAAAGCGCATCCTCAAGCGCAACCGGGATATTCAGGTTACCGCGACGCTGCCACGCATCGATGAGGAAATCTACGATCTGTATGCGCGTTACATCAATGCCCGACATTCTGACGGCGACATGTATCCGCCCAGTCGCGAGCAGTTCAGCTCGTTTCTCGTGCGCAAATGGCCGTTCAGCCTGTTCTATGAGTTTCGCCTGGATGGAAGACTGATGGCCGTCGCCGTGACGGACCAGATGCTCAACGGCCTGTCCGCGGTCTATACCTTCTACGAACCAGCGGAACACCGTCGCAGCATGGGCCGTTACGCCATTCTCTGGCAGATAGAGGAAGCCCGCCGCTCGGGTCTTGGTGCGGTATATCTGGGTTACTGGATCAAAAACTGCCGCAAGATGAACTACA
>CAYZFU010000171.1:3240-5828 GCA_964477725.1 uncultured Halopseudomonas sp.
CCGATCGAGATGCTGGTCAACCAGCGCTGGGTCCAGGTCAACTGAACTCGCCGCCATTTCGGCGCTCCAATCGCAACGCAAGACGCCCTTCCCGTGTCGCCTGGAGACACCTTGCTTGGCTGTTGGCGACTTTTAGGGCACAATTGCTCACCTTTTTTGCGGGTGGCAATCTAATAGCCCGCGTGGAACCGAAATCGAGAGGCCTTTGCTTAATGGCGAAAGAAGACAGTATTGAAATGGAAGGCACCATCATCGACACATTGCCTAACACCATGTTCCGGGTGGAACTGGAAAACGGCCACGTCGTGACTGCCCACATTTCAGGCAAGATGCGCAAAAACTATATCCGCATCCTGACCGGTGACAAGGTCCGCGTCGAGCTGACGCCCTACGATCTGACCAAGGGTCGTATCACCTACCGCGCTCGCTGATGATTCGGGCCATCTGCCAGGCGCAGATGGCTTTTCGTCTGCTATCCACTCCCTCCCCTGTTTGCTTGTCGAAGGCCCTGGTCGAGTTGCTCGCACTGAACGTCATAGCGAAGCCGTAGTCCATTTGCTTGAACCGGCAGGTCGATAACGATCGACCGTCCAGTCTTTGCATGGAGACGACATGGCTGAATCAGAGCGCGCACACCCGATGAAAGCTCTCGCCCACCGAACACTCGTTCGAAGCAGCGTAGTAGCCGTCATGGTGGTGTTATTGGCGCTCGCCTGGCTGGCATTTGACTTTTTCCTGTTGATATTCGCATCGATTCTGTTCGGTGTGCTCTTTCATGGGGCCAGCCGCGGCATCAGTAACCTTACGCATATGCCCTACCCGGCCGCACTCGCCACCTTCTTCGCGTTGTTGGCGATAGTGCTCAGCGGAGGGGTTCTGCTGCTGGCGCCGAGTGTCATCGAGCAATTCCACTCTTTGTCGGAGACCCTGCCGCGCGCGCTGGACCAGCTGTCGAACCGCGCCGAAGACTCCCGCTGGATGCAGCTCGTTATGGATCAGCGCGACACCGTTCGAGACGCAATGGAAACGAGTGGAGTGGTCAGCACAGCGACCACCATCATGTCGTCACTATTCGGTGCAATCGCCAGCTTCTTCATCGCGTTCGTCATCGGTATTTGCTTCAGCTTGAATCCGACGATTTATATCGACGGGTTCGTCAGGCTTATGCCTGTAGACTACCGCCCGCGCGCTCGCGAAGTGCTGCTTTCCACCGGATCGACCTTGCACGACTGGCTCCTGGCAAAGTTGCTGGAGATGCTGGTGATCGGCGTCTTCACCACGTTGGGATTGTGGTTGATCGGGCTCGACCTGGCACTGGTGCTTGGTCTGATTGCCGGCCTGTTATCATTCATTCCCAACTTCGGACCGATCATCTCGCTGATCCCAGCCGTTCTGCTGGCTTCGCTGGAAGGGATGAGCACCGTTTTCTGGGTGGTCGGTCTGTATGCAGGCGTTCAGGCTGTGGAAAGTTGGCTGCTCACCCCGTGGTTACAGCATCGCATCGTCGAGATGCCACCTGCGGTGACCTCGCCGGCACCCTGGGTCTGATCCTGGCGACGCCACTTGCCGCGGCAGTAATGGTACTGACAAACCAGTTGTACGTTCGTGACGTACTCGGCGACGAATCCGTGAATACGGGATCGGCGGAGTAATAAAAAAGGCCCGCACGAAGCGGACCTTTTCCTACGCAGCGGTCTTAGCGAGACATGTACTGACCCAGCTCGATCTTGCCGATCGCGGCACGGTGCACCTCGTCCGGACCATCAGCCAGGCGCAGGGTACGCTGCATCGCGTACATATGCGCCAACGGAGTGTCTTCGGAAACACCGGCGCCGCCGTGCATCTGAATCGCACGATCAATTACACGTAGCGCGACGTTCGGAGCCACCACCTTGATCTGAGCGATTTCGCTCTTGGCGACCTTGTTGCCGACGGTATCCATCATGTATGCGGCCTGCAGCGTCAGCAGACGTGCCTGGTTGATCTCGATACGCGATTCGGCGATCAGATCGACATTGCCGCCCAGCTGAGCGAGACGCTTGCCGAAGGCTTCACGCTCGACGGAGCGACGGCACATCAGTTCGAGCGCACGCTCAGCGGCGCCGATGGAGCGCATGCAGTGGTGGATGCGGCCCGGCCCGAGGCGGCCCTGTGCAATTTCGAAACCACGGCCTTCACCGAGCAGCACGTTGCTGTACGGTACGCGGACATTTTCCAGCAGCACCTCGGCGTGACCATGCGGAGCGTCGTCGTAACCAAAAACCGGAAGCGGACGAATGACTTTCACACCGGGGGCGTCCATCGGCACCAGAATCATCGAGTGCTGCTGATGGCGCGGTGCGTCAGGGTTGGTAAGGCCCATGACGATCATGATCTTGCAGCGCGGATCGCAAGCACCGGATGTCCACCACTTGCGGCCGTTGATGACCCACTCGTCGCCTTCGCGATGTGCATTGGCTTGCATGTTGGTGGCATCGGAAGAGGCAACGCCTGGCTCGGTCATACCGAAGCAGGAGCGGATTTCGCCAGCGAGCAGCGGCTTGAGCCATTTCTCTTTATGCTCGTCGTTGCCGTAGCGAACGATGGTT
>CAYZFU010000171.1:5871-7266 GCA_964477725.1 uncultured Halopseudomonas sp.
GGAGCGCTGCAGTTGAACGCTTCCGAAGCTAGGCCGGAACGCCCCATCAGTTCTGCCAGTGGCGCATATTCGAGGTTGGTCAGACCAGCACCGAGATCGGATTCCGGCAGGAACAGGTTCCACAGGCCTGCTTCACGCGCCTTGACCTTGAGCTCCTCGACGATAGCGGTCGGCTGCCAGCGGTCGCCTTCCGCTACTTGCTTGTGAAAGATCGGTTCGGCGGGGAAAACATGTTCCTGCATGAACGCATCGACACGCTCACGCAATTCTTTAACCTTGGGGGAGTATCCGAAATCCATAGTCGTTGGCCTTTATTTGGTGGCTTATTGGGTGCGACTGAAAAATGCTAGATGAGCTAGCCGGATTTATCGAACCTATTTTTCGCGTGTATAAAGATTCATAAGCGATATATACTGGCCGCCACACTGCAAGTGCCATGTCTCGTAAGTGAGCCACTTTATCGAAGGAAGCTGCGATGAACCTCAGTAAAGTCGACCTGAACCTGTTCATTGTATTTGACGCCATCTACACCGAGGCCAACCTTACCCGGGCCGGGCAGATCGTCGGTATTACCCAGCCGGCGGTGAGCAACGCCCTGGCCCGTCTGCGCGAAACCTTCAACGATCCGTTGTTCGTCCGCACCGCCCAAGGCATGGTGCCCACGCCGATGGCGCAGAACATCATCACGCCGGTACGCAACGCCCTGCAGTTGCTGCGCGTATCCGTTCAGGAAAGCCGTAGCTTCAATCCCGAACAGGCCACCAAGACTTACCGCATCAGCATGACAGACCTTTCCGAGGCTGTAATTCTGCCGCACCTGGCCGCGCGTATCCGCCGACTGGCACCGAATGTGAACATCGACAGCTTCCTGACCAGGCGTCGGGAGACCACCAAGGAGCTCGCCGCAGGCCGGCTGGACTTCGCAATCGATGCGCCGCTGAATACCGACACCCAGGTTCGCCACGTCAAGCTGTTCGAAGACCGCTATGTGTGTGTCATGCGCAAAGGTCATCCGTTGGCGGGCAAGGAGCGTATCACGCTGGATGAATACCTTGCGCAATCGCATATCCACATATCCAGCCGGCGCAACGGACTGGGTCATGTGGACCTGGCGCTGGGCAAGATCGGCCTTCAGCGACGCGTCGTACTGCGTTCACAGCACTATCAGATGGCCCCTCTGGTGCTGGACTCGACCGACATGGTCATGACGGTACATGAGCGTTTCGCCAAGCGACACGGCCTGCATTGGGTCGAGCTTCCGATCGACGATGTGCCGCCAATCGAAACGCACCTGTTCTGGCACGAAAGTACCGACCAGGACCCGGCGAACCGCTGGATGCGAGAGCAGCTTATCGAACTGTCTCAGCAGCTAGAGCGACGCGGCCTGCGCGAAAA
>CAYZFU010000172.1:0-7244 GCA_964477725.1 uncultured Halopseudomonas sp.
AAGCAATGCGTATTGATTTGTCCGGCGAAACGGCCCTGATAACTGACGCGCCGAAGGGATGCGGCGCCCGGCGGACCGGGTAGCGCATCAGCCTTTGCAGACGTGCTTTGAGTGCGACAACGCAGTGATCGCGTTCGCGGTCAGAGGGAAAGCCAGCCGCGACGACGGAAAAACACCACAAGTCCGATCACCGTCGCGATCATCACCATCCAGACCATCGGGTAGCCATAGCGCCACTCAAGTTCGGGCATGTATTCGAAGTTCATGCCGTATACCCCTGCGATAAAGGTCAGTGGCATGAACAGCGTGGCGAAGATGGTCAAAACCTTCATCACCTCGTTCATCCGGTTGCTGACGCTGGACATGTACAAATCCAACATACCAACCAGCAATTCGCGGAAGGTGTCCACCGTCTCGACCACATGTACGGCGTGATCATAAACGTCGCGCAGAAACAGCCGCGTCTCGGGAGAGATCAACGGATTCTCGTCTCGACTAAGCCGGCTCAGCACCTCTCGGAGCGGCCACACCGACTTGCGCAACAGCAGCATTTCCCGCTTGTAATGGTGGATTTTGCCCAGCGTGTCAGGCGTCGGCGTAGCGATCAGCTCATCCTCCAGCGCCTCGATCTGATCGCCTAGTTGCTCGAGCATGACGAAATAATGATCAACCACAGCATCAAGCAATGCATAAGCGAGGTAGTCGGCTTGCATGAAGCGGATGCGCCGACCGGCCTTGAGACGGTCGCGAACCGCTTCGAACACGTCTCCCGGCTCTTCCTGCAATGACAGTACGAAGTGCGGGCCGAGCACCAGACTCAGCTGTTCGGACTGAATCTCGTTGTCCTCTTCGCTGAAACGCAGCATACGCAGCACAACGTACAGATAGCCGTCATAATCCTCGACTTTAGCCCGCTGGTCGGTATTGACGATGTCTTCCATCACCAACGGGTGCAAGCCCAGCTGCTTGCCCAAGGTCTCGACAAGCTGCGGCTTGTGTACGCCATCGACGTTGAGCCATGACACCTTGTCGGTGTGGCGAAGCTGGGAGATTCGCTCAGGGCTTACATCAGCGATGTCGGCGTATTCATCATCGTCGTATTCGATCAGACGAACCGGGACAGCGGCATCGCTTTCACGGCCAATATGCACCAGCGTGCCGGGAGCCGCACCGGTCTTCTTGCCCCGTTTCACCACTAGCTTGCGCGCTAGCCGTTTCCCCTTGCTTCTCAGCATTCGTGCATGCGCTCCGCCATAGCTGTCGCCGTATAGATAAACATCAAAGCACGCCGCCCGATGCTTCCTGTTGCTGCGGGTCGAACCATTTCAGCTTGTCGCGCAGTTTCACCACTTCGCCGACTACGATCAGCGTCGGCGGCTTGATTTCCTCACGCGCGACCAGTTCCGGCATGTTCGACAAGGTGCCGACCCACACCCGCTGGTTACTGGTCGTACCCTGCTGAACCAGGGCGACAGGCGTCTGAGGCGCACGCCCGTATTCGAGCAGGCGTGCGCAGATATCCGGAAGCCCCACCAGCCCCATGTAGAACACCAGGGTCTGGCCCGGCGCGACAAGATCGGCCCAGGCCAGATCGGTGGTGCCGTTCTTCAGATGGCCTGTGACGAAGCGCACCGACTGCGCATGATCGCGGTGAGTCAATGGAATGCCTGCGTAGGCGGAGCAACCGTTAGCTGCAGTGATACCGGGAACCACCTGGAATGGAATGCGGTGCTCGGCAAGCTCTTCGATTTCTTCGCCACCGCGGCCGAAGATGAAGGGGTCGCCACCCTTGAGTCGAAGTACGCGTTTGCCCTGTTTCGCGAGCGTGACCAGTAGCTGGTTGATCTGGTCCTGAGGCACAGCGTGTTCCGAGCGCGCCTTGCCTACATAAATGCGGTCCGCATCCCGCCGGCAGAGATCGACGATGGCCGGGGCCACCAGTCGGTCGTACAGCACCACATCGGCCTGTTGCATCAGGCGTAGCGCACGGAAGGTCAACAGGTCCGGGTCGCCAGGGCCGGCACCCACCAGATACACCTCGCCGCTGTAGCTCTGGCCGGCTTGCTGGGTCAAACGTTCCGCCAGCAGATGCTCCGCCGCCTGGTCCTGTCCAGCGAAGATGCGTTCGGCAATGTCGCCCTGAAAAACGTTTTCCCAGAAGACGCGGCGTTGATTGATTTTCGGAAATGCAGCCTTCACCTGGCTGCGAAAGCGCTTGGCCAGTTGCGCCAATTTGCCGTAGCTGTGCGGGAAGAGCGTTTCGATACGCGCTCGAGTGAGGCGTGCCAGTACCGGAGCATGGCTACCGCTGGACACCGCGATGATCAACGGCGACCGGTCAACGATGGCCGGAAAGATGACGGTGCACAGCTCCGGCGCATCCACTGCATTGACCGGCAGGTGGCGCGCCTGAGCATCGGCAGACACCTGAGCATTGAGCGTCTGATCATCGGTGGCAGCGATGGCCAGCACGACGTCATTCAAGTCGCTGGTCTGATAACCCCGTGTTTCGCAGTGCCCGCCGCCCTGCTTGACCAGCTCGGCCAGCTCGGGGTCGATGGCGGGCGCAACCACTCGTAGCGTGGCGCCTGCCTCGGACAGCAAGCGCGACTTGCGCAACGCGATCTCGCCTCCGCCAATCACCAGGACGGTACGCCCCTGGAGATTGTGGAACAGTGGCAGGAATTCCATATTCACATCGCCTCGTCAGATGGCTGAAAGACGCCTGGCGCCTTGGGAAGCTGCGGCAACTGCTAGCCGATTCGCTCGATCCCGCCCATGTAGCCGCGCAGCGCTTCAGGCACGGTGACGCTGCCATCTGCCTGCTGATAGTTCTCGAGGATCGCGACCAGTGTTCGTCCGACCGCCAGTCCGGAGCCATTCAGTGTATGCACAAGCTCCGGCTTGCCCGTCTCCGGGTTGCGCCAGCGCGCCTGCATGCGTCGCGCCTGAAAGTCACCGCAGTTGGAGCAAGAGGATATTTCGCGATACTTGCCCTGGCTAGGTACCCAGACCTCGAGGTCATAAGTCTTGGTCGCGCCGAAACCCATGTCACCAGTACATAGCGCCAGAGTGCGATACGGCAGTTCCAGGCGCTGCAACACGTCTTCAGCGTGCCCGGTAAGCTCTTCCAACGCCTGCATGGACTCGTTCGGCCGCACGATTTGCACCATCTCAACCTTGTCGAACTGATGCTGGCGGATCATGCCGCGCGTGTCGCGCCCGGCCGAACCGGCTTCGCTGCGAAAGCACGGCGTATGCGCAGTCATCCGCATCGGTAGCCTGGCCGCATCGATGATTTCACCGCTGACCATGTTGGTGAGCGAGACTTCCGCCGTGGGGATCAGATACAGGTCGCGCTGGTCTTCACCACGCGGCACCTTGAACAGGTCTTCCTCGAACTTGGGCAGCTGACCGGTGCCTTGCAGTGCTTCGGCCTGAACCAGATACGGTGTGTAGACCTCTTCGTAGCCGTGCTCATTCACATGCAGATCGAGCATGAACTGCGCCAGCGCACGGTGCAGTCGTGCAATCGGCCCGCGCATCAGAGCAAAACGCGCGCCGGACAGCTTGGCTGCCGTTTCGAAGTCCAGATAACCATGCTGTTCGCCGATGGCGACGTGATCCTTGACCTCAAAATCAAACTCGCGCGGAGTGCCCCAGCGGCGAACCTCGACGTTCTCCTCCTCGCCTGCGCCGACCGGCACGCTGTCGTCCGGCAGGTTGGGGATGGTCAGTAGCAGAGCGTCCAGCTCGGACTGGATTGCATCGAGCTCCTGCTTGGCGTCGTTGAGCTCTTGGCCCATACGATCGACGTCCGCCAACAACGGCTGGATGTCTTCGCCACGCGCTTTGGCCTGGCCGATCGCCTTGGAACGACTGTTGCGCTCTGCCTGCAGAGTTTCGGTACGCGTCTGCACGGTCTTGCGGCGTGACTCGAGCGACTCGAGCGACGCGACATTCAGGGTAAAGCCACGTTGAGCCAGGCGTTCAGCGATCAGTTGCGGTTGGCTACGAACCAGTTTCGGGTCAAGCATGTGTCATCACTTATCGGTTGCAGGTGGCAGCCTGGCTGACTAGCGCGTCAGGGCCAGACCGGCCCAGGTGGCGGCCAGGCAGGCGCACACACTGAGCAGAATATATCCCAGAGCCAGCAGGCTCTCACCGCTCTCCATCAGCCGCAATGTATCGAGGGAGAACGTGGAAAACGTGGTAAACGCGCCGAGGAAGCCGATGATCAGCCCCTGACGCAACAGTGGCGACGCCTCCGGTCGGGTCAGCCACAGGCCGTATAGTACACCGATCGCAAGGCAGCCTAGAAAGTTGACCGCAAAAGTACCTAGCGGGTAAGCCTTGGGCCACACAGCGGCCACCCATTGCCCAATGCCATAGCGGGAGACAGCACCGAGCGAGCCGCCAACTGCGACGGCGAGCAGCGTGTTGGTCAGCATCACCCTCTCCTTTTCTTTGCACTGCGCGCATCCAGGCCGCGCAGATACTCCAGTTTCTGAGCGATTTTCTGCTCAAGCCCCCGGTTCGCCGGTTTGTAGTACTGTCGGGGCTCCAGCTCGCTAGGGAAGTAATCCTCGCCTGCCGCGTACGCCTCCGGCTCGTCGTGGGCATAGCGGTAGCCCTCGCTGTACCCCAGCTCTTTCATCAACCTGGTCGGTGCATTGCGCAGATGCAACGGCGGCTCGTACGAAGGCTGGGCCGCAACATCTGCTCTGGCTGCGTTATAGGCCGTGTACACCGCGTTGCTCTTCGGTGCGCAAGCCAGATAGACGATGGCTTGTGCCACGGCCAGCTCGCCCTCGGGGCTACCCAGACGCTCCTGTACGTTCCAGGCATTCAGGCATAGCTCGAGGGCGCGCGGATCGGCGTTACCGACTTCCTCGCTGGCCATGCGCACCACGCGCCGCGCTATGTAAAGAGGATCGCAACCGCCATCGAGCATGCGTACGAACCAGTACAGCGAGGCATCCGGATTGGAGCCGCGTACCGACTTGTGCAGTGCCGAGATCTGATCGTAAAAGGCCTCGCCACCCTTGTCGAATCGCCTGCTGGTGTCGTTAAGCAAATCGCTTACCAGCGGCGTATCGATGGTGCCGCCGTCCTCGACCAGATCAGCGGCAATTTCCAGCAGGTTAAGCAGGCGCCGTGCATCCCCGTCGGCCGCACCAAGCAGAATGCGCCTGGCCTCGTCGGCCAACGCCAACCGATGCTGGCCGAGGCCGCGCTCCGCATCGGCCAATGCGCGATCGAGCAAGGCGCTGAGCGCCTCATCATCAAGCGATTTGAGAACATAGACGCGCGCTCGCGAAAGCAAGGCGTTGTTCAGCTCGAACGAGGGGTTCTCGGTAGTGGCACCAATGAACAGCAGCGTGCCGTCTTCGACATAGGGCAGAAAGGCGTCCTGTTGCGCCTTGTTGAAACGGTGCACTTCGTCGACGAACAGAATGGTCTGACGACCGCTCTGCGCGGCTTGGTGCCTAGCAACATCCACCGCCTGGCGGATGTCCTTGACGCCAGCAAGCACTGCCGAAATCGTCACGAAATGGGCGTCAGCAAGGGTTGCCAGCAGCCGCGCCAGGGTCGTTTTGCCGACCCCGGGCGGGCCCCAGAAGATCATCGAATGGAGTGCGCCCTGCTCCAGTGCTACTCGCAGCGGACGACCAGGGCCAAGCAGGTGCGCCTGGCCGGCGTATTCGTCTAGAGTCGCTGGCCGCATGCGCGCGGCCAGCGGTTGGTGAGCGGCCTGATCGGGAAACAGGCCCATGCTCACTCGCTGATCACATCGACCCCATCCGGGATATCGAAGGTGAACTGACTCGGATCCACGTTCGGGTTCAGCTGCACATTCTGGAACAGAATGTTGGTGCGCTGCCCGATCGGATCATTCATCTGCATGTCGTTGATCACGCCATCACGAAACGACAGACGCAGCGTCTCGAACATCGAGTCGGTGGCCTTCGGTGTGAGGATGAAATCGACGACGTTTCCGCCTTCGGTGTGGCTGATCTCGAAGTTTTCCTGCAGCGTGCTCACATCGCCTGACAGCAGCAGTGCCGGCGTATGGGTCAGCCTTTTGTCCATTTTCTGAACCGTAACCTGCATCAGATCCGGGTCGTACAACCAGATGGTTTCGCCGTCGGATACCAGCTCCTGCTCCAGCGGCGGATTGGTATGCCAACGAAACATGCCCGGACGCTTCATCACCAGCGTGCCGGTGGTGTCCTGCATGCTGGCACCATTGGCGCTCAAGGTCATTTGGGAAAAATCAGCCTTGATGGTTCTGGCTTTAGAAAGCAGCTCGTTCAGGCGTGCTGCGGCTTGCGCCTGGTCGGCCAAGGCTACGGCAGGTGTAGCCAGCAGGCAGATAACCGTAACGGTCGAGCGCAACAGGGTTTTGAGCATGATGAGAAATAGTCTCCGCTAATCGCGAACAGGTGGCGGCGCGATGACCTCGCGCGAACCGTTGGTATTCATCGGAGTGACCACGCCGGCCATCTCCATGGATTCGATCATCCTTGCAGCGCGGTTATAGCCGATTTTGAGTTTGCGTTGTACTGCCGAGATGGACGCGCGCCGACTTTCGGTAACAAAACGTACGGCCTCGTCGTACAAGGCGTCCTCTTCGGCATCACCATCGCCTCCGCCGCTGCCACCGCCCTCGTAGCTGCCGCCACCTTCATCGGCCCCGGCAAGGATGTCTTCGATGTAGTTCGGCGCGCCGCGCTTCTTCCACTCGTCAACCAGCCGGTGAACCTCTTCATCCGAGACGAAGGCACCGTGCACGCGCATCGGCAGGCTGGTGCCCGGGGGCATATAGAGCATGTCGCCGTGACCGAGCAGTTGCTCCGCCCCGCCCTGGTCGAGAATGGTCCGCGAATCGATCTTGCTGGAAACCTGGAACGCCATCCGCGTCGGGATGTTCGCCTTGATCAGACCGGTGATTACGTCGACTGACGGGCGCTGAGTCGCCAGCACCAGGTGAATCCCGGCGGCACGAGCTTTCTGCGCGATACGCGCGATCAGCTCTTCGACCTTCTTGCCGACGATCATCATCATGTCGGCGAACTCGTCGATGACCACGACGATGATCGGCAGGTTTTCCAGCTCGGGCGGAACGTCGTCCATCGATTCACGGCGGTACAGCGGGTCGGTTAGCGGGGTGCCGGCCTTCTGCGCGTCCTTGACCTTGCGGTTGAAACCCGCCAGGTTGCGCACGCCCATCGCTGCCATCA
>CAYZFU010000173.1:0-7219 GCA_964477725.1 uncultured Halopseudomonas sp.
TCCTGGGCGCCGACGGTCCGCCACCGAGCCGGCTCGTCACCGCTTCCGTTGCGGTGCTGCTCGAGGCAAGTTCTGAACGTCAGTCGAAGGTTAGAGTTGAAATGAGCACAGCACTCGAAGGCCTGAAAATTCTCGATCTCTCACGTGTCCTTGCTGGCCCTTGGGCCGGGCAGCTGCTTGGCGACCTCGGCGCTGACGTGGTCAAGGTCGAGCGTCCCGGTGTGGGCGACGACACCCGCGCATGGGGGCCGCCTTATCTCAAGGACGAAGAGGGCAGGGACACCTCCGAGGCGGCGTATTTTCTCTCAGCCAACCGTAACAAGCGCTCGGTTGTCGTCGACATGACCAGCCCCCAAGGTCAGCAGCGTCTAAGGCGATTGGCGACGAAGGCCGATGTGCTCATCGAAAACTTCAAGGTTGGCGGGCTGGCAGCGTACGGGCTTGATTACGCATCGTTGCGCAAGCTCAACCCGCGCTTGATCTACTGCTCAATCACCGGGTTCGGCCAGGACGGTCCTTACGCCCAACGTGCCGGGTACGACTTCATGATTCAGGCCTTGGGCGGGCTTATGAGCATAACCGGGCGAGCCGATGACGAGGCAGGTGCGGGGCCGGTGAAGGTAGGCGTAGCCGTCACCGACATTCTTACCGGTCTGTACGCCAGCAACGCGATTCTGGCCGCATTGGCCGAGCGTGAGCGCAGCGGCGAAGGCCAATATATCGATCTGGCCTTGCTCGACGTACAGGTAGCCTGCCTGGCCAACCAGGCCATGAATTATCTCACCACCGGTAACGCACCGAATCGGCTGGGCAACGCGCATCCGAACATAGTGCCATACCAGGACTTTCCCACCGCTGACGGCGATTTCATCCTTACGGTGGGCAATGACGCCCAGTTCCGCAAGTTCTGCCAAGTCGCCGAGCGCTCAGAATGGGCCGAAGATCCCCGCTTCGCTACCAACGCTGACCGCGTGGCGAATCGCGCCGAGCTTGTTCCGCTGATTCGTCAGGTGACCGTATTCCGCACTACCGCCCAGTGGATCGCCGCGCTGGAGCAGGCAGGGGTTCCCTGCGGGCCAATCAACGACGTGAGCAATGTGTTCGACGACGTGCAGGTTCGCCACCGCCAGCTGAAGATTGAAATGATGCATCCGCTCGCTGGGCAGATGCCCCTTGTAGCGAACCCGATCCGGCTGTCGCGGACACCGGTCAGCTATCGGCTGGCGCCGCCGCTGTTAGGTCAGCATGACCGAGAAGCGTTGCTGGATTGGCTGCGCCCGGCCTAATGGTCGAGGTAGCTGGCGGGCGCGGCCGGTTGGCACGACAGGTGATCAGGGCACCAGCAGTACCGGCCGGTGACTGCTTCGTGCCACCGCTTCGGCGGTGCTTCCCACCAGCAGATCGGGGATTGGCGTGTTGCCGCGCTTGCCGATGATCATCAGAGCGACACGTTCCTGGTCGGCATAGGCTGAAAGTTTGTCGGCCGGATCGCCGATGATCCGTTTGGACTCGAGATGCTTGAAGCGGCGCTGGAAGTCGTCGAGCAGCGGTTCCATTCGCTCTTCGTCATGCTGGCCGGCGTCGTCATCTTTTACCCACACGACCTTGCTGCTGGAGGCTGCGTGTGCGAGCTCCTCGAATAGACGCTGGGCGTTGCGTGACGCATCCGAGCCATCCGTAGCCAACATCAATGGAGCGTTCCGCTCCGCCGGCTTGCCATCGTACGGGATGACCAGAACTGGCACGCGCGATACGCGCACCAGATGCATGACCGAGTTACCGAACAAGGCTGCGCGGCCGGCTGAATGGCTGCGGTTGAGCGCGATGATCGCTTTCGCCTCGTGTTTGCTGGCTGCTGCGGACAGCTCCGCCGCCGGAAAACCGTGCCGGACTTCATGGTCTGCGGTGATGCCCAACTTGCCGGAGAGTTCTTCTCCCAGACGCCGCAGACGGCTGTCGATGGCGATGTCGTTGTCTTCCAGATGGTGGCGCTTCTGCGGCTCAACGGCGTACACCAGGGTCATTCGCTCAATTTTCAATAGTTGAATGAGGCTGGGTAGATGATCGTAGATCTTGTCCCACTCGTCCGAGTAGTCAACGCTGAGAATGCAATGCTTGAGCATGTATAGGCTCCTTCTGTCGTGTCTGGCACAAGGTATACCTACAATGACTGCCCGGCTTCGGTGAAATTCAACTGGCTGTGCGCCTGGGCCGCTTCAACGGCTCGAAACCGGAGGCGCCTCGGCGCATTGCGCAGCGATCCACCGGGTAGTTTCGCTGTGCTGGATTTCCACCGGGCCACCGTCCATCCCTGGTTGGCCGGGAGGCATGTCAGGCACGTCCATTTCATATACCCCGTTCCCGGTGAATCGCGAGCGAATTTCACGGGCGCTAACCATCTCCAGCTCGCCCTGCATATCGCCAGTGAACCCCTCGTTGCCATCGCAGCGACCTGTGAAGGACAGCTTCGACTCGCTGGCCTGAGCTATTTCGATCGTGCAGTTCTGCATTTGCTGTCGAGCTTCGGCGAGCAATGCCTGCGGGTCGGTCATCCGGGCCGCCTGGTCGCTCGTGATGCACTCGGTCTGCACCCTCGGATCCCCCTGGCTTTCCAGCATTGCCTGCATTTGGGTGCGTTGTTCGGCGGGCAGGCTCTCTAGCGCCTGCTGTTGCGCCGCACGCATCTGCGCAACGAGGTCCTGACCATTGATCAGCGTCCGCGCTTCGCTGCGCCAGAGGCCGGGCTCTGGCTGCGGGCGGATAGGTTCAGCAGCTGCGCTGGCGCAAGCGATGGCTGCGACCGAAACAGTTAAGGTGACAGACAAATAGCGAGACATGACGGCTTCTCCGTTCACAAGGGGAGGCCGCAGGAAGGGGAGCGAAACCCCATAAGGAAAGCCGGCCGGATGCTTTTCAGACCTTTGGGCGGGTCAAAGGTGCCGACTGTATCCACGGAGATATGCCAGGCGTGAAAAGCCCGGCAGGAGCCGGGCTTCAGGGTCGATCAGCGGGGACTGAACAGAGCGGGCTTCTCCCGCTGCGGCCGGCTATTCGATCGACCGTTGGAGCGGGACGGCGTAGCCGGTGCGGCTGCCTTGTTGCCGTTGGCCTGCAGGCGACGTTCCTCTGCAACCCGGTCGAATGGTTCGCTGACAGGACGGGCTGCGCGTTGCTCGCCACGGTTGCGTGCCGGACGGGGACTGTTGCGTCCGTTGCTCTGGCCACCGCCGGCGGCCTTGCCACTGGTGTTCGGCTTGCCGTTACGCTGACCGCGGCCGCTGGCCTGGGCGCCACGAGGGCGTTCTGGACGATCACTGTTGAGTTCCGCCTGGGCCGGTGGTTCGAAGCCATCCAGATTCCCCTCGTCGATGCGCTGACGGGTCATGCGCTCGATGGCTTTGAGCAGCTTTTCCTCGTCAGGGCTGACCAGAGACACGGCTTCACCGCTGCGACCTGCTCGACCGGTACGACCGATACGGTGCACATAGTCTTCCGAGACATTGGGCAGTTCGAAGTTGACCACATGTGGCAGCTGATCGATATCCAGACCGCGCGCGGCAATATCGGTGGCAACCAGGACGCGCAGCTCGTTGGCCTTGAAATCTGCCAGGGCCTTGGTCCGGGCATTCTGGCTCTTGTTGCCATGAATTGCTGCAGCAGGCAGACCGTTCTTGTCGAGGTATTCGGCAAGACGGTTGGCGCCGTGCTTGGTGCGGGTAAATACCAGCACCTGCTCCCAGGCTCCCTGGGTGATCAGGTGGGCGACCAGCGCACGCTTGTGGCCGGACGGGACGCGGTAAACCTTCTGTGCGATTCGCTCGACCGTGGTGTTGGGCGGAGTGACTTCGATGCGTGCCGGGTTGTCCAGCAGACGGTTTGCCAGCTCGGTGATGTCTTTCGAGAACGTTGCCGAAAATAGCAGGCTTTGGCGCTTGCCTGGCAGTTTGGCGATGACCTTCTTGACGTCGTGAATGAAACCCATGTCAAGCATGCGGTCGGCTTCGTCGAGAACAAGAATTTCGACCTTGGACAGATCGACGGCGCGCTGGCCGACCAGATCCAACAGTCGGCCCGGGCAGGCGACGAGGATGTCGAGGCCGGGAGCGATTGCGCGAATCTGCGGATTGGGGCCAACACCGCCGAACACGCAGGCGGTTTTCAGCGGAAGCTCTTTACCGTAAGCGAGAATGCTGTCGTGCACCTGGGCCGCCAGTTCACGAGTGGGCGTAAGCACCAGGACACGGACCTGCTTGGGCGTGCGGCGATAGGACGCATCCGCCTGACCGTTAGGGAACAGCTTTTCCAAAATCGGCAATGAGAAGCCGGCGGTTTTGCCGGTACCGGTTTGCGCGGCGACCATCAGGTCGCGACCTTCCAGGACGGCCGGTACGGCCTGTGCCTGAACGGGGGTAGGAGTGGTATAGCCAGTGGCTGCCACGGCGCGCACCAGCGCGTCGGACAGGCCGAGAGAAGCAAAGGACATTCAGATAACCCTGTGATGGCCAATGCCCGGTCAGGAGAAGCCTGAGCCCGGTTGGCCTGTGATGAAGAGGGCGGAGTATAACAGAAAGGTGGCTTGCGCGCGGATTCGTCAGGTCCGGCTGTCAGCGCGCTGGGGTGCTTTCTGCGACAACGTCTGTCGGCTGGCCATAGCGTTGCAGGATTGCTGCATATTCTGCGGTTTGCTTGAACGCCCGTAGGGCAGGACCGAAGGCGTCGGCCAGTTCGCGCAATCTGTCGGAGCGGTAGAACGCCAGATGAAGCTCACCACTGCTTAAAGGCGTGGGATGGTAAGCGAGCTCTCCGATCAAGCCCATTTCACTGGCGAGAAACAGGCCCACCCGCCGATCCATCGCCACCATGTCGAGTCGACCACGAATCAGTTTGTGCAGGTTGGCCTCCAGGCTGGGGGCGGGTTCGCGAACGAAATGAGTCGCTTCCATGAATTCGCGATTGCTGTAGGCGTAGCCGGGCGACACGCCGATAACGAGCCCGGCAAGGTCGTCGACGTTTTCGAAGACACGTGGTCGGCTGCGATGGTAGAAAAGCACCGTATCGCTAGTAGAAAGTTGCTCATCTGGGAAATGCAGCATTTCGAGACGCTGCGCCGTAGGCGAGACATCGAGAATGGCTTGCGCATCGCCCAGCTCGACTGTTCGCAATGCCCGTTTCCATGGCATCAGATTCCAGTCTACTTCGTGACCGAGCTGGCGCAGCACGTGCTCGGCTGTCTCCAGATCGATACCAAGATGTTGGCCTTCGCGCTCGAACACATAGGGAGGCCAGGCCTCAGTGACGACCCGCAGAGAGTCACCGAATGAGGCCGAACTGTACATCAGGCAAAGCGTAAAGAGGCAGACGGGCAGCTTCATCGGCACTCCAGGTCAGGTATAACAACTAGCCAGCGCGCAGGTTTCGCCACACCGCCAGGCTGGGTTCGGCCTGATTCAGAGTATAAAAATGCAGGGCCGGTGCGCCACCTTTGATCAACTGTTCGCACATATCCGTGATCACATCGGTGCCAAAGGCCGTGATGCTGGCGCTGTCGTCACCGTAGGCTTCCAGCTGCTTGCGAATCCAGCGCGGGATTTCCGCGCCGCAGGCATCGGAGAAGCGTGCCAGCTTGCTGTAATTGGTGATCGGCATGATGCCGGGAATGATCGGGATATCCACACCGGCTTTGCGCACGCGCTCGACGAAGTAGAAATAGCAGTCTGCGTTGAAAAAGTACTGGGTAATCGCACTGTCGGCGCCAGACTTGGCCTTGCGCACGAAATGCTCGAGATCCGCTTCGAAGTGACGCGCCTGCGGATGGGCTTCGGGGTAGGCGGCCACTTCGATGATGAAATGATCACCGGTCTCTTGCCGGATGAATTCGACCAGCTCGTTGGCGTAACGCAGCTCGCCGGAAGCCTGGCCCATACCGGAAGGCAGGTCGCCACGCAGCGCGACGATGCGCTTGATGCCTGCCTCGCGATACTCGTCGAGCAGGCTGCGAAGGTCTTCCTTGGAGTCACCGACACAGGAAAGGTGCGGTGCGGTGGGCACTTTCACTTCCTGGTCGAGCTGTAGCACGGTGTTGCGCGTACGGTCGCGGGTCGAGCCGCCGGCTCCGTAAGTCACCGAAAAAAATTCCGGATTTTCCTGAGCCAGCACGTCCGCGACGGCCATCAGTTTTTCATGGCCGGCGTCAGTTTTGGTCGGAAAGAACTCGAAACTGACACGGTTGTGGTTCTGAGAGGTCATGCGTTTTCTCGCGTGAGCTTCAAACTTCGAGCTTTAGGCTGCAAGCTGTCGGTGCGATGGGCACGTTCAGCTTGCAGCTTACAGCTGGTCGCTTGCCGCTGGTTAGTAACGGTAGGTTTCCGGCTTGAACGGGCCTTCGACTTCGACGCCGATGTAGTCGGCCTGGGTCTGGGTCAGGCGAGTGATAACACCTCCGAAGCCCTTGACCATCTCGGCTGCGACTTCCTCGTCGAGCTTCTTTGGCAGGACCATGACCGTGACGTTCTTGCTCTTTTCGGCGACCGGTAAGTCAGCGAACTTGCCATTGAACAGGTGGATCTGCGCCAGGACCTGGTTGGCAAAGGAGCCATCCATGATGCGGCTCGGGTGACCGGTGGCGTTACCCAGGTTCACCAGGCGGCCTTCGGCGAGCAGGATCAGGTAGTCGTCATTGGCGACATCGACGTCCTTGCCGGTACGGTGAATCTTGTGTACCTGCGGCTTGACCTCTTCCCAGCCCCAGTTCTTGCGCATGAAGGCGGTATCGATTTCGTTGTCGAAGTGACCAATGTTGCACACCACGGCGCGCTTTTTCAGTGCCTTGAGCATCGGTGCATCGCACACGTTGGCGTTGCCGGTGGTAGTAACGATGAGGTCGATCTTGCCGAGCAGGGCCGTGTCGACGCAGCCATCGGATCCATCGTTGATGCCGTCCTTGTACGGGGAGACCAGCTCGTAGCCGTCCATGCATGCCTGCATGGCGCAGATCGGGTCGACTTCGCTGACCTTGACGATCATGCCTTCCTGGCGCAGCGAGGCAGCCGAGCCCTTGCCGACGTCGCCATAGCCGACGACCAGCGCCTGCTTGCCTGAAAGCAGGTGGTCGGTGGCGCGCTTGATGGCGTCGTTGAGGCTGTGTCGGCAGCCGTACTTGTTGTCGTTCTTGCTCTTGGTAACCGAGTCGTTGACGTTGATCGCCGGAATCTTCAGGGTG
>CAYZFU010000174.1:0-7136 GCA_964477725.1 uncultured Halopseudomonas sp.
GATCTTGATCAGTGCATTGGTTGCAACGCCTGCGTCGTGGCCTGCCAGGCCGAGAACAACATACCCGTGGTGGGCAAGGAGCAGGTAGCGGCCGGGCGCAATATGCACTGGTTGCGTGTCGATCATTACTACAAGGGCGACCTGGCCGAGCCGCGCTCGGCCTTCCAGCCGGTGCCTTGCATGCATTGCGAGCAGGCGCCGTGCGAAACCGGCTGCCCGGTCAATGCAACGGTGCACGGCCCTGACGGGCTCAACGAGCAGATCTACAACCGTTGCATTGGCACCCGTACCTGCTCTTCCTATTGTCCTTACAAGGTGCGGCGGTTCAACTGGTTCCCCTGGACCCAGGATGACCCACCGGCAATCCAGGCGCAGCGCAATCCGAACGTGACAGTGCGCAGCCGTGGCGTGATGGAAAAGTGTACCTATTGCATTCAGCGCATCAGCGAAGCGCGGATCGACGCGCGCATGGACGATCGCGAGATAGCCGACGGCGAAGTGAAAACCGCCTGCCAGCAGACCTGTCCGACCACCGCCATTCGCTTCGGCAACCTTGCCGACCCGCAAGCGGAGGTGAATCAGGAGCGACTCACCCGTCGTCACTACGCCTTGCTGGAAGAATTGAATACCCGGCCAAAGACCACCTACCTCGGCATGGTAGAACGCCCCGGGCCCGGTGAGGACGAGGCATGAAACAGGGCGCGCCGGATACTGGGCATTTTCTCCCGCGCGATCTTCCGCTCGCTGAGGTGTCCGCGCGGGTCCTGGACGTGCCGGATGATTTCCAGCGGTTCCGCCGCACATGGTGGTGGCTGTTCATCTCCAGTTGCCTGCTGCTCGGCCTGTTCGTAGCCGCAGCTGCTGTCACGCTGTGGAACGGCGTGGGCGTGTGGGGCAACAACATCCCGGTCAACTGGGGTTTCGCCATCATCAACTATATGTGGTGGCTGGGCATCGGCCACGCCGGCACGTTCATTTCGGCCTTGCTGTTGTTGCTCAACCAGCCGTGGCGCAACTCGCTCAATCGTATGGCCGAGCTGATGACGATCATGGCGGTGGTATGCGCAGGGATATATCCAGTGCTGCATCTGGGGCGGCCGTGGCTGTTCTACTGGACCGCGCCATACCCCAACACCATGGAATTGTGGCCGCAATTCAAGAGCCCGACCGCCTGGGACTTTTTTGCCGTTGTGGTCTATCTGGGCGTATCGCTGCTGTTTTTGTATATAGGCTCGATCCCGGACTTCGCTTCGGCGCGTGATCGTGTCAGCAAACGTCATTACAAGGTCTTCTACGGACTGCTGGCTCTCGGCTGGCGCGGGTCCGCATCAGACTGGAGCCATTGGCGTCGCGCTTACCGCTTCGTGGCACTGCTGGCCATACCGCTGGTGTTTGCCGTGTCCAGCGGCTATTCGTTTCTGCTCGATCTGGCGCCACAGTCCGGATGGCATTCCACGGTTTTCCCGCCGTATTTCGTCGCCGGGGCGATCTTCTCGGGATTCGCAATGGTGGTGGTGATCGCGGTTGCGTTGCGCCAGTTTTTCGACTGGAAACTGTTCATTACCGAAGGCCATCTGGACAAGCTCGGCGTGTTGCTGCTGGCCAGCGGTCTGATGACCAGTTACGGCTACATCGCCGAGCCGTTCATGGCGTTCTATTCGGGAAAAGAACACGAGATTCTGGTCAATATCTCGCGCATGACGGGTCCCATGGCCTGGAGTTTCTGGGGCGCCATCCTGCTTAACGTGGTGGTGCTGCAGGCATTATGGTGGCCAGCCGTGCGGCGCAACGCTGCGGCCATGCTGGGGATAGCGATCGGCGTGCTCGTCGGCATGTGGTTCGAACGCTACATGCTGGTGGCGCACCCGCCGACCCGGGATTTCCTGGTCTCCAGCTGGCAGGGGTACAGCCCCACACTATGGGATTGGGCATTGTTCGCCGGTACCTTCGGAGTGTTTCTCGTACCCTTTCTGCTGTTCATGCGCTTCCTGCCGATGATCTCCAGCTTCGAGCTTAAAGAGGTGCTCAACCGGCACCGTGGAGGCGACGATGCCTGACCAGCAGCGTTATGGCCTGATCGCCGAATACGCCAATCCCGAGGCGCTGGTACGGGCCGCCAAGGACGCGCGCCGCCTCGGTTATCAGCGTGTCGAGGCGTATACACCCTTTGCCGTCGAAGAGCTGGAAGGAGTCCTTGAACATCGCAGCAATCGAGCCTATGGCTTCGGTGTGGCAGGAGCGGTGTTCGGCGCGCTGTTGGGCCTGGGCATGCAGGTCTACGCCAACCTGAGCTATCCAATCATGGTCGGTGGTCTGCCCTCGATCGCGCTGCAGTCGTTCGCAACCGTCACTTTTTTGCTCATGGTCGGTTTCGCCGCCCTGTTCTCGTTGCTTGGTCTGCTTTGGCTGTGCCGGTTGCCGCTACTGAATCATCCGTTGCACGAAGTCCGTGCCTTCGAGCGAGCGACAGATGATCGCTTCATGTTGCTGATTCATGCAGACGATCCGCTGTTCGACATGGAAGATACCTCGCTCTGGCTGGCCGAGACGGCCGTCTCCGTCAGCGAGGTGCCCAGGTGAGCAGGGTATTGATGATGTTACTGCTGGCGAGCCTTGCGGCCTGCGATGACATGTCTCAGCAGCCGCGCGCCGTCGCGCAGGAGCCGAGCACCTTTTTTGCCGACGGCAAGGTCAATCAGGCGCCCCCAGCGCATACCGTCGCCCGTGGTGATCTGCAATGGGATGAGCAATTGGCAACGCGGCCGGTGATGGACCAGGAGCTGCTGAAGCGTGGAAAGGAGCGTTTCGACGTGTTCTGTTCGCCCTGTCATGGGGTGGCGGGGGACGGAGAGGGCACCGTGGTGGGGCGCGGTTTTCCGCAGCCGCCTGACCTGGCCGAGCCCCGCCTAGTCACCGCGCCCGACGAGCACCTTTTGCACGTGATCAGCGAGGGCTACGGCATCATGTACGGCTACGCGGCCCGGGTACGTCCGGCTGATCGCTGGGCCATCGTAGCTTACGTTCGAGCGCTGCAGTTCAGTCGCCGCACGCCTGTGGAATCGCTGCCCGTGCAGGACCGTGCGGCGCTGGAGGCATTGCCATGACTCGCCGCCGGGCAGCGCTTCTGACGCTCGCAGTGGGCGAGGCTGTGTGGCTCGCGGGATTGCTGCTGGCGGGTCGCGAGGCGATTGCTGCGAGCCTGGCTGCACTCTTGGGGCTCGCCGGGCTGCCGCTCGGTGCGCTACTACTTGGACTATCGCTGGCGCTTGTCAGTGGCGCCGCGCGGAACCTGCTTTGGCCGGTATGCACGCGAGTTGCTGCGAGCATACCGGCATTGGCAATACTTCTTGCTCCGGTGCTGCTGGGCGCCGGATTGCTCTACGAATGGACCCATATGGACGCGAGCGGCTTCCGTGGTGCCTGGCTCGCCTGGCCAGGCTTTGCGCTGCGCGGCCTGGGCTACCTGCTGTTGTGGTGGGCGCTGGCCGTCTGGGCGCTCCCGGCATCCCTTGCGCGCCCGCAGCGAGCTGGGCTGGCGCTGATCGCACTAGTGCCGAGCGTATCGCTTGCCGCCGTGGACTGGGGCATGTCTGTTGATCCTCATTTCAAATCGAGCATCTTCGGTCTGCTATGGCTGGGCAGGCTGATGCTGAGTGGGGTGGCGTTGTGCGTATTGTTCTGTCTAGCCTCGAACCCGGCGCGTCCCGGTGTTCTGCGGGGCATGCTGGCGGCGGCCGTTTTGCTCTGGTTGTACCTACATTTCATGCAGTACCTGATCATCTGGTATGGCAATCTCCCCGAGGAAGTGCGCTGGTACAAGGAACGGGTTGCTGACGCTTGGCTGTGGTTGACCTGGTTGCTGGCTGCCGGGCAGGCGCTGGTGCTGTTCGCGCTGTTCTGGCCCGTTTCGCAACGCCAATCGCTTCTTGCCACGTTATGCGTCGTTACGCTGCTGCTGGGACTCGTGGAGGGTGCCTGGCTCGCTATGCCTGGGCTTGCGCAACTGAATCTGTGGGCGACCTCCGCGTTGCTGGTTGCTGCCTGGCTGGCAGGCGGCGCCTTCATCTGGCTGATGCAACCGGGGGAGGGTAGAGCATGAGCGTACCGGTCGACCCCCGGTCCGAGCGTGATGGCTATGAGCATCATGACGCGCGCGTGCGAAATCTGCTGTTTATCGGCGTGGCAATCCTCCTGGCCATGCTGGCTTCCTGCGCTGCGGTCGCCGGACTGGTGTGGTATCTCGACAGCCAGCAACAAACCTACGTTACGCCGGTCGAGGCGAGTGATCAGGTACCGCCGAAGCCGCGCCTGGAGGCCCACCCGTCGGCGAACGGGGCGCGCGTCGTTGCCGAGGCGCGGCAGAGTCTGCTGCATTACGGCTGGGTCGATCGTGACGCCGGCCTGGCTCGGATACCCGTCGAGCGAGCCATGTCGATCCTCGCCGACAGCGGTTGGCCTTCGGCGCAGCGAAGCGCTGTTGAAGCCGGGCCTCCCCAGACCGAGACCCACCGGAGGGCAACGCGATGATAACGATGCGTCGTCTGGCTCTAACGATGCTTCTCGCCTGGTCGGCGCTGTGCAGTGCTGGGCCGGTGTTCGACCCGTTCACCGCAGCGGACATCGAGCAGCTACCCAACGCGCAACTGCCGCTGGGCCTGTCACTGACCGACCACACCGGCAAAACGCTGCAGCTGGCCGAGCTTGTTAGCGAGCGTCCGGTGATACTTGCGCCGATCTACTACGAATGCCCGAATGTCTGCGGAGCGCAGTTATCCAGCCTATTCAATCTGCTCGAGGCGTTACCTTACGAGCCTGGCGAGGATTATCTGCTCATCGCCTTCAGCTTCGACCCACGCGAAACCGCCGCTGAGGCCAGCGCGGAGCAGAAGCGGCTGGCGCGGCGCTGGCCGGAGTTGGCCAACTCGGACGGGGTGCACTTTCTCACCGGCGACGCGACAACGATCCTCGAACTGACCGAAGCGATAGGCTTTCGCTTCGCCTGGGATGAAAGCATCAGGCAGTACGCGCACGTTTCCGCACTGGCGATACTCGACCAGCGCGGCAGCATGGTGCGCTGGTTGTACGGGCTGGGATACCAGCCCGACGATATGCGCCTGGCATTGACCGATGCTGGCGACGGAAAGGTCGGCTCGTTCGGAGATCAGCTCCTGTTGCTCTGCTACCACTACAACCCGCGTACCGGCGGCTACGACAACTGGATCATCGGCGCGCTGCAGGTCGGCGGGGTCGGTACCGCGCTGGGACTCGGTGGGTTCATAGGTCTGGCCTTGTGGCGCGAACGCAAACACCGCGGAGGCTCACATGGGTGAGGCCATCCTGCGTATTTGGCCACAGGCGGCCTCGGCCTATGCCAAGGATCTCGACTGGCTGATCTTCGGCTTCACCGGGATGATGATGATTTTTGTCCTGCCGGTGTTTGTCCTGCTGGTGGTGTTTTCGTTTCGCTATCGCATGGGTATCAAGGTACCACGTGATCATCGTCCGCGCGGCAGCCGCAATGTGGAGTTGACCTGGATCGCCTTGCCCTTCATAGGCGCGATGATCGTCTATGTCGCCTCCGCGAAGCTGTACTACTACGTGCGCACGCCACCGGCGGATGCGCTTGAGATCCAGGTGGTGGCCAAGCAGTGGATGTGGAAGTTTCAGCATCCCGGGGGGCAGCGGGAGATCAATACGCTGCACGTGCCGGCCGGGCGCCCGGTCAGGCTCAACATGATTTCCCAGGATGTCATTCACAGCCTGTATTTCCCGGCCTTGCGCATCAAGCAGGATCTGCTGCCCGGGCGCTATACCGACTTGTGGTTCGAGGCGGATCAGACCGGCACCTTCGATGCCTATTGCGCCGAATACTGCGGCACCGACCATTCGCGCATGCTCGCGCGGCTGATCATCCAGCCCGCGGATGAGTACCAGCAATGGCTGCAGCAGGCCGGCGACAGCCACAGCCTGGCCAGTGAAGGAGAGCTATTGTTCAGACAGTTCGGCTGCAGCGGCTGCCATGGCCCGGCCAACGTGGCCCATGCGCCGCCGTTGACCGGTCTCTATGGCCGTCGCGTGCAGCTGGCCGACGGCACCGAGGTGCTCGCGGATCAGGCTTATATTCGCGACAGTATCCTGCTGCCGCAAAAGCAGATCGTCGCGGGCTTTGAACCGATCATGCCCAGCTTCGCCAATGTGCTTGATGAAGAAGCCGTTTTACGATTGGTCGCCTATATCCGCTCGCTCGACGAAGGAGACATGGTGCAGCCGCTGGAGCCGGACAATCCGGCTCGCGGCGTAGACAGGAGTAACCGAGGTGAGTGAAAAGAATCCGACGGCTGACCGGATGCCCAGCTACCTGGCCGACGAGCACGGCTTGCGGACATGGCTGGCGACCACCGATCATAAGCGCATCGGCATCATGTTCATGATCGCTGTCACCGCCTTTTTCTTCCTCGGCGGGCTCGCAGCATCCCTCATACGCATCGAGCTGGCCACACCAGACGGCGACCTGCTCACCTCGGACGGCTACAACCGGGCCTTCACGCTGCATGGCGTGATCATGGTCTGGTTTTTTCTGATTCCGTCGATTCCATCGGTATTCGGCAATTTCCTCATCCCGATCATGATCGGCGCCAAGGACATGGCCTTTCCCAAGCTCAATCTGTTCAGCTGGTATCTGCTGGTTGGCGGGGGGCTTTTTACGCTGTATTCGCTGGTCGCCGGTGGGGTCGATACGGGCTGGACCTTCTACACACCGCTCTCGACCATGTTCAGCAACGGTCATGTCGTAGCGGTGATCGTCGGAGTGTTCATCGTCGGCTTCTCGTCGATCTTCACCGGGCTGAACATCATCGTCACGGTGCACACGCTGCGCGCGCCGGGGATGACATGGTTCCGCCTGCCGCTGTTCGTCTGGTCGCTGTATGCCACCTCGGTGATTCTCGTGCTGGCGACACCGGTGCTGGCGATAACGCTGCTACTGGTGGCCGCCGAGCACCTGTTTCAGGTCGGCGTGTTCGACCCCGCGCTCGGCGGTGATCCGCTGCTATTCCAGCATCTGTTCTGGTTCTACAGCCACCCGGCGGTCTACATCATGATTCTACCGGCGATGGGCGTGATGAGCGAGCTGGTTA
>CAYZFU010000175.1:0-7130 GCA_964477725.1 uncultured Halopseudomonas sp.
ACCGGAGCGGTAGGCACCATGGAAACGCCGGCATCACGGTAGATATCGGTGATTGCCAGCATGGCGCCGTGCAGATAGACGGTGCGATCGGTGTGCGCGGTCAAGGCTGCGAGCACCCGCTGGGCCTTGCCGAGCGCGTAGGTGAACAGCACGCAGGGGCGGCCGCTGTGGCCGGACCACCAGCTCCAGATCTGCTCCGCGACGCGCTCCACCGGGGGCCAGCGGTAGCAGGGCAGAGCGAAGGTCGCCTCGGTGATCAGGGTGTCGCAGGGCACCACTTCGAATGGCGTGCAGGTCGGATCAGCGTCGCGTTTGTAGTCGCCAGTCACTACCCAGACGCTGCCATCTGCATGCTCGACCCTGACCTGCGCCGAACCGAGTACATGCCCTGCCGGATGCAGGCTGACCCGAGTGCGACCGAACTCGACAGCTTCGCCGTATCCCAGACCATGAAACCGGTGCGCCTCACCGAGCCGATGGCGCAGAATCGGTAGCCCGGCATGGTGCGAGTAGTATTCGCTGTTGCCCGGCCGGGCATGGTCTGCGTGTGCGTGGGTGATGACGGCGCGTGTCACCGGACGCCAAGGATCGATATGGAAACCCCCGGCCGGGCAGTACAAGCCTTCGTCAGTTGGAATGATCAGCGGATCACGCATGCGTCAGTGTCACCATGAAACCATCCTGTTCGATGCCTGTTCATGGGACAACCGCAGCTTCGCAGTGTTACATCCTTGTGCTCTTCAGGCGCGCCGCGGCAGGCTCACCGCCAACAGAAACAGCAGGGCTGCGCTGACCACAATCGACGGGCCGGCGGGCGTATCGAGGTTCCACGACATACCCAGTCCGCCGAGTACTGCCAGGCAACCCAGGATGCTGGCACCCAGGGCCATCTGCTCCGGCGTGCGGGCGTGACGCTGGGCAGCGGCCGGCGGAATGATCAGCAACGACGTGATCAGCAGCACGCCGACGACTTTCATCGCGACGGCGATGACGATCGCGATCAGCAGCATCAGCGCCAGGCGGATCGCGGTAACTGGCCGCCCTTCGACCCGGGCCAGCTCCTCGTGCACGGTGACCGAGAGCAGCTGGCGCCAGAGCAGGCCGAGCAACACCACGACCAACGCCAGACCGCCCAACATCCAGTACAGGTCACGTTCGCTGACTGCCAGCAGGTCGCCAAACAGATAGGCCATGAGATCGACACGCACATTGTCGGTCAGTGCCAGCACCACCAGGCCCAGCGACAGCGTGCTGTGCGCGAGGATGCCCAGCAGGGTGTCGCTGGCCAGCCACTGCCGGTTCTGCAGCGCCACCAGGATCACCGCCAGCAGCACGCAACCGGCGGTGACCGCCAGGGTCAGGTTGATATTCAGCAGCATGCCCAGGGCGATACCCAGCAATGCCGAGTGCGACAGCGTATCGCCGAAATAGGCCATGCGACGCCACACCACGAACGAACCCAGCGGACCGGCGACGAGCGCCAGCCCCAGGCCGGCGGCCAGGGCGAAAATCAGAAAATCAGGCATGTTTGCAGGAAGGTCCGTGCTTGTGTACCGGAGTCAGTCGCGGCGACCCGACTGTATCGCTGTTGTCGATCACCTCGCCATGCAAGTCATGGGCGTGATCGTGATGATGGTTATACACCGCCAGGGCGCTGGCCTGCTCGCCGAACAGAGCGACGAAGGCCGGATCCAGGCTGACCTGTTCGGGATGGCCCGAACAGCAGACATGACGGTTCAGGCACACCACGGTGTTGGTGGTTGCCATGACCAGGTGCAGGTCGTGGGAAACCATCAGCACACCGCAGCCGTAACGGTCGCGCAGTCGGGTAATCAGCTGGTACAGCTCGATCTGGCCGTTCACGTCCACCCCCTGCACCGGCTCGTCGAGCACCAACAGGTGCGGTTTGCGCAGCAGCGCCCGGGCCAGCAGGATGCGTTGCAATTCACCGCCCGACACCTGCTGCAGCGGACGTTGCAAAAGATGCAGGGCGCTGACGTCCTCCAGGGCTTCACGGACATCGGCGCGCCGGCAGCCAGGCGCGAGCAGCAGGAAGCGTTCGACAGTCAACGGCAGGGTGGAGTCGATATGCAGCTTTTGCGGCATGTAGCCGATACGCAACCGGGGCTGACGCCGGACCCTGCCGGCATCGGCCTGCAGCAGCCCCAGCACGATACGCACCAGACTGGTCTTGCCCGCACCGTTAGGTCCGATCAGCGTGACGATCTCACCCGGTGCCACGCGCAGGCTGATGTCCTCCAGCACGGCCGCGCCATTGCGCGACAGGCTGACGCCACTCAATTCCAGCAATGGCTCGCTCATGCCGCCGCCTTGCAACGCGCGCACAGGCCGGTGATCTCGACAGTTTCGGCTTCGACGGCAAAACCCAGATCCGCGGCGCTGTCGCTGATCGCTCGATGGATGAGTGGTTGGTCGAGCTCCACCGCAATGCGGCAGTTGCGACAGATAAGAAACTGACCCTCATGGGCCCGCTCTGGATGCGCGCAGCCGATGAAGGCGTTGAGCGAGGCGATGCGATGCACCAGGCCCTGCTCGAGCAGAAAATCCAACGCACGATAGACCGTCGGCGGCGCCGCGCGGCGGCCGTCTTCGCGGGACAGCGTTTCGAGAATATCGTACGCCCCCAGCGGCTTGTGGCTCTGCCAGACCAGCTCGAGCACACGTTTTCGCAGCGGAGTCAGGCGCGCGCCACCGCGGGCGCAAACCTCTTCAGCGGTAACCAGCGCTGTGCTGACACAATGGGTGTGATCGTGGGGAACGTGCGGATCGGTAGCGCTCATGCTTCGCCTTGCCCGGCAGGGCTATCGGAATTGAAACGAGCTGTTATCATATAACACTTAACTTCTTCCAGGTACCCACCGATGCTTCGCTGTTTCGTCCTCGTCATAGGATTGACCCTGGCCGTTGCCGCTCGCGCCGACGAGCCGCGCGTGCTGACAACCATCAAACCATTGCAGCTGATCGCAGCCGCCGCGCTCGACGGCATCGCCGAGCCGTCGTTGCTGTTGCCGGTCGGTGCATCGCCACACAGCTACGCGCTGCGCCCGTCGGAGCGTCGTGCACTGGAACAGGCGCAGCGCGTGTACTGGGTCGGACCGGAGCTGGAGCTGTTCCTAGAGCACCTGCTGCAGTCGCGCGACACCGACGTGGCATTGATGCATGCTGCTGGCGTCACGCTGCGACCGCTTGAAAGCGGGCATGCCGACGGGCATGCAGAACATGCGAAAGGACACCACGGACACGACGAGCACGAGCACGAGCACGAGCATCACGCTCATGCCGAAGACCACGGCCACGGACATCATCATGGCGGCACCTATGACGCGCATATCTGGCTGTCCCCGACAAATGCCGTCGCCATGGCACGTGCCATGGCTGCGGACCTGACCAACCTGTTCCCCGAGCACAGCGACCGTCTCGCTGAAAACGTCGCGCGTTTCGAAGAGCAGGTCATGCAACTGGACAGCAGCTTGCAGAAGCGTTTCGAGCCGCTGGCAGACAAGCCGCATTTCGTTTTCCACGACGGCTACGGTTATCTGGAAGACCACTACGGACTCCGTGCGCGCGGCATCTTCAGCCTGTCCCACGAGGTTCAACCCGGCGCGCGTCACGTGGCCCAACTGCGTGAACGGCTGCAGAAAGCCGGCGCGAGCTGTGTGTTCAGCGAGCCGCAATTTACCCCGCGCCTGATCGAATCACTGACCGCCGGTTTACCGGTGCGCAATGCGGCTCTGGATCCGCTCGGCGGTGACGCGCCTGTTACGGCGCAGGGTTATGTGGAATTTCTCAACACCTTGAGCGACAACCTGGCCGGGTGCCTGGAATCGCTCTGATCAGCTTGCCGGGGCAAGGCGCACCGACACCTCACGGTGCGCCTCGAGAATCCGCTTGAAGTGCTGCGGATCCTTGACCAGAACGCCCGGTTGGTCCGCATGAGCCTGCGCGGCGATCTGCCGGGACAACCAGAACCGCAGCGCCGCGATACGCAGCATGTCCGGCCAGCATTCCGCTTCGCTGGTACTGAAGGGCCGCTGGGTGGCATACGCAGCCAGCAATGCCTGGCTGCGTAGCGGATCAAGCCGCAGAGTCTCGTCCATGCACCAGTCGTTCACGCAAATCGCCACGTCATACAGTGTCCAGCCGCTGGCCGCATTGTAGAAATCGATGATGCCGGTCAGCCGCTGGCCTTCGAACATGACGTTGTCGCGAAACAGGTCGGCGTGCAGCACCGCTTTCGGCAGATGCTTTTCCAGTAGTTGCACCCGGCACAACGCGTCGACGGCCTGGTCGAGTAATCGAGCCTCATCCATCGAAACCTGCCGGCGGCATCGCGCAACCTCGGCAAGCATCCACTGCGGCCCACGATCGCTTTCACGTTCCAGGCCGTAGGTACTGGTGACCTGGTGCAAACGAGCGAGCATCGCACCGAGCGCCGCACATTGCTCGACAGTGGGAACTTGCACGTGCCTGCCGGGCAGGCGCGGCTGCAGCAGAGCCGGCCGATCCTTGAAGCGTTGAATCGTCCGGCCCTGACGGTCGGCTATGGCGTAGGGCACCGGCAGGTCCGCCTGATGCAGGCACTCTAGCAGCGCAACGAAGAACGCCAGCTCATCCACCGGCCCGCGCTCGATCAGCGTCAGGACGAAGCTGCCTCGTTCGCACTCAACGAAGAAGTTGCTGTTCTCGCTGCCACCTTCGATGCCCGCATGGCTGATCAGGCGGCCAACGTCGTAGCCGCCAATGAAAAGCTCCAGCTCGCTGCGTTCAACCGGCGTGAAGACGGACATGCATGTTTACCATTCGAAAATTTTCCAGGACGGAATCCGCATACCCTGCACCTGATCGGCGCGGGCGAAGTTACCGTCGTCGTCGACCGCAACGAGAAAGTAGGGTGCGCCGTGTTTTGGATACACCTTGATCGCATAGAGAAAGCCGTTGAGCCGGTATTCTTCAACCCGTCGCCCGCCTTCCTCGCGGATGGTGACGTCCGGCTCGGCGGTTACCGGCTCCTGAGCCAGCAGGGGAAAGCTCAGGGCGAGCGTCATTGCTCCCAGCCAACGGCATACTGAACGTGTCATGGTACTCTGTGTCCTGTCATAGGAAGGTGGAGGTGCAGCCTTGCTACCCGCCGCCATTCTAGCCCTTTTTCTTACCGGAACGTTGATCTGACGCATGACTGAAACCGCCCCCCTGATCCTCGTGGATGGCTCGTCCTACCTGTATCGCGCCTTCCATGCCCTACCTCCGCTGACTACCTCCAAAGGCCAGCCCACCGGCGCGATCAAGGGCGTGCTCAACATGCTCAGCAGCCTGCGGCGGCAGTATCCGGACAGCCCGTTCGCGGTGGTCTTCGACGCCAAGGGCCCGACGTTTCGCGATGCCCTGTTCGAGAACTACAAGTCGCACCGCCCGCCGATGCCCGACGAGCTCAGCAGCCAGATCGAGCCGCTGCACGCCTGTGTTCGCGCGCTCGGCCTGCCGCTGCTATGCGTCGAAGGCGTGGAAGCGGACGACGTGATCGGGACACTGGCCTGTCAGAGCGCCGCCAACGGTTGCCCGGTAATCATTTCCACCGGCGATAAGGACATGGCGCAGCTCGTCGACGGCCATATCACCCTGGTCAACACCATGAGCGGCACCGTGCTGGACGAGGCGGGCGTACGCGAAAAGTTCGGCGTTGGCCCTGACTGCATCATCGATTTTCTGGCCCTGATGGGCGACAAATCCGACAACATTCCCGGCGTGCCAGGCATCGGCGAGAAGACCGCGGTAGGCCTGATCGGCGGACTCGGGGGCGGGCTGGATGTGATCTATGGCAATCTCGAGAAGGTTGCCAGCCTGGACATACGCGGCGCCAAAAAGCTCGCCGACAAGCTGACCGAACATCGCGAGGCGGCCTACCTGTCGCACCAGCTGGCCGCGATCAAGACCGACGTCGAACTGGAGCTACGCGTGGATGCGCTGCATCCGGGCGAGCCCAACCGCGAGGCGCTGATCGAGTTGTACCGCGAGCTGGAGTTTCGCAACTGGCTGGAAGACCTGCAGCGCGAAAGCCGCGCCGGAGCCCAGCCCGGATCGGCCAAGGCTGCCGAGCCAGCGGAAAAGGTCGCGCGGCATTACGAGATCATCTTCGAGCAGGATGACCTGGAGCGCTGGCTGGACAAGCTGGAGATCGCCCGGCTGTTCGCCTTCGATACCGAGACCACCAGCCTCAACGCGCAGGAGGCCGAACTGGTCGGCGTGTCATTTGCAGTCAATCCGCACGAGGCGGCATACGTACCGCTGCGTCACGACTACATGGGCGCGCCGCAGCAGCTCGACCGCGACGCCGTGCTCGCCCGACTCAAGCCATTGCTGGAAGACGAAACCAGGCTCAAGGTTGCCCAGCACGCCAAATACGACATGAATGTGCTGGCGCACTACGGCATCGAGATGCGCGGCGTGGCTTTCGACACCATGCTCGAATCCTACGTGCTGGATTCGACCGCCACCCGCCATGACATGGACAGCCTGGCGCTGAAGTATCTCGGCGAGAACACCATCCGCTTCGAAGACGTTGCCGGCAAGGGCGCCAAACAGCTGACCTTCGACCAGGTCGCCGTGGAGCAGGCCGGGCCCTATTCGGCCGAAGACGCCGATGTCACGCTGCGCCTGCATCAGACGCTGGAGCAGAAGCTGCGCGCGCACCCGAGCCTGATGGGCGTGCTCAAGGACATCGAGATGCCGCTGATGCCGGTGCTGGCGCGCATCGAACGCTACGGTGCGCTGGTCGACGCCGAGCTGCTCGGTGTGCAGAGCCGCGAGCTGGGCGAAAAAATGATCGAGCTGGAGCACCAGGCCTACGACATAGCCGGTCAGCAATTCAATCTCGGCTCACCGAAACAGCTGTGCGCAATTCTTTACGATCAGCAGGGCTTGCCGGTGCTGTCAAAGACCGCCAAGGGCCAGCCGTCTACCGCTGAATCGGTGCTTGCCGAGCTGGCCGAGCAGGGCTACCCGCTGCCGCAGGTGATCATGCAGTACCGCAGCATGAGCAAGCTCAAGAGCACCTATACCGACCGCTTGCCGGAGCAGATCAACGCACGTACCGGACGCATTCATACCTCTTA
>CAYZFU010000176.1:0-7083 GCA_964477725.1 uncultured Halopseudomonas sp.
GACTCGCGGCGACTGGGGTGACATAGCCATCGCGCCTTGCCTGGCGCGCACTTTTCAGTACACTTGCGCCACGCCCCGGCCGGCTTCGACACCCGGTTGGGAGTCTTCCGCTATTGAACCGGAGAAATGACATGTCGAAGCTTAAACGTCCCCTGGCCGTCATGGCCGGGTTGTGCCTGTCTGTTGCCGCTGTTTTTCCTTCCGCCCATGCCGCCGATCAGTCGGTGCTGCGCGTATCGGCCATCCCTGATGAAGCGCCCACCGAACTGCAACGCAAGTTCGAGCCGCTGGGTAAGTATCTGGAAAACGAGCTGGGTATGAAGGTTCGCTTCCAGCCGGTATCGGATTACGCTGGCGTGGTTGAGGCGCTCGACGCTGGCCGGCTGGATCTGGCCTGGCTGGGTGGGTTCACTTTCGTGCAGGCGCGCCTGCGCACCGGTGATGCCATGCCGCTGATCCAGCGTGAGCAGGACGCGGCCTTCACCAGCACCTTTATTGCCGCAAACCCTGAGGTCGACGAACACGCCGATCTCGAAGGCAAGAGCTTTGCCTTCGGCTCGGTATCGTCCACTTCTGGCCACCTGATGCCGCGCTACTTCCTGCAGCAGGCTGACATCGATGTCGACGCCTTCTTCGGCCGGGTAGCCTTTTCCAATGCGCACGATGCCACAGTGGCCTGGGTTGCCTCGGGCCGGGTGGACGGCGGTGTCTTGAACTCCTCGGTGTGGAACAAGCTGATCGAGGAAGGCAAGGTCGACACCACCAAGGTGCACGCCTACGCCACCACCCCGACCTACTACGACTACAACTGGACCGTACGCGGCGACCTTGATCCGCAGCTGGCCGAGCGCATCAAGCAGGCGTTTCTCAAGCTCGACCCGGCCAACCCCGAACACAAGGCGATTCTCGACCTGCAACGCGCCAGCCAGTTCATTGAGACCAGCCCGGACAACTACCAAGGCATCGAGCAGGCTGCCCGGTCGGCCGGGCTGCTTCAGTGAGCATTCGCTTCGACGGGGTGGGCGCTGCCCATCCCGGCGGCGATCCGGTTTTGCACGGCATCGATTTGCGCATCGAGGCCGGCGAACGCGTTGCGCTGATCGGTCCGTCCGGAGCGGGCAAGACCAGCCTGCTGCGAGTGATGGGCAGCAGCCTGCCGGCGTCTTCCGGCACCCTTCGCGTGCTCGGCGATGAACCGGCATCTCTGTCTGGTGCGCAGCTGAAACGCTTGCGCTCACGCATCGGGTTGATTCACCAGAGCCCTCCTCTTCCGGCCCGCCAGCGCGTGGTCACCGCCGTTTCAGCGGGCCGGCTCGGCCAATGGTCGACGCTGCGCGCGCTGGCCTCGCTGTGCTATCCGCTCGATATCGCCGGCGTGCGCGCCGTCCTGCGCCCGCTCGATCTGGACGACAAGCTGTTCGAGCGCTGCGACCAGCTTTCTGGCGGCCAGTTGCAGCGAGTGGGCATAGCGCGCGTCCTGTATCAGCAGGCGGAACTGATCCTGGCGGACGAACCGGTATCGGCGATGGATCCCAACCTGGCAGACCACACGCTTGGTCTGCTGAACCGCCTGGCTACAGAACGCGGCACCACCCTGGTCGCAAGCCTGCACGCGGTCGATCTGGCGCTGCGTCATTTTCCGCGCGTCATCGGCCTGCGCAGTGGTGCGGTGGTTTTCGATTGCCCGGCATCCGAGGTCACCGAGGCGGATCTGCAGGCGCTGTACGCCAACGCCAACATCGACGTTCCCAACAAGCCCCGATCGAGCGACTTCCATACACAGGCTGATCAGCCGCATTTCTCAGTCAGGTCGACCGTACCGCGATGTCTGTGATACCCGACCCGACCGTCGCCCGACGCGATCCGGCTGCGCTATCGCGCTTGTTGATGACTGCGCTGGCTCTGGCGCTGCTCTGGCCGGGACTGGTGATTACCGAGTTCGATCTTCCCGCCCTGTTGGATTCGCGCAACCTCTCCACCGTCGGCGCTTTCCTCAAAGGCTTCTGGCCGCCAGAGGTTTCCGATGATTTCCTCGGCTTGCTGTGGGTGGCGACCTTGCAGACGCTGGCCATGGCCACGGCAGGCCTGGCACTGGCATTGCTCGCGGCGGTTCCGTTAAGCCTGATTGCCACACGATCGCTATCGGTATCGGGCGTTGCTGGCCGGCAGCATGGATGGCTGGCACGATCGATTCGCTACACAGCACGGCTGGTGATGATCGTGCTGCGCAGCGTGCCTGAACTGGTCTGGGCGCTGCTGTTCGTTCGTGCAGTAGGGCTGGGGCCGACGGCAGGCGTGCTGGCCATCGCCATCGCTTACAGCGGCATGCTGGGCAAGGTCTACGCGGAAATCTACGAGTCGGTCGATCAACGCCCCGCGCAGGCATTACTGCAGGCGGGCAGTTCGCGCTTGTCGGCGTTCTTCTATGGCGTGCTGCCGGGGGCGGCACAGGAGCTCACCTCCTACACCCTGTACCGCTGGGAATGCGCCATCCGCGCCTCGGTGGTCATGGGTTTTGTCGGCGCCGGTGGGCTGGGCCAGATGATCGATCTGTCCATTCGTATGTTTGCTGGCGGCGAGGTGGCGACGATCCTGGGGACCTTCCTCATCCTGGTGTTGTTTGCCGATCAGCTCAGTTCGCTGTTGCGCCGGAGGCTGGCATGATCCGACGTCTCGAAGGACTCGCCTGGCTCCTTGCAATCCTTGGCGCTCTACTCGCCTCGTTTCACTATCTCGAACTGGACCTCGCTTCACTGTTCAGCTCCGAAAGTGGCGGCCAGATGACGTCCTATGTAGCCGGTTTCTTTCCGCCGGAAACGTCCATTGGATGGCTCGGTCAGATCGGTCACGGCGCGCTGGAAACGCTGGCGATATCGGCGGTCGGCTCGTTGATAGCGGCCCTGTTAGGCGCATTGCTCAGCCTGCTCGCTGCCGGCCGTCTGGGAAAAGCTTTCAAGGGCTTGGCAAGATTGCTGCTCAACGCGCTGCGCTCGGTGCCCGAGCTGGTCTGGGCTGCCCTGATGGTGCTGGCGGCAGGCCTGGGCCCGTTCGCCGGCACCCTGGCGATTGCGCTGCATACCACAGGCGTGCTCGGCAGGCTTTTTGCCGAAGCACTGGAAAACACGCCCGGCGCGCCTGCCGAGGCGCTGCGCGGCGCGGGCGCCGGACCGGTAGCGGCATTCTTCTACGGCACCCTGCCCAATGTATTGCCGCAGTGGGTGGCCTACAGCCTGTACCGCTGGGAAAACAATATTCGCATGGCCGCTGTGCTTGGTTTCGTCGGCGCCGGCGGTCTGGGGCAGATGCTGTACGTGACGCTGAGCCTGTTCCAACAGCAGCGTGCCATGAGTGTGATACTGGCGATGCTGCTGATGGTGATGGCGGTCGATGCCGCCAGTAGCTGGTTGCGCTCGCGGCTCGCCTGAATCGCCCCTGCCCTGCTCAGTCTTCTGCCCGCTCCTGCACCAGCACCCACGGGCGGATCACCACCGCCCATAGCGAATCGGGATCGCGTTCATGCCAGTCCGCGGCCTGATCATCCTTGAGCTGGCCGAGCAAACCACGTTCCATCCACCCGGCAACCGTGTCGCGGTCATCCTTTATAAGCGCCTCGGCTGTGCCCACCAGGTCCAGTCGAGGATCCACCCACAGCAGCTCGCCCCGCGCAAAATGCGGCTCGAGCGCCTTCCATTCGATACGTCCGGTGGCCCCTACGATAGCGGCGTAAGTATCGTCCTGACCCGTCATCTCATTCCCCTGCAGTGTTCGAGCGCGCATGGTAACGTCCCGCGCGCGGCCAGGCGAGTGGGTTGAGGCGTGACCGAAACGGCGTTTCTGTCGCCAATCGATAACATTATTGCGGTTTAAGGACATTTACCGACAAATTGCTACCGTTTCGTTTCCACCGCACCGCGCCATTGCTAAACTGCTCCGGTACAGTTACCGGGAGAAGTGTGGCGCTTTGCCATTAAGCGTCCACTTCGTTCTAACGGACCATCGAAGTGAGCAGAAAAATGAAAAAGGCACATAAGAAAGCGCTTTCTCAGATTATTGCAGCAGCCGCTCTGGCTGGTGTCAGCGGTTTTTCGCTGGCCGCCGACACTATCAAGATCGCGTTGGCCGGCCCGGTAACCGGCCCGGTAGCCCAGTACGGCGACATGCAGTTCATCGGCGCGAAGATGGCCATCGAACAGATCAACAAGGCTGGCGGCGTAAACGGCAGCCAGCTGGAAGGTGTGGTATTCGATGACGCCTGCGATCCGAAGCAGGCCGTAGCCGTCGCCAACCGCATCGTCAACGAAGACATCCAGTATGTGGTCGGCCACCTCTGCTCCAGCTCGACCCAGCCGGCGTCAGACATCTATGAAGACGAAGGCATCCTGATGATCACCGCGGCTTCCACCAGCCCGGAAATCACCGAGCGCGGTTATGAGCTGGTATTCCGTACCATCGGCCTCGACAGCCTGCAGGGCCCCACCGCCGGCAAGTATATCGTCGAGCAGATCAAGCCGAAGAAGGTCGCGGTCATCCACGACAAGCAGCAGTACGGCGAAGGCATCGCCACCGCAGTGCGCGACGTATTGAAGGAAAACGGCGTTGAAGTGGCCGTCTTCGAAGGTATCACTGCCGGCGACAAGGATTTCTCCTCGCTGATTTCCAAGCTGCGCCAGGCCGGTGTCGATTTCGTCTACTACGGCGGCTACCACCCGGAGCTGGGTCTGATCCTGCGTCAATCCGCCGAACAGGGCCTGAACGTCCGGTTCATGGGACCGGAAGGCGTGGGTAACACCGACATCTCCGCAATCGCTGGGGAAGCGTCCGAAGGTCTGCTCGTCACGCTGCCCAAGGCGTTCGACCAGGATCCGAAGAACGCCGAGCTGGTCGAGGCATTCAAGGCCAAGAACCAGGACCCTAGCGGTCCGTTCGTGTTCCCGGCCTATGCTGCAGTCCAGGTCATCGCCGATGGCATCCGGATTGCCGGGTCCACCGACACCGAAGAAGTTGCCGAAGCATTGCGCAGCAACAGCTTCGAAACGCCTACCGGCACGCTGGCCTTCGATGAGAAAGGCGATCTGAAGGATTTCAACTTCGTCGTATACAAGTGGCACGCTGACGCCAGCAAGACCGCAATGACCGAGTAAATGGTAAAACGTCCCAGGCCCGCCGGTACCGCCGGCGGGCCTGATTTTTTGATGCCGTCTTTCCCGACCCGCATTTGTTCCCCCTGAAATACCAGGTGTCCTGGCCATGCCCGAGTCACTGTATTACCTGATCCAGCAACTGCTGAACGGTCTGACCGTTGGCAGCACCTATGCCCTTATCGCCATCGGCTACACCATGGTCTACGGCATCATTGGCATGATCAACTTCGCCCATGGCGAGGTTTACATGATTGGCAGCTACATCGCGTTCATGGCTCTGGCGGCCCTGGCGCTGATGGGCATCGAATATCTACCGGTAATGATCCTCGGCGCCTTCGTGCTCAGCATGATCGTGACCAGCGCCTTCGGTTACAGCATCGAGCGCGTCGCCTACCGGCCGCTGCGTGGTGGCAACCGGTTGATCCCGCTGATTTCCGCGATTGGCATGTCGATCTTCCTGCAGAACCTGGTACGTCTGGCACAGGGCTCGCGCGATATCGCCATGCCCAGCCTGGTGACCGGCGGGCTGTCGATCGGCCCGGAAGAGAGTTTCCATGCCACGCTGTCCTACATGCAGATCATCATTTTCGTGGTCACCTTGATCACCATGACACTGCTGACGCTGTTCATTACGCGTTCACGCATGGGCCGCGCCTGCCGCGCCTGCGCCGAAGACCTGAAGATGACCAACCTGCTGGGCATCAACACCAACGGTATCATCGCTCTGACCTTCGTCATCGGCGCCGCTCTGGCGGCGGTCGCCGGCGTATTGCTGAGCATGTACTACGGCGTGATCAACCCCTATATCGGTTTCATGGCCGGTCTCAAGGCATTCACCGCAGCGGTACTCGGCGGCATCGGCAGCATCCCGGGCGCGGTGCTGGGCGGGCTGCTCCTCGGCGTGACCGAAGCGATTACCGCTGGCTACTTCAGCAGCGAGTACAAGGATGTCGTCGCCTTCAGCCTGTTGATCCTGATTCTGCTGTTCCGGCCCAGCGGTATTCTCGGCCGTCCGGAGGTTGAAAAGGTATGATCCGCGACAACCTCAAACCGGCGCTCATCTCCGCCGTCGTCGTGCTGGTACTCACCGGATTGCTGATGGGAGTTCGCCTGGAACAGGTCGGTACCGGTCTGTCGATTACCGGCCTGGGGCCCGACGTGTGGTGGAAGATCGCCGCGGCTGCGACCTTCATGTTCTTCTTCAACCTGTTTCGCGATCACCTCAGCGCCTGGTGGAAAGCAGCTCCCGGATTGCCCAAGGCACCGGCAAGCCTGAGCAAGGCCAGCGACAACCCGGCAGTGCGCCGGCTGTTCTGGTGCTTTGTTATTTCCGCGGCGCTGATCTGGCCATTCTTTGCCGGCCGCGGCGGCATCGACCTGGCAACCCTGGTGCTGATTTACGTGATGCTCGGTCTGGGCCTGAACATCGTCGTCGGCCTGGCTGGACTGCTCGACCTGGGCTACGTCGGCTTCTATGCCGTGGGTGCCTATACCTACGCACTGCTGGCGATGTATCTCGACGTCGGATTCTGGACCGGATTACTGGTTGCAGGGGGCATGGCCGCGCTGTTCGGCTTCCTGCTCGGCTTTCCGGTGCTGCGCCTGCGCGGCGACTATCTGGCCATCGTCACGCTCGGCTTCGGCGAGATCATCCGCATCCTGTTGAACAACTGGACCGACGTGACCAACGGACCGAACGGTATCGGCGGCATCCCCAAGCCGACCCTGTTCGGCCTCGAGTTCAGCCGACGCGCCAGCGAGGGGGCGCAAACCTTCCACGACTTTTTCGGCATCGATTACGAAGGCACGCACCGCATCATCTTCCTCTATGTGCTTGCCCTGCTGTTGGTCCTGGCGACCCTGTATGTCATCAACCGGCTGCTGCGCATGCCAATCGGCCGGGCCTGGGAGGCGCTGCGCGAAGACGAGATCGCCTGCCGCT